>CAKUGA010000025.1 GCA_934654515.1 uncultured Collinsella sp. | reverse complement strand
CTCGGGCGCAAAGTGGCTCGGGATGCCGCCGGGATAGGAGAACTGGCGGAAGAACTTCTGCAGGCCGGCCTCGTCATCGGTGATGTCGGGACGAATCTCGCGGTAGGTGCCGTCGAGCAGCGACTGGGCGGTACCGGCGGGACCGCCGTGACCAGGCCCCATCAGGAAGATAGCGTTCTGGTTGTGATCGGCGATGAGGCGGTTGACATGACCGAACAGGAAGTTGATGCCGGGCGTGGTGCCCCAGTGGCCAACCAGGCGGTGCTTAACGTCGGGGCGGCCAAAGTCACGCGTCTCGCCGGTCTTCTCGTCGACAAAGTCGGCGCGCATGAGTGGGTTGGAGCGAAGGTAGATCTGGCCGACAGACAGGTAGTTCGAAGCGCGCCAATACAGATCGACACCCTCGAGCTCGGAAGCGGGCACCTCGTGTCCCAGCTTTTGCCACGGCGTTCCCAGTGTTTTAGCCATTGTTTATGTCCCTTCGCTGCACGGTCGCCCTCCGATACGGCAACCTTTCGTTGGGACTAGTATATTTGCTAAAACGTTTTACCATGGTGAAAAAACGTTTTATCATCGCTATCTCTCCTGCTGCCCGGCAAAACTGGACACTCACCTGCGGCATTGTCTGTCACAGGTATTCCACATTCGATCTATACGAATTGGTAAACGTGTTTAGTTGTGTTTAGTAAGATTGAGCACGCTGCCCTTTACGATGAGCGCAGGCTCCAAAACCACTTCTTCGGCACGCCTACCGCCCTTGCCGGCAAGTCGCTTGGACATGCAGCTAAAAGCATGCTCGGCAAGCACGCCCGGATCCTGCTCAATCGCGGTCAGCGCCGGCTCAAAGAGCACATCGGCTGCCGAGTTGTCATAGCTCACCACCGAGATATCGCCCGGAATGTTCTTCCCCATCTCGTGCAAGCGCTTGAGCAGGCCCAGCGCAATGTTGTCCGAACTTGCGAACACGGCGGTGGCATCGGTCGCGAGCACTGCCTCCGAGGCCTCGTATGCGCTCGGGATGTAATACTCGCTCTCAAACTCCAAGCGCGCGTCGATGGGGAGGCCCACCTCGCGCAGCGCGCGCTCGTAGCCGGCAAGGCGCTTACGGCCCGTGTTGGATCGGCGCGCGTTAACGAGACAGGCAATGCGACGATGGCCCTGCTCAACCAGATAGCGCGTAGCCATATAGCCGCCCATCTCGTGATCGAACATCACCTTGTCGCACTCGAGCCCCTCAATGGCGCGGTCGACCATCACGGCCGGGATGGGCAGATGGCTGACCTCTTCGCGCAGGGCGCGGTCGTCGGAAAACTCATCTCCCACGACCAGGAACACGCCATCGACGCCGCGCGTCACCAGCTGGCGCAACAGCTCCAGATCGTCCTCGGCACTTCCGCCCGAGCTGGTAATAAAGAGCGCATAGCCGTCCTCGCGACAGCGCTTTTCCAGGCTCCCGGCGAGCGAGGCAAAAAAACGGCTCTCGATGTTGGGGACGATAAGGCCCAGGGTGCGCGACTCGCGCATAACCAGGCTGCGCGCAATCTGGTTGGGGACATAGTGGTTGCGCGCCGCGACCTCCTTGATGAGTTTGCGGTTTTCTTCCGAGATGCGACAGGGCCGATTGTTGAGAACAAGCGAGACCGACGAGGGGGAAAGCCCCACCTCCTGGGCGATCTGCTTGAGGGTGACTTTGTTGGCCATCTCGCTCCTTCCGGGTTTACGCGCAATCTCTTGAAAGTATAGCGACCGCCCCTCTACCTCGATGATAAACACTTTACCAATCCGGTAAACGGCATCTTTATCGCCGCCAGCGCAAGCCGATTGGTGCATTGGGGTCAGGTTACTTTGCACCAAATCCATCCAGGTAGGGTATATTGCATTCGATTGATGAAAACGACCACCATAAGGCGGATATTCGTATGCACGAGAACGACTTTTTTAACGAAGACCTGCTCTGCGCGCTCGCCGGTGTTGCCGGCGAGGACAACGTGCTCATGAGCGAGCCCATGCGCGATCACACCACGTTTAAGATCGGCGGTCCGGCCGACGTCTTTGTCACGCCCGATACCGAGCAGGGCCTCGTCGCCACGCTCGATACCTGTTATCGCTGCGACCTGCCACTCACCATCGTGGGCAACGGCTCCGACTTGCTCGTCGGCGACAAGGGCATCCGCGGCGTCGTCGTAGCGCTGGGCGAGGGCCTCTCCGACATTACGGTCAACGGCACGCACGTCACGGCGGCAGCCGGCGCCTTGCTTTCCGATGTCGCCGCGGCGGCAGCCGAGGCCGGTCTCACCGGCATGGAGCCCATCTCGGGCATTCCCGGATCGGTCGGCGGCGCCTGCTACATGAACGCCGGAGCTTACGGTGCCTGCATGGCCGATGTACTGGAGTCCGTGCGCGTCTACAAACCTGCTCGCCAGCTCGACGACGGCACCCGCGGCAGCGGCAATATCATTGAGTTCGATGTCGATGAGCTCAACCTGGGCTATCGCAAGAGCCGCATTGCCGACGACGGCTTCATCGTGCTCTCGGCCACCTTCAATCTCGCCCCGGGCAACGCCGCGATGATCAAGGCCGACATGGACGACTACCGCCAACGCCGCGAGGACAAGCAGCCGCTCGACATGCCGAGCGCCGGCTCCACCTTCAAGCGCCCCGAGGGCCACTTTGCCGGCAAGCTCATCATGGACGCCGGCCTGCGAGGACACGCCATCGGCGGCGCGCAGGTGAGCGAAAAGCACTGCGGCTTCATCGTCAACGCCGACCACGCCACCGCCGCCGATGTCGACGAACTCATCCGCCACATCCAAACAACCGTCAAAGACCAATTCGACGTAGACCTAGAACCCGAAGTCCACCGAGTAGGCGAATTTATATAAAAAAGAAGGCCCCAAAGGGGCCTTCACTTCCCTTAATTCAGACACCACTCTGGATTGTGGCACTCTGAATCCGAGTGGGCCCCGCGCCCGCAATATATTTGATTGATCGCGAGTTCCGCACGCAAAGAAGGCCACTTAATGTGGCCTTCGTCTTGCGCAGGACTGCCCGAGCAGGCAATCAAATATATTGCGGGCGCGGGGCCCAACCAGTCGAGGACTGCCCGAGCAGGCAACCTTATGCCTCTCGGACTGTCCCGGACCAAGCCGCAGTTACGACAGCGCGATACCGCCGAGCCAGCCCCAACGCACGCCAGAGCCAGTGCCATAGAAGCTAATAAACGAATCAAGCGACTTCGACGTAATGGCACCCTCGTTGCTCATAACGATGCCGCCGCCAACGTAGATACCCACATGACCGTAGATAAGGCCCGGAGCACCCGTGCCGCTGTGCGAGGAATCGGCCACGATCATGCCCACCTGCAGCGCCGAGCGGTCGGAGCTATAGCACCAGGCGTTGAACATGTCACACGCGTTGCCGCCAAAATAGCCCACGCCGGCATTGCGGAAGACGTTGGTAACCCAGGCAGCACACCAGCCCTGGCCGGGAGAAGGCGTCGAGTAGCACGCATTGACGACGGCCTGCTGCTTGCCCGAACCGCCCGTCTGTTGCGGGGTGCCGCCGGCATACGAGCCGCCACCCGAAGAAGAGCCCGTGTTCGCAGAGGCCGCGGCTGCCGCAGCCGCCTTCCTAGCGGCCTCCTCAGCCTGGGCGGCAGCGAGGATCTCGGAATCGCGCTGAGCCATGAGTTCCTTGACGTCGTCGGAAAGACCGTTCAGCACGGTCTGGACTTCTTGCTGCTTGGCCTGCATATCCTGCATCTGAGCCGTCTGCTGGTCCTTGAGTTTCTCCAGGTCGGCCTTTTGTGATTCGAGCTCGGTCTTCTGTGCGTCGAGCTCAGCCTGAATCGTCTGGATATCCTCGATGGCATCGCGGTCGCTCTTGTTGATCTTCTCAACGTAATGCGCGTTGGCGACGAGTTCCTCAAACGAGCCAGAGGCCAGCAGCAGCGACAGGATATTCGTGCCGCCGGACTTGTAACTGGCGGCCACGCGATCGGAAAGGTCGTTGCGCTTCTTCTTGAGCTCGGCCTTCTTTTCATCGATCTGGGCCTGCGTGTCGTCAATCTTGCCCTGGACATTCTCGATGTCGTTGAGGGTCTGGGCATTCTTGTTGGCCAGCGCCGCATACTCATTTGCGATGCTGTCGAGCTGGGCCTGAACCTCGTCGAGCTGGGCCTGGGCGGCATTCAGTTTATCGGTGGTTTCTTTGGAAGCCTCCGCCGCATGGGCGCGAGCGGGCAGGCCAAAAAGGACCGCCGCAGAAGCGGCGCCGAACAGGGCCTTGAGGGCAGTGCGGCGCGAGAGCTCCTGGGAAAGGATGGAATCGCTGTTTGGTGACATATGTACTCCGTTACATGCTTATTTATATGTCGCTCAACTCATACATATTAGCGTACATATGACGCGTCCCAACGATTTCCACGAACGGCAGGAAACTGCAAGGTCGGCGGCTCGTAAGCAATTGTCAAATTTGAGGTAACAATTGAGCAAGCTCTTCTATGAGTACGTTAACATAATCCTCTGCTTTTCCTCAGCGCACGATTTGGGCGTCCCCGCCTGCGCTATACTCCCCTCTAGAAGTGTTCCTGATTCGATAGGAGACTACATGTCCAAAGCACTCGACCCCAAAGACACCTGCGTCCTCGTTACCGGTGGCGCCGGCTTTATCGGCTCGCACACCGTCGTTCAGCTGCTCGAGGGTGGCTACCAGGTCGTCATCGTCGATGATCTCTCCAACTCCAGCGCCGTCGCCGTCGACCGCGTCAAGACCATCGTGGGCGACGAGGCCGCCAAGAACCTCACCTTCTACGAGGCCAACGTGCTCGACCGCGATGCGATGAACAAGATCTTCGATACCCATCAGATCGACCGCGTCATCCACTTTGCCGGCTTTAAGGCCGTCGGCGAGTCGGTGAGCAAGCCCGTCGAGTACTACCACAACAACATCGAGAACACCCTGGTGCTCATCGACGTCATGCGCAACCATGGCTGCAAGTCCATCATCTTCTCGAGCTCCTCGACCGTCTACGGCGACCCGGACAACCCGCCCGTCACCGAGGAGGATCCTAAGAAGCCCGCGACCAACCCCTATGGTTGGACCAAGTGGATGATCGAGCAGATCCTTATGGACGTCCACACCGCCGACCCCGAGTGGGACGTCGTGCTGCTCCGTTACTTCAACCCCATCGGCGCTCATCCGTCGGGCCTGATCGGCGAGGACCCCAAGGGCATCCCCAACAACCTGGTACCCTATGTCGCCCAGGTCGCCGTGGGCAAGCTCGAGGCCGTTCAGGTCTTTGGCAACGACTACCCCACCCCCGACGGCACCGGCGTGCGCGACTACATCCACGTGTGCGATCTGGCCTCTGGTCACGTTGCCGCCCTTAACTGGATGAACGGCAAGACCGGCGTCGAGATCTTCAACCTGGGCACCGGCACCGGCACCTCGGTACTCGAGGTCGTCGCCGCCTTCTCCAAGGCTTGTGGCAAGGAGCTGCCCTACGTGATCCGCGAGCGCCGCGCCGGCGACATCGCTGCCAACTGGTGCGATGCCTCCAAGGCCGAGCGCATGATGGGCTGGAAGGCCCAGTACGACATCGCGGACATGTGCCGCGATAGCTGGAACTGGCAGAGCCACAACCCCAACGGCTTCGCCGACGCCGAGTAGAAAAAACCTACATACCGTTCTTGCCCCGATCTCACGTTGTGAGGTCGGGGCTTTTTCATGGCATGTAGCCATTCGCCGAAAATCGACCAACTTTTTTATCTTGCCTGTACATGTTTAAACAACATGTTTTACAATAGGCGTATCGAATCAGAACATCGGAGGCGGACTGCATACCCATCGGCAGGCCGACCCCACAACAAGAAGGTTGGTGAGCGCATTCATGGAGCGTGCAAGCGGCGTCCTCATGCCCGTCTCATCTCTGCCCGGACCATACGGAATCGGCGGCTTTGGCTGGAATGCCTACGACTTCGTCGATTTTCTCGCCTCGTGCAAACAACATTACTGGCAGATTCTGCCCCTTACGACGACCAGCTATGGCGATTCGCCCTATCAGTCGTTCTCGGCCCGCGCAGGCAACCCCAACTTTATCGACTTTGCCGAGCTTATCGAGGCAGGGTATCTGGAGCAGCGCGATATCGATGGCGTGTATCTGGGATCCGACCCCAGCAATGTCGACTACGGTGCTATCTTTGGCGGCCGCCGTCAGATTCTCGACCGCGCCGCCGAGCGCTTTGCTGCCGACAAGCCGGCCGATTTCGATGACTTTATCCAGGCCAACGAGGACTGGCTCATCCCCTACTGTGAGTTCATGACCGTCAAAGAGGAGTGCGGTCTCAAGGCGTTTTGGGAGTGGCCCGCGGAGCTCCGCACCCGCGGCGAGGCTTCCGCCAAGGTCTGCGCCGACCATCCGGCGCGTATACTCTACCACCAGATGACGCAGTACTTCTTCGATCGCCAGTGGAGCCGCCTCAAGGCCTATGCCAACGAGCGCGACATTCTCATCATCGGCGACCTGCCCATCTATGTCTCGCGTGACTCCGTCGAGATGTGGGCGACACCCGAGCTCTTTAAGATCGACACCGCCGGCAATCCCGTGAGCGTCGCTGGCACGCCGCCCGACCAGTTCTCGGCCACCGGCCAGTACTGGGGCAACCCCATCTACGACTGGGACGCCATGGAGTCCGACGGCTTCTCCTGGTGGGAGGGCCGCATTCGCGCCGCCCTCGACATGTACGACGTCATCCGCCTGGATCACTTCCGCGGCTTCGAGGCCTATTGGGAGGTGCCGTTCTCCTCACCCGATTCGTCCTACGGTTCGTGGACGCAGGGTCCCGGCCTCAAGTTCTTCAAGACGCTCGAGGAAAAGCTCGGCACGCTGCCCATCATCGCCGAGGACCTGGGCTTCCTCACCCCCGGCGTCATCGACATGCGCGACAACTCGGGCTTCCCCGGCATGAAGATCCTGCAGTTTGCCTTTGAGGGCACCAACTCGTACTACCTGCCGCATAACTACATCGCCAACACCGTCGCCTATGTGGGCACCCACGATAACGAGACGGCGCGCGGTTGGTTTGAGGGAACGGCCACCCCGCGTCAGCGCGAGCAGGCAGCCCTGTACACCCATCAGCAGGCCGGCGAACCCATGGCAGATGCACTCAATCGCACCATCGCCGCCAGCGTGAGCGACACGTGCATCTACACCATGCAGGACCTGCTCAACTTGGGCAACGAGGCGCGCATCAACACCCCTGCCACGCTGGGCGGCAACTGGACCTGGCGCATGCTCGACGGCGCCATCACCCGCGAGCTCGAGCACAAACTCACCGACTGGACCGAGACCTACTTCCGCATCCCGTCGGAAGCCGAAATCGAGCTTCCTCAATAGGAGCTACCGCGCCCGACCCCTCCCCACTGTGCGGACGCGCTTGCTTTTCCCGCGCGAGGCCACCCCAATCCCCTCGCGCGGGCTTCTTATGAATTGCAGACATGAAACAACCCATCACAGGAGAAAACATGCCCCAAATTAACCTCATGGAACTCGCCGAGCAGTCTTTTGGCACCTCGCTCGAGCAGCTCGACGACCGTCGCATTTACAAGCTGCTGGTCAAACTCGTGCAGGAGCGCTCCGCCGCCTGCCCGCTCAACAACGGCAAGAAAAAGCTCTATTACATTTCCGCCGAATTTTTGATCGGCAAACTGCTCATCAACAACATGATCGACCTCGGCATCTACGACGAGGTTAAGGACCAGCTCACCGCCGCAGGCCACGACCTCAACAAGATCGAGGAGTTCGAGGTCGAGCCGTCGCTCGGCAACGGTGGCTTGGGCCGCCTGGCCGCGTGCTTCCTGGATTCCATCGCCACGCTGGGCTTGACCGGCGATGGCGTGGGCCTCAACTATCACTACGGTCTGTTCCGTCAGCGCTTTGTCGACAACCAGCAGAAGGCCGTCCCCGACGAGTGGCTCAGTGAGCAGGACATCCTAGTCGACGATGACCGCTCCTACACCGTCGAGTTCGGCGATTTTGCCGTTACCTCCAAGCTCGTCAACATCGACGTGCCCGGTTACGGCCAGCCCACCAAGAACCGCCTGCGCCTGTTCGACCTGGCGAGCGTCGACGACGGCCTGGTCCCCGGCAGCTCCATCGACTTCGACAAGACCGAGATCGCCAAGAACCTCACCTTGTTTCTCTACCCCGACGATTCCGACGAGCAGGGCCGCCTGCTTCGCATCTACCAGGAATACTTCATGGTGAGCAATGCCGCCCAGCTCCTGATCGACGAGGCCATCGAGCGCGGTAGCAACCTGCACGATCTGGCCGACTACGCCGTGGTCCAAATTAACGACACGCACCCCACCATGGTCATCCCCGAGCTCGTTCGCTTGCTCACCACCGAGCATGGCATCGAGTTTGACGAGGCCGTGACCATCGTACGCTCCATGGTCGCCTACACTAACCACACGATTCTTGCCGAGGCGCTCGAGAAGTGGCCGCTCGCCAGCCTGCAGAAGGTCTCCCCTGCCATCGCCGACATTATCGTCAAGCTCGATGAGATCGCGAAGGCCGAGCACGATGACCCGCGCGTCGCCATCATCGACGAATACGACACCGTCCACATGGCCCACATGGACATCCACTTTGGCTTCTCCATCAACGGCGTAGCCGCCCTCCACACCAAGATCCTGGAGGACACCGAGCTTCATCCGTTCTACGAGATCTATCCCGAGAAGTTCTCCAACAAGACCAACGGCATCACCTTCCGCCGCTGGATCCATGGGGCCAACCCCGCGCTCGCCAGCCTGCTCGACGATGTAATCGGCACCGACTGGCGCAGCACCGGCGATCTGAGCAAACTCGCCAAGTTCGCCGACGACAAGGACGTTCTTGAGCGCCTGGCCGCCACCAAGGTCGAGGCCAAGACCATCATGCGCCAGTTCATGGCGCTCGAGCAGGGCGTGACCATTCCGTCCAACGCCATCATCGATGTTCAGGTCAAGCGTATCCACGAGTACAAGCGCCAGCAGATGCTCGCGCTCTACATCATCTGGAAGTATCTCGACATCAAGAACGGCAATAAGCCTAAGCACCCCGTCACCATCATCTTTGGCGGCAAGGCGGCCCCTGCCTACACCATCGCGCAGGACATCATCCATCTGATCCTGACGCTGTCGCAGTGGATTGCAAACGACCCCGACGTGGCTCCCTACCTGCAGGTTGTCATGATCGAGAACTACAACGTCACCGCTGCCGAGCGCGTGATCCCCGCTGCTGACATCTCCGAGCAGATCAGCCTGGCCTCCAAGGAGGCGAGCGGCACCTCCAACATGAAGTTCATGCTCAACGGCGCCCTGACCCTGTGCACGCTCGACGGTGCCAACGTGGAGATCGCCGAGCTCGTCGGCGACGAGAACATCTACACCTTTGGTGCCTCGTCCAAGCAGGTCGAGCAACTCTACGCCGACGGCACCTATGACGCCGGCGCGCTCTACCACAAGCCCGGCATCAAGCTACTGGTGGACTTCATCACCAACCCCGCCTTTATGGCGACCGGCAACGCCGAGCGCCTGCAGCGTCTGCACGACGACATCAAGGGCAAGGACTGGTTTATGGCCCTGCTCGACATTGAGGAGTACATCCAGACCAAGGAGCGCGTGCTGGCCGACTACGAGGACCAGGACGCCTGGATGCGCAAGGCGCTCGTCAATATCGCCAACGCCGGCACCTTCTCGTCCGACCGTACGATCTCCCAGTACAACGACGAGATTTGGCACCTGAGCTAGCTCATCCCCCTTACCCATCCTCTTGAGAAACGGAGTCGTGGCAACACGGCTCCGTTTTTGTGCCCGCACGTTACCCTGTGATCCGACTCGGCCAAACAATCTCGATCCGTAGCAATTACTCAACAAAAACGGTCCCAGCCGTTACAGATTGAGACATACCGGCCCCTCCCCTTGGGTTTATCTCAATCTGTAACATCTAGCAGGTGTAATTCGCCTTTGGTGTTACAGATTTAGATGAAATGGTTGGCACAGCGAAACCGTCTCGATCTGTAACATCTAACGTCCGAAATCGGCCCTACCTGTTACAGATCAAGACAAACTGACAGACGGAAAGCCCCAACACAAAGAAAGGCTCCCCTCTCGCCCAGTGGACGGGAGGGGAGCCTTATATGTGACCACGGCAAAAGGATGGCAAAGCCGCAGTCGCCCAAAGGGAGGGCCTGGATGCACCGGGCCTAGATAAGGTTCTTGCCAGACACCTTATCGAAGAGATGAGTCGCGTTCTTCTCGAACTTGAACCAGATGGGGTCGCCCGCCTTGAGCGCACCCTTGGCCTCAAGGTCGACAACGGGAATGATCAGGACGAACTGGCCATCGGGAGCAGTCACGTGGACATGCTCGGTCGAACCCATGAGCTCGGTCACCTCGACGGTGCCCTGAAGCGCACCCTCCTCGCCCTTGTCGGCAAGCAGAATCTGCTCGGGGCGCACGCCGGCCGTGATCTCCTTCACGTCGCCGCCGTCCCAGTTGAGGGCAAGCTGAGCGCAAGTCTCGGGGGCAAGCGCCACGTTCATATCCTCGGTCTTGACGGTAAAGCCGTTCCCCGAGCGCACCAGCTGAGCATCGAAGAAGTTCATCTGCGGCACGCCGATGAAGCCGGCAACGAAGATGTTCGCGGGATGGTTGAAGACCTCCTGCGGGGTGGCGATCTGCTGGACGACGCCGTCCTTCATGACCACGATGCGGTCGCCGAGGGTCATAGCCTCGGTCTGGTCGTGGGTAACGTAGATGAAGGTACCCTTGATCTCGTGACGCAGCTTAATGAGCTCGGCACGCATCTGGTTACGAAGCTTGGCATCCAAGTTGGACAGCGGCTCGTCCATCAGGAAGACCTTGGGGTCACGCACGATGGCGCGGCCGATGGCGACGCGCTGGCGCTGGCCGCCAGAGAGCGCCTTGGGCTTACGGTCGAGGTACTCGGTAATACCCAGGATCTCAGCAGCGGAGCGAACCTTACGGTCGATCTCGTCCTTGGGGACCTTCTTGAGCTCGAGCGTAAACGCCATGTTCTCGTACACCGTCATATTGGGATACAGAGCATAGCTCTGGAACACCATGGCGATGTCGCGGTCCTTGGGAGCGACGTCGTTGACGCGCTTGCCATCGATGAGCACATCGCCCGAGGTGATGTCCTCCAGGCCGGCGATCATGCGCATCGTCGTGGACTTACCGCAGCCAGAGGGGCCAACGAGGACGATGAACTCCTGGTCGTGAACGGTGAGGTTGAAGTCCTCTACAGCAAGCACACCGTCCTCGGTAACCTTAAGGTTGTGCTTCTTCTCCTCGGTCTTCTTCTTTTTGCCAAAGAAGCCCTTCTTTTTTGACTCGTTGTTGGGATACACCTTCTGAACATGTTTGAGAACGATCTCGGCCATGTCTTTACCTTTCGATACGCGGCGCCGCGCTGAGGGGCGCCGCCAAAACTTGCAAAACAGTTACGGCATCAGCCCTTGACGGCACCTGCCACAACGCCGTCAATGATGTACTTCTGGCAGAAGATGTACATGATGACGATGGGGATGACGACCATCATGATGCATGCCATCATGGGGCCGAGCTCGACGTGGCCATAGCCGCCACGGAAGTACTGGATCAAGATAGGAATGGTCTTGTACTTGGTGGAGTCGAGCGTAAGGTAGGGCAGCAGATAGTCGTTCCAGACCCACATGGTCTCAAGGATACCGACCGAAAGATAGGTGGGCTTCATAATGGGAAGGACGATCTTAAAGAACACCTGGACCGGGTTGCAGCCGTCGATCATGGCCGCTTCCTCAATCTCGAGCGGGATGTTCTTGACGAAGCCGGCGAACATAAAGACCGCGAGGCCCGCGCCAAAACCAAGGTAGATGAAGCAGATGTTAAACGGCGTGTTAAAGCCGATGCGGTCCGCGAGGTTGGACAGCGTGAACATGAGCATCTGGAAGGGCACGACCATCGAGAAGACGAACAGGTAATAGAAGAAGTTCGAGATCTTGCTGTTGACGCGCACCACGTACCAAGCGCACATGGAGCAGCACACCAAGATCAGCACGACCGACGTGACCGTGATGATGAGCGAGTACATAAATGCCGAGGCAAAGCCCTGCTCGTTCAGAGCGTGCACGTAGTTTGCGAGGCCGTTGAACGTCTCGGGCGTGAGCAGATCGAACGCCGTGGTGGTGCTGATTGCGGTCGCTTTCTTAAAGGAATTGAGCGCAATCATGAACACGGGGTAGATCCATGCGAGCGACAGGATCGTAAAGAAGATCGAGAGCGCGCGGTTGATAGCCTTATCGCGTTTCATTACTGCTGCACCTCCTTGGACCTCGTGGCCTTAAGCTGGATCATAGAAATAGCGACAACCAGGATGCAGAAGATAACTGCCTTGGCCTGACCGATGCCCTGCCATGCGATGCCAGCACGCGAATAGAACGTGTTGTAAATGTTCAGGGCGAGCATCTCGGTGGAGTGCGCCGGGGCGCCACCGGTAAGGGCGAGGTTCTGGTCGAACAGCTTAAAGCCGTTGGTGATGGACAGGAACAGGCAGATGGTGATGGTCGGCATCAGGTTGGGGATCTTAACCTTCCAAAACGTCTGCCATGCCGTAGCGCCATCGACCTTGGCGGCCTCGATGTAATCAGACGGAATGGACTGCAGACCGGCGATGTAGATGATCATCATGTAGCCGACCTGTTGCCACAGGGTCAGGATGATAAGGCCCCAGAAGCCAGCGGCGGAGTTGAGGGCGATAAGCTGGGCACCCACGTTGGAGAGCAGGCAGTTGATCAGAATCTGCCAAATGTAACCCAGTACAATGCCGCCAATCAGGTTAGGCATAAAGAAAATCGTACGGAAGATGTTGGTGCCCTTGAGCGCCTTGCGAGTGAGCGCCTGCGCAATGGCCAGCGCGATCACGTTGATGAGCACCGTCGACAGGAAGGCAAACGCCACGGTAAAGAAGAACGACGTGGAGAACTGCGGGTCGGTCAGTGCGCGCACGTAGTTCTCGATACCGACAAAGTGCGCGTTATTGATGGTAATAAACTGGCAGAACGAGAGATAGAAACCCTGGATAAAGGGAATCACGAACCCGATCATAAACGCCAGGCACGTGGGCAGCATAAAGAGCGGCCACCAGCGCTTGAGTGCTTTGCCCATAGAAGGGTCCTTTCAATATGCAGGGGGCGGGCAAACCTACGTCTGCCCGCCCCCTGTCGCTAATCAGATAGCTTGGGCAGCAACTGCTTACTCGGAAGCAGCCTTCTCGGTCTTCCAGCCATCGACGAAGGCGTTCTTGACGCCGTCCCACTTGGTGTTGTCGGCAGCATAAGCGATGAGAGCCTGCTTGAGGTTCTTCTTCCACTCCTCGGAGGGGATGTAAACGAAGTCCCAAGCGACGGTCTTCTTGCCGTCCTTGGCCATAGCAACGGCCTGCTGAGAGAAGACGTTGGTGGTCTCCTTAGCGCTCTTGAACGGGGCGGTCAGACCCATCTTGTCAGCGATGATGCTGGTGGCGGTGTCAGAAGTGACGCACCAATACATGAAGTCCTCGGTGGCCTTCTGAGCATCCTCGGAAGCCTGGGAGCTCACGCACCAGTAGTTCTCGCCGCCGGAGCACAGGCCCTGGTTCTCCTCGCCGTCGACGCCGATGTAGATCGGCAGCATGCCGAGCTGGTCGTCGGTCATACCGGCCTTGGTGAGGTCGGCGTAGGCCCAAGAGCCGTTCTGATAGAAGACGGCCTTACCGGTTGCGAACTCGTTGGTGGCGTCGTCGCCGGTCTTAGAGGCGAGCTGCGAAGGATCGCAGGTGGAGTCGGTGATGTACAGGTCGAAGATCTGCTTAAAGTTGTCGAGATACTCGCCCTTGATCTCGTCGTCCTCCTGGTTGTGCTCCTTCTCGAACTCGTAGTAGAGCGGGAGGTTGGCGAGGTGGGTGGTGTAGCGCCAGCTGGAGGAGTCATCCATGCCGGCGGAAGTGAAGGCACCGTCAACGCCGAGCTCGTCCTTGCGGGCCTGGATGTCATCGGCGCAAGCCTTCAGCTTGTCGAAGGAGTTGATGTCCTCGGCCTTGTAGCCGGCCTTCTCGAGGAGCTCCTTGTTGTAAATGATGCCGTAGCTCTCCTGAACCCAGTCGATACCCAGATCCTTGCCGTCGGACTGCAGCGCCAGGGAGTCGTCGATGAGCTCGCCGCGGAGCTTGGTGTCGGAAAGATCGGCGCAGTAGTCCTTCCAGTTCTTAAGGCCGGTGGGGCCGTTGACCTGGAACAGCGTCGGAGCGGAGCTCTTGGACATCTCGGACTTGAGCTTCTCCTCGTAGGTGTTGGAGGCGGCGGTCACGATCTTGACCTCGACGCCCTTCTCCTTCTTGTACGCCTTGGCGATCTCCTTCCACTCCTTGTCGACCTCGGGCTTGAACTGGAGGAAGTAAACCTCGGCAGCGTCACCAGAAGCAGAGGAGCCAGAGCCGGCAGAACCACCGCAGCCCACGAGGCCCAGACCAAGAACCGCAGCCGCGGAACCAGCAAAGCCCAGGAACTGCCTTCTGCTCATTTCGTTCTTCATTACAATCCACCCTTTCACACCGTGGCGGCACCCTTTGCCGCCGCCTTCGGAGATTGGCTCGGGGACTTTGCCCCTTTTGCTGACTTGTACAATACGCTATTTGGCTAGTTGTTTGAACAAGTATTACTAGAGCGGTAGAAAAACTTCGGTGAACGGTAATTTCAACTTGATACTTGACAAGTTTTGTATAAACAATTATTTGTTATCGAATGCAGAGAAAACGCCCGGTCAAGCCGATGCATCGTCGGTTTGACCGGGCGTTTTCTCTTTGAGGGCATGAGTCTCGTCAGACTGCGAGCTAGCCGGCTATCGCTTGGAGTTGACGCGGTAGTGGAAGATCTCGGGATGCGTGCGGGCATGCGTGACCTCGAACAAGATGCCGTCCGAAGTGTACGACTGGCTCTCCATGACGGCGACACAGTTGTACTTGCCAAGGTCCAAGTAGCTGCAGTCCTCATCGTTGGCGAGCTCGACACTCACCGTACGGCGGCTCGCCATCACTTTGATGCCGCGCTTGTGCTCCAGATAGCCGTAGATAGAATCCGCCGCGATCTCGGGGGTCAGGCCCTTGGCGATCGACGCCAAAAAGTAGCCGTGGTCCACCTGGCGCGCGCTGCCGTTGAGGCTTCGGACACGCACGACGCGAATCAGCTCCTCGCCCACCTTAAAGCCCAGGCGACGAGAAAGTTGCTCCGTGCAAATCAAATGTTCAAAAGACTTGACCTCGGTCGATGCGACGGCATTGTTGCGTTTTGCGAACTCGCCAAACGACTCAACCTCTTCGAGTGCGCCCAACATGTCGGTTTCGCCCTTAAGCCAAATAACGCGCACGCCCTTGCCGTGTATGGGCTGCACAAACATCCCGTCGGCCAGCATACCCAAGGCGCGACGGACAGTATTGCGAGTACATCCGAACTCCGCGGTCAACTCAGCTTCGGTTGGCAGCATCTCCTGAAACGCATAGGTCCCATTAATGATGCGTGAGCGTATTTCTCGGTAGATTCCTTCGTATATCGCTTTTGGCATGACTTCACCTCTAATGAATATGTATGGCTAGGCACGATAGCATTTCTTTGGGTTGTTTAAACCGATTATCGGTAAAGCACGGATTATTTACCGTCGACGGTTCCCCCGAAACCCAAATCGGACCGAATCAAAACCGTCAATGCGGCAAGCAGCCAGTCCTCTACAATGAGTTCATTGTTTAAACGTTCTTGCTCGCACAGCATGTTGCATCCGGAAGGCATATTATGCTGCAGAAAATCCAACGTTTTGGCGGAGCCATGTTCGCGCCCGCCATGCTGTTTTCTATATCAGGCCTCATGGTCGGCATCTCCGCCCTCGCCACGACCGTAGACATCGTCGGTGACCTCGCCGTATACGGAACCCCTTGGTACGTTTTCTGGACCATCATCCAGCGCGGCTCGTGGACGGTCTTTAAACGTCTCCCGCTCCTTTTTGCCGTAGCGCTGCCTATCGGTCTTGCCCAAAAGCAACCGGCACGCTGCTGCCTCGAGGCACTCGTGGCCTATTTTGCCTATTGCTTCTTTTTGAGCGAGATCATTAAGCTGAGCGGAGACAACCTTGGGCTTAAGTACCCATCATCTTTGACCCCCGCCAGCGGTATCACCGTCATCGACGGCATCAAGACGCTCGACACCGGCATTATCGGCCCGCTGGCGGTATCGGCAACCGTCGTCGCCATCCATGACCGCTTCTACGATGCCAAGGTTCCCGATTGGCTCGGCACCTTCTCGGGTTCCTCGCTGGTCTACCTCATCAGCTTTTTTGCCGTGTTTGCCCTTGCCGCCATCTCGGCCGCCATCGTGCCCTTCGCATACGCCGTGACCGAAACGCTGCGCCACGCACTTGCGGGCGTCGGCCCCTTCGGCGTGGGCATCTTTGTGTTTTTGGAGCGAGCGCTCGAGCCCATGGGGCTGCACCACCTGCTCTATATGCCCATCTATTACGACAATCTGGTCATTCACGACGGTATTTACGCCACGTGGACCAACCTGCTCCCCATTCTCTCCCATAGCACGCGCCCTTTAAATGAACTTGCGCCCTGGGCAGGTTTTACCGCCACCGGCTGGGGCAAGCTCTTTGGCCTTCCCGCCATCGCGGCAGCATTCTATTTCACCGCCAAACCCGAACGCCGCGCCGGCCTTAAGGTCATCCTTTTGCCCGCCATCGTCGCCTCGGTGGTCTGCGGTGTCACCGAGCCGCTCGAGTTTCTCTTTATGTTCACCTATCCTGGACTCTTTTTGCTCTACGCCGTCCTATCCTCCTGCCTTGCCATGACCATGAACTTCTTTGGCATCGTCGGCATCTTCTCGGGCGGTCTCATGGAAATGACGGCCTTCAACTTCATCCCACTCATGCGAATGCATGCCGGCTCCTACCTTTTGGCGCTCGGTATCGGTCTTGCCTTTAGCCTCATCTTTTTTGTTAGTTTTCGAGCACTCATCTTGGTCTATGACCTTAAGACGCCGGGCCGCGAGGATCATGTCTCCAATCGCGCGGCAATCGACCGTTTAACGGGAAGCGGCTTTGCCAAAGAGCAATCTCCCAATGGCGAGGTCAGTATTCAATCCGATCAAGATCACGTCCTCGCTGAGCGGGTAATTCAGCTTTTAGGTGGCGTTGGCAATATCGTGGGCGCAACGAACTGCGCCACGCGCCTGCGCGTCGAGGTCGCAGACCCTTCCATCGTTGCAGATAATGCGTCGTTTGTCGCGGTGGGCGCCAAGGGCCTCATCATTACGGGCAAGACCGCCCAGGTGATTATCGGCATCTCCGTTCCCCGCGTTAAAGAGCATTTTGACCAGATCATGGGCCTCGAGCCGGGATTTGTGCCCACCACCTTGGCCTCCCCTGCCGCCAGCGCAGCCCATAAGCGCGGCGATATCTGCTTCTTCGATATCGACGGCACGCTCGCCTGGCAAGATCCCAAACTCGCCCAAGAGCTCCCCGAGGATGAACGAGACCTCTCCCCCTATCCCAATGAAGCGGTCTCGCAAGCCATCCGTGATTTTGTCGCCAAGGACAATATGGCGTTTATCTGCACAGGGCGCACGCTGAGCTGCATCCATCCAAAGCTGCTCGAGCTGCCCTGGACCGGCATCGTCTGCCTCGCGGGTGGCTATGTCGAACTTGAGGGACACGTGATTCGCGATTTGGCGATGACGCCCGGCATGCTGCAGCGCCTTGCTCCCATTCTTGAGCAATCGGACGAAGTGATTCGTTTTGAGGGACTCAATGGCGTCGTTCGCATGAGTGCCGATGCGCCCGACGCCCCCGGATACGCCCGCACCGTGGGCGATGCAATTACGCAGCTGCAACATTACAGCGCCTACAAGATCTTAATGTCCACGTCGCTTGCCAACCGCATCGCTCAGGATCAAGCGTTTGAGCCGCTGCTCTGCTTTAACGAGCTCGAGCTCGAAGTGACCGAGATTTCGCCTCGCGAATGCACCAAGCGCGAGGGTATCCAGTCCGTACTCGACGCTCTCGACCCCAACTATGGAACGGTGTATGGCATCGGTGATGCCAGCAATGACATCTCGCTGATGAACGCCGTCGATGTCGGTATCGCCATGGGCAACGCACCGGACTTCCTCAAGGAAAAGGCCGACTATGTCACCGACAGCATCGACCACGACGGCGTCGTCACCGCGCTCGAACACTTTGGGCTTATCTAGCCAAGCCCCTACCGCACATGCGGCCGCATGGACCAATCGTCTTCAACCGCCGCGCTCGACGCCCTAATGTGGCAATATGTTGTCTGCATAATGCAACGATGCAACCTATCAAAGAATGCGAGAACCCGTGTCCAGTCCGTTTACCAGCTTTTTAGCCCAGCACTTTGACCAGATTAACGACTATCTGGCCACGTTCTTTGACGGACAGGCGACTTCCGCCGATATCGAGCGCTACCTGTATACCCCGCTCTCGGCATTTACGGCCAACGCCGGTAAACGCCACCGCCCGCTCATTTGCATGCTCGCCGCCACCGCGGTGGGCGGCAGCTTTGAGAGCGCCCGCAGCGCCGCGGCGGCCATCGAGCACTTTCAGTCGGGCGCACTCATCCACGACGACATCGCCGACAACGGACAGCTGCGCCGCGGCAAGCCCTGCATGCACCTCACCGAGGGCACGGGCCTTGCCATCAATTGTGGCGACCTAGCGCTCACCATGGTCACCAAGACGGTTCTCGACGATCCCACGCTGGAGTCCGACGTGAAACTGCGCGTGCTCCACGAGCTCACCGAGATGATCGTTCGCACCATCGAGGGCCAGGCGCTCGACTTGGGCTGGGTCCGTGACGCACGCTTCGACATCTCGGTCGACGATTATCTGGACATGGCGACGCACAAGACCGCGTACTACAGCGGAGCCACGCCGCTTGCCACCGGAGCCATCATTGGCGGAGGCAGCGAGGAGCAAATTGAGGCGCTGCGCGCCTTTGGCCTGCACACGGGTCTTGCCTTCCAAATTCAAGACGACCTGCTCAACTTGATCGGCACCAAGGAGGCCGCCAACAAGGACTTCCGCACCGACATCACCGAGGGCAAGCGCACGCTCGTTGCCGTGCACGCCCTGTCTGATGAGCGCTATCACGACGAGATTGAAGCGATCCTTTCCTCGGGCACCGAGGACCCCGCGCAACTCGCACGCGCCGTGGAGATCTTCCAGGAGACCGGCTCTATCGATTACGCCCACACTTATGCGCTCGACCTGACCGCCAAGGCCAAAGCGGCCATCGAGGACGTTTCGCTCGACCCGCATGCACGTGAACTGTTCCTCTCCATGGCAGATTTCTTTGTGGAGCGCCTTAACTAGCGGGGGTTATAAAACCTGTCAGCAGCGTATTTGGGTACAACTTGCTACACTGTTGAGTGCATGTTTATGCATCCCTTTGCGTTGTCTATCCGACACACGCTCAAATAGTACGAATGGTACGCCGAAAGGGGTTCGTTCATGGAACCTATTACAACGGGCATGCAGGGAGCAGC
>CAKUGA010000024.1 GCA_934654515.1 uncultured Collinsella sp. | reverse complement strand
CTGTGCCCGCTCATCAAGTCGACCTACGGCTTTGCCTACTCGCAAAAGTGCCCGTTTACGTACTTTAGCGACATGATCATCGGCGAGACCACCTGCGACGGCAAGAAGAAAATGTACGAGCTGCTCAACGAGCTCAAGCGTACGCATATTCTGCACTTGCCGCAGAGCCGCGACCGCGCCTACGAGCGCGAGGGCTGGTACGAGGAGTGTCGCCTGCTCAAGGAGGAGCTCGAGAACTTCTACGGCATTACGATTACCGATGACGACCTGCGTGCTGCCGTGCGTCGTCGCAACCGCCTGCGCGCCGCCCAGCTCGAGATGTTTGCGCTGCAGGCCAACCAGCCGGCGGCTATGAGCGGCGTCGACCTGATGAGCACCATGTTCGCCGGTACGTTTAGCTTTGATATCGAGGCCTATACGCAGCAGCTGGAGCAGAAGGTCGCTGCCCTGCGCGAGGCTTACGACGCGGGCGAGCGCCCCGTTGCGGCGGATGCCAAGCGCATCCTCATTACCGGCTGCCCGGTGGGTGGCGTGATCAACAAGATCGGCCGCACCATCGAGTCCAACGGCGGCGTGGTCGTGTGCATGGACGACTGCTCGGGCGAGCGTACGACCGCCATGATGATTGACCCCGACGCGCCCGATATCCTGCGCGCTATCGCCGATCGCTATCTGGACATCAACTGCTCGGTCATGACGCCCAACGACGGCCGCATGGACAACACGCTAGCCATGTGCGAGAAGTACCACGTCGACGGCGTCGTTGAGAGCGTGCTGCAGGCGTGCCACACCTTCAATGTGGAAAGCGCCCGCATGCAGGAGGCCGTCGAGGGCGCGGGCATTCCGTACATGAAGATCGAGACCGACTACAGCAACGGCGACATGGGCCAGATCGAGACACGCATCGCCGCCTTTATCGAGACACTGTAGGACGAATGCGGCATAGGGACAGTCCCTTTGCCGCATGTGAAGGGGGATGCCGTGGTTGGCATTGGTATCGACATAGGCTCGACGGCTGCGAAGGCCGCGGCGGTGGAGGCGGATGGCGCCATCGCGTGGACTTGCGTTATGCCGACGGGGTATTCGTCGGTCGATGCAGCCGAGCGCCTGCGCGCAGAGCTTGCTTCGGCCGGCTACGACGTGGCGGCCGACGACGCGCGTGTGGTCGCGACCGGTTACGGCCGTGTCGCCGTGCCCTATGCGCACAAGGTCGTGACCGAGATCACCTGCCATGGCACCGGCGCTGTGGCGCTCTTTGGCGACCACGGCACCGTGATCGACGTGGGCGGCCAGGACACCAAGGTCATCCAACTTAAAGGCGGCCGCGTGGCCAAGTTTGCCATGAACGACAAGTGCGCTGCCGGTACGGGGCGCTTTTTGGAGATCATGGCCGATCGTCTGGGCATTTCTCAGCAGCAGATGGCAGACCTTGCCCGCTCCGGTGAGCCAACCAAGATCAGCAGCATGTGTACGGTGTTTGCCGAAAGCGAGGTCATTAGCCTGATCGGTCGCGGTGAGCCGCGCGAGAACATCGCGCGCGGTGTGATCGAAAGCGTCGTGTCGCGCGTGGCGACTATGGCCGGACAGGCGGCGGGCGCCCCGTACTACCTGACCGGCGGCCTGTGCGAGAACGCCTATGTGGTGGAGCGACTGGGCGCGCTGCTGGGGTCTCCGGTTGAGACGTCGCCCCAAGCTCGCTTTGCTGGTGCCATCGGCGCGGCCATTCGTGCCCAGGCGCTCGGCTGATGAGCCGGCCGTAGATGCGCGTTCATGCGTATACTGAGTAGCATTGTTTGTGTTTGAGAGGAGGTATCGATGCTCGACGATCAGATTAGGCTCACGTCTATGACCGCCGCGAGCGGTTGAGCCGCTAAGTTGGCTCCTGGAGTCCTCGCCCAGGTCCTGGGTGACTTACCAAATGTGCCCAACGACAACTTGCTCGTGGGGTTCGATACCTCCGACGATGCGAGCGTCTTCCGTGTTGGCGAAAACCTGGGACTCGTTCAGTCCATCGACTTCTTCCCGCCGATGGTCGACGACCCGTTCCTGTTTGGCCAGATCGCGGCAGCCAACTCGCTGTCGGACATCTACGCCATGGGCGGTACGCCGAGCCACGCCATGAACCTGCTGTGCATTCCCAGCTGCCTGGGCGTTGAGGTTGCGGGGCAGATTTTGGCGGGCGGCGCCGACAAGTGCGTTGAGGCCGGCTGCACCATCGCGGGCGGCCACACCATCAATGACGATGAGCCCAAGTACGGCCTGTCCGTGAGCGGTTTTGTCCCGCTCGATCGCATGCTCGCCAACAGCGGCGCGCGCGTGGGCGATGCTCTGTTGCTGACCAAGGCGGTCGGCTCTGGCATCATCACTACGGCCATTAAGGGCGAGCTCACCGAGCAGGATGAGGCCGCAGCGATGTTTGACTCGATGCGCACCCTCAACGAAGCACCGATTCGCCTTGCCGAGGGGCTCGAGCTTCACGGCTGTACCGACGTTACGGGCTTTGGCCTGATTGGGCATGCGTGTGAGATGGCCGAGGGTTCGGGCGTGCAGATTGAGCTTGCGTCTGGGGCGGTGCCGCTCTTTGACCAGGTGCTCGACATGGCGCGCCTGGGCATTATCCCCGCCGGTGCCTACCGCAACCAGGATTTCTTTGGCCCACGTGTGGCTGCCGACGATGACCTGGAGCCGGGCATGCTGGATGCGCTGTACGATCCGCAGACGTCTGGTGGCCTGCTCATCGCGGCGCCTGCCGCCGATGTGGATGAGCTTGCGCGCCGCCTGCATGCCGAGGGTCGCATCGCCGCCGTTGTCGGTCGCGTATGCGAGGCAGAGCCGGGCGGTCCCGCTGTTCGCGTTGTCCGCTAGCAGCGCGTTTATTGAACTATGTACCGTTTTAGAACGATTTACTCGAAAGGAAAACTATGTCTACCAAGATTGAAGTCAATGCCATGGGCGATGCCTGCCCGCTGCCCGTCGTCAAGACGCTCAAGGCCCTGAAGCAGCTCGATGGCGAGGGCGCCGTCGTGACCTCGGTCGATAACGAGACCGCCGTCAAGAATATCTCCAAGATGGCGCAGGAGAAGGGC
Organism: uncultured Collinsella sp.; assembly: GCA_934654515.1. Taxonomy (GTDB): domain Bacteria; phylum Actinomycetota; class Coriobacteriia; order Coriobacteriales; family Coriobacteriaceae; genus Collinsella. The sequence goes on along the minus strand of CAKUGA010000024.1, from coordinate 16,638 downwards.
TGCACGGCCTCGGTTGAGAAGGTTTCTGACGCCGAGTGGCACGTGACCGTGGCGACCGCTGGCGCCGTGGCAGTGGCGGACCCCGAGCAGGACGGCGCCGCCTTCTGCGACGCCAGCGCCGGCAAGGGGAAGCTGGTCATTTCCGTCTACACCGACTGCATGGGCCGCGGTGACGACGAGCTGGGCCACAAGCTCATGAAGGCGTTCATCTTTGCCGTGACGCAGCAGGAGGAGCTGCCCGTGACCATGCTGTTCTACAACGGCGGCGCCAAGCTTACCGTCGAGGGCTCGCCGGTGCTCGACGACCTCAAGGCCCTGGCCGAGCAGGGCGTGGAGATCCTTACCTGCGGCACCTGCCTCGATCACTTTGGCATTAAGGACCAGCTCGCGGTGGGCGAGGTCACCAACATGTACGTGATCGTGGAGAAGATGGAGCAGGCCGTGCGCGTCGTGCGCCCGTAGCTCATTGGATGGGATTGCCATGAGGGAGAAACGCCCGGCGCTGGTCATCACGTTTCCCACCACGGCGGCCGCCATGGGCTGCGAGTCCCTGTGCACAGAACGTGGCCTTCCCGGACGCACGATTCCCGTGCCCGGGGAGGTCGCGGCCGGCTGCGGCCTGGCTTGGAAGGCCTTGCCCTCAGATGAGGATTTGCTGCGCGGCGAGCTTGCCGCGGCTGGCGTTCCCACCGAGGGCTTTACCGTGATCGACATGTGGGAGGTCGTGCGATGATCTACCTGGATAACGCGGCGACGACCATGCATAAGCCGCAGACGGTGATCGATGCCGTGACGCAGGCGATGTGTTCGCTCGGCAATGCCGGGCGCGGTGCCACATCGGGTGCACTCGATGCCGCGCGCACCATCCACGGCTGTCGTGCCAAGCTCGCGCGCCTGCTGGGTTGCCCGCGGGCCGACCATGTGTGCTTTACGCCCAACTCGACGGCGGCGCTCAACACCGCCATCAACGGTGTGGTGCGTCCCGGTGACCGCGTGGTCACGACGGTGCTCGAGCATAACTCCGTGCTGCGTCCGCTCAATCGTCTTGCGGCGGAGCGGGGCGTTACCGTTGAACATGTCGGCTGCGATGCGAACGGCGTACTCGACTATGACGAGCTTGAGCGCCTGGTGACGCCGGGCACGCGTGCCGTGGTGGTGACTCATGCTTCCAACGTGACCGGCAATGCCGTTGACGTTGCGCGCGTGGCGGAGATGGCCCACGCGGCCGGCGCGCTCGTGATCGTTGATGCCTCGCAGTCTGCCGGCGCGGCAAAGATTGACATGGCGGCGATGGAGCTCGATATCGTGTGCTTTACCGGCCACAAGGGGCTTATGGGTCCCCAGGGCACGGGCGGCTTGGCTGTGGCGGAGGACGTCGACGTGGCGCCGTGGGCCATGGGCGGCACGGGCGTGCACAGCTTCGACGCGCTGCAGCCGATGGAGTGGCCCACGCGCTTGGAGGCCGGAACGCTCAACGGGCATGGCATCGCCGGCCTTTCCGCGGGCCTCGACTTTATCGAGGCCCAAGGCGGAGTCGAGGCGATCGCTGCTCACGAGCGTGAGCTGGCCGACTGCTTCCTGACTGGCGTACGCGAGATTCCGGGCATTACGCTCTACGGCTCCTTTGACCAGTCGACGCGCTCGGCGATCGTGTCGCTCAATGTGGGCGATATCGATTCTGCCGAGATCTCCGATGCACTCATGCAAGGGTGGGGGATTGCGACCCGTCCTGGCGCCCATTGTGCCCCGCTTATGCACCGCGCGCTGGGAACCGAGCGTCAGGGTGTCGTCCGCTTTTCGTTTGGCTATTTCAACACGAACGAGGAGGTCGACACGGCGATTGAGGCGCTGCGCGATTTGAGCCACGATTAACGCAACCATTTGCGCCCCTTGATAAACCGTTTGCGCAACCGACCCGCATTATTGCCAAAATACGGTACTGTGAAATGATGGCCCACCATGGGTCCTCGGTATCTTTACGAATTGCGGGAAGGTTCCTATGAACAGGATCACTGCTGCCCTCTATAGATTTTTGGTCGTCTATCTTTCGGTCGCGATGGTTGTGACCTCGATACCGCTTGCGCCTAGCACGGCTTATGCCGATGATAGCTCGGCGCTTGCCGTCGAGAGCGAGGCCCAAGAGGCCGACTCGGACTCTGACACTGATGCCGATGCGGTCGATGATTCATCATCGGCGAATGAGGGCAGCTCATCAGCAGCTTCCGACTCGACTGATAGCTCTCAGGACAAATCGTCAAGCTCGGATACCAACACTCTCGCGTCGAGTCTGGCGCAGGATCTCGCAAGCGACGCGACCGACTCCGATGCCGCAAAAAGCCTGGCTGCGATGGCAGAGCCCTCGTCCGATGACAGCGAAGTCGATGCCCTCACGTACGAGGATCACACGATCTATCAGTATGCCAAGCTTATGCCGAGCGGCTATGTGTACCCGTGCGATCCAGACGGAAACATAGCGGTGAAGATCGACGAGAGCAAGCCGTATAAGAATTCCGTCGATGGTCGATGGGTAAGCGGCCTGATTGTCGATTACGGGACGGATGAAGTTCCCGCACAGCTTTGCGAGGGCTCCATTTATCTGCATTCGGTGCGCTTTGAAAATAAATCCATCTCTAAAATCGGAAGAAACGCCTTCTATGGGTGTTCGAGTCTCTTCGATGTCTATCTTTCCGGTATGACCATCGGGTCTATCGAGAGCGGCGCGTTCTTTGGGTGCAGGTCGCTGGGGGGCCTGGGTTACGGTGAGATTACCACCATCGGCTCGATGGGCGAGGGCGCGTTCGCGTGGAGCGGGCTGGCGTACACGGGGCTTGACAAGGTTGTTGGCCTGACATCGCTTCCCGAGAGTGCCTACAGTGGTTGCAATCAGCTGACCGATACTGGTCTGGACAAGAACACCTCCATCACATCAATCGGTGCCGATGCATTCAAGAACTGTTCGCGCCTTGCGATTACGGGGCTCGAGAGCAATACGACGATTGAGACGCTCGGAGAGGGTTGCTTCTCCAACACGGATATGAGCGGCGGGTTGGCTCTGCCCCTTAATTCCAAAATCGAGGAGCTGCCGAACCGTGCGTTTTCCGGCACCAACCTCGAAGATGTGTACCTTGGATGCAACCATGTGGTGCTCATTTATTCCGAGACGTTTCCCAAACGCAACATGACCGTTAAGGTTCCCGCCGCGATGATGTCGCAGTACAGCAGCGGGCGTCCTAAACAGGTCTGGGAGAGTTGCAATGGTGGCCTGCCTGTCCCGGTGGGCGAGGTTCTCCAAAAGATTGAGATCTCGCGTGATCCCGACAAGATGACCTATGGGCAGGGGGAAAAGATCTCGCTCGAGGGTATGAACGTCTTGTTCCAGTACTCACATTCGACATCGATCCGCGACTATGAGGAGTTCATAAAAAGCGGGGACGGCGAATGCCTTACGGCGACCCCCTGCGACGGTGATGCCTTCGATGGCTCGATGGACGGAGAACCCATACAGCTTGTGTATGACGATGGCTACACACACCTTGTCGCGTATACCACGGGTGATCTGCAACAGGGGGCCTGCGAGTACGCTAAGCTCATGCCGAACTACTATCTGTATCCGTGCGATGCAGACGGAAATCTTACGGTAGAGATTGATGAGAACAACCCGCGCGAGAACTCCGTCGACGGTCGAATGGTAACGAACTTGATTGTCGATCACGGGATGGATGAAATCGACGTACAGCTCTGTGCCGACTCTACCAATCTGCGTTCGGTCCGCTTTGAGAACACTTCCATTTCTATAATTGGAATGCATGCCTTCTATAACTGCCCGAATCTTACCGATATCAGCTTCTCCGGTATGACCATCGGTCAAATCGGAAAAGAGGCGTTCTATGGCTGCAAGTCGCTTACGAGCCTGAATATCAACGAGACTGCTACCATCGGTTCGATAAGCGAGGCTGCTTTTGCCAGGACCGGACTGGTGTCTACGGGGCTCGACAAGGTTGTCGGCCTCACGTCGCTTCCCGTCAGAGCCTTCGAGTACTGCAAGGCTTTGACCGATACCGGTCTGGACAAGAACACTTCCATTACATTGCTTGGCGCTTGCGCGTTCAGAGGTTGCTCGAGCCTTGCCACCACAGGGCTCGAGAGCAATACGACGATCGAAACGCTTGGCCACACCTGCTTCGCCGGCACTGACTTGAGCGGCGGGCTGGCGCTCCCCTATAACTCCAAGATCGACGAGTTGCCGAAAGAGGCGTTTTACGAGACCAATCTCGAGACCGTATTCCTTGCCTGCGACCATGCGGTGCTTATTGATACCGACACGTTCCCCAAATACAACATGACGGTCATGGTCCCCGCCAAGATGATTTCGAAGTACAGCAAGGGAGATCCCAAATCTGTTTGGATGAGGTGCAATGGCTGCCTGCCCGTCCCCGTGGGTAAGGTACTCAAGAACGTTGAGATCTCGTGCGATCCCGACAATATGACCTATGCGCCGGGGGACACCATTTCGCTCGAGGGCATGAGCGTCGAGCTCGATTACCCGCATACGGTATCGATTTGGAACTACGAGGCTCTTATTAAGGAAGAACTTGGCGAGTACCTTACGGCGACTCCCCGCGACGGCGACGTCTTCGATGAGTCTATGGACGGACAGCCCATCAAGCTCGTGTATGACGACGGCTATTCGCATTTCGAAACCCAGACCAAGGGCACGTTGCACCTCAAGAAGCCCGCGTCGTCACCGCTTACCATCTCCTATGTCCAGGCGAACAATCGGCGCGGATGCAAGTTGATGGACGGCGTTGAGCTGCCCGATGTTTCCGGCGCGATGACGATTAGTGCGGGCGACGAGGTCACGCTCGATGCCGGCGCTCTGGGAATGCTCAACGACAATCTGACCTTTAAGGGCTGGTATGACACCGAATCCGAAAGGTACATCTCCAAAGAAGCGGTCTACACGTTTACGCCGGATAGGGATCTGTCCCTGGAGGCGCGTTTTAAGCTCAAGGACTACGCGATCCACATCAATGATGCGCAAGCGACCGATTCGTCGCAGGATTATGCGCACCTGAGCGTCACTGCTCAAAACTGCTATCGCAACGCCGGCGAGACGGTTGAGCTTTCCGCCGCCACGGATAACGCCCTGTTCCTGGGCTGGTACCTGGGCGAGAGCGATGATGCGTACGCCGTGAGCGACCAGCTCGACTTTACCTATACGGTGGACGAGGAAGACGTGCCGGAGCACTACGACGCATATGGTCCAAAAATCGAGGTCACGCCGCGCTACTGTGCTCCACAGGCCAGCGTGGTTCTGAGCGTGGACGGAGTCGATGAGAACGGTCAGCCGCTCGGACAGTTCCTTTCCACCGGTCTGTATGGCATCGGGTCGCGCGTAACGGTCGTGGCGGTCCCGACGCCCGGCTATGTGTTTGACTATGCGACCGACGCCCTCGGCAATGTCGTCTTTACCGGCGACGATGGCCCTTCCTATACGTTTGTGCTCGAAGGGGATGTGCAGTACACCGCACACTTCCGTGAGGCGACTGACCCCGACGAGTCGCTTGCTGCTCTGAAGGCCGCGCTCATCGCCGCGATCACGGCTGCGGCCGTCCTCGCAACCATGTATGGCTTGGGCGAGATCGTCGACCCCATCGCGGCCGACGCGGTGATCGAGATCGGTATGGCGGATAACATCGAGGATGTGGCCGCGGTCGGCACCAAGGTGCTCAAGGAGATCAAGGACATCATCGACGACCACAAGAAGCCTAAGCCTCATGGCGACCATAAGATCGAGATTATTGCCACCGCGCAGCCCGAGGTGGGCGGCGTCGTTACCGGCGGCGGTATCCACTATGAGGGAACGGTCGCCACGCTGGAGGCTGTCGCCAATCCCGGCTATCGCTTTGTGTGCTGGAAAGAGAACGGCGTCGAGGTCTCGACATCTCCTCTCAAGACGATGACCATCACGGACCTGACGCCCGAGGTCGTAAAGATGACGGCCGTCTTTGAGAAAAAGGTTGAGGTGACGGCGGTTGCCGAGGCCGATGGCGTTCAGGCCGATTTCTCGACGGGCTGCACCGCAAGCCCCGTAAAGCAGAGCGTTAAACGCGGCGATAAGGCGATGGTCACCGCGAGCGAGGGTCCCGATTATGCCTTTGTGGGATGGTTCGAGGACGGCATCGAGGTTTCGCCCGAGCGTACGTATACCTTTCAGGCCGAGGTCGACCGCCATCTGGTTGCACGCTTCCGCAAGGCGGACAAGACCATCCTGGTGAATACCGACCCCTCCGACAGCGCGGAGGTGCTGTGCGATGGCGTGCCGGTCGTGGACGGCAAGGTTCGTGCGAAGGATGGGGACATCCTCACGTTTACGATGCGGCCCAAGGTGCGCCCCGACAATCCGGAGAAGACGTACCGGTTTGTGGAGTGGCGCGAAACCGATGCGCAGGGCATCACAATTGCCAACAAACAGGAGGTTTGCGAATACCGCGTTAACGGCAATGCCCGGATCGAGGCCGTGATGGACGGCAGGGATACGCATACCGTGCGTGCCGAGGCCGACCCGCTCGAGGGCGGCACCGTTACGCTGAAGCGTGGCGAGACTGCCGGTATGGTCCTCGAGGTTCCCGAGGGCGAGCGCGTGACTGCGGAGGCCACGCCATCCGAGGGCTATATCTTTGACGGTTGGTATCTGAGCAACGGAGGCTCGGATGCCACCTCGACGCTGGTTTCGAGCGAGCGCTCCTATACCTTTGAGCCCATTACCGACTGCGTGATTCAGGCGAAGTTTACGCGTGCCTGCAAGGTGGACGTGGTCGTTGAGCCGGCTGCAGCCATGGCGGGCAAGTATTTGGTGCATGGCGAAGGCTACTGCATTAAGGGCGAGCCTGCCACGCTGAGCATTGAGCTCACGGCCGAGGCGAGCAAACAATTTACCTTTAAGGGTTGGTACGACGCCAAGACGGACCTGCTACTGGGTACCGACCCGAGCTACCTTGAGTTCTATCCCGAGGACGTAGAATGCACCGTGCGTGCGGTGTTTGAGGAAAACACGTATACCGTGACGGCGAAGGCCAAGAAGACCTTTGTGGAGCGCGGCACGGTGGAGATCGAGGGACACCCCGGGGCATCTTCGGTCACCTGCGGCTACGGCGACACGGTGATGCTCAAGGCAAAGGCCAACGATGGCTACCGCTTTGACCATTGGAAGGACGACTCCGGTAAGGAGTACGACACCGCCGAGCTGGTCGTCAAGGTTACCAAGAGCGATACCTATACCGCGATCTTTACCGACTCAAAGCCCGAGGTCATGGTCACGGCCGATTCGTGGCTCGGCGGTACCGTGACGTGCAACGGGACGGTGGTGAAGCCCACGACCGACAAGTTTAAGCTGGGGGAGACTCTTCACCTGACGGCTAAGGCCCATCCAGGCTTTTTGTTCCGGGGCTGGTATGTCAACGGGCGCCTGAAGAGCCTTAAGCACGAGACCTCGTTGGTTGCCAAAGCTCGCGGTAAAACCGGGCGCTGTGTTATTACCGCGGCCTTTGTGCCCATCGATACCGTCTGCGTGCCCCTCGCCGATCCTGCAGAGGGTGGCACCGTCAAGGCGAGCCGCATCCTTGCAGACCGCGGTGCGGAGGTTGCCCTTAAGGCGACGCCCAATCCCGGTTACGTCTTTACTGGTTGGTATACGGCCGACGGCACGTTTGAGTCTGCCGATGCGGAGTTCACCTGCCATCAGGAGCGCAGCCATGTGCACGTCGCTCGCTTTATGGCAAAAAGCTATGAAGTCGACGCCACGACGGTAATCGATTCCGGCACCGGTTCGCTGGTCGAATCGAGTGCCGCCGGCTGGATCGAGGGCACGGGTACCGTCGAGGCGGGGCATGCCGCCACGCTGACGGCTCACGCGCTTTCGGGCTATGCGTTTGAGTATTGGGCCGATGCTTCGGACGCCGTGGTAAGCCGTGACAGCACCTATCACGTGGTGCCGACGTCTGACACGACGCTCCAGGCCGTGTTCTCGGCAAAGCAATATACGGTTGACGTCTCGTGCGAAGAGAGCTTGGGTACGGTCAAGGGCGCGGGGACATATGCCGCCGGGCAAGTTGTCACTGTGCGCGCAGTCGCCGCCGAGGATACGGCTTTTGTGGGCTGGTTCCGTAACGGCACGTGCGTGAGCTCCAAGAAAACCTATCGATTTACCGTGCGCGAGGACACGCCGCTCTACGCCGTCTTCGCGTCGGGTTCGTATGTCGTGAGCACGGTTGCCTCGCCTGCCGAGGGTGGAGCCGTGAGCGGCTTTGGCGGCTATGAGGCCGGCGACCGTGCAACGCTTCGTGCGATCGCCAACACCGGGTATTCGTTTGCGGGTTGGACGGACGACAAGGGCGAGACGATCAGCGAGAACGCCGACTATACCGTTAAGGTCACGGGTGATGCCACCTATACGGCGACCTTTAAGCCAAAGTCCTATCAGGTCGTTTTGAGCTCGAGTGACGATGGAGTGGGCACGCTGAGCGGCGAGGGCTCCTATCAGTTCGGTGATACGATCGAACTCAACGCTACGCCCATGGGGACCAAGCGTTTTGTCGGTTGGTATGTTCTGGATGCCGAGGGCAACAAGTCGCTGCTGAGTTGTGACGCCCATTGCTGGGTTAAGCTCGACAAGGATATGGTCGAGGGGCTCGAGGACGATACGCTGGAGCTCCAGGCCGTGTTTGCCGATCCGTACGAGGTGACCGTTACGGGCGAGGTCGTAGTGAAGGACAAGGCTTCGAGCAGGGGCTGCCGTGTTACGGGCAGCGGAAGCTTTGCCGTGGGCAATCAGGTGGAGCTGGCCGCTGTGGCCGGCATGGGCTATCGCTTTGTGGGCTGGAGCACCGACAAGGGGGGCACCTCCATTGTCGAGACTGCTGCGGTATTGGACGTGACCGCTACGCAGGATATGACGTACTACGCGCAGTTCGAATCCGATGGACAGGTGACCATCACGGTTACGGGCTCGTCCATCTTCCGCGGTACGGCCCTTCTGGTCGACGGCATTCCTGCCGGTAGCAGGTCGTACGACAGGGGCGACATGTTTATGGCGATCGCGATTCCGTGGAAGAAGTACCACTTCTCGCACTGGGTCGACGATGCGGGCGTCACGGTGAGCTACAGCGCGTTCTATATCGGAACCGCAAAGGAGAATAGGCAGCTCACGGCTGTGTTCTATGAGACGGGCTGCGATGTTCAGGTCGCTACGTATCCCAAGGGCGCGGGCTTTAGCATGGTTGCGCTTGGTACCGGCGGCTCCTACCACTCCGCGGCGATTATGTTTACCGTGCCGCATAAGGGCTGGAAGTTTAAATACTGGGTCGACGAGAACGGCATGCCTGTGGGGGCCACGCCGGTGATCAATCGCGTGGTGTTTGGCAACCGTACCTTTACGGCCGTTTATGAGCGGGCATCGATGACGGTTACGGCGGTGGATTCGCGTCAAGGCGGACACGTCGAGGGTTCCTCCGAGGACGAATCTCTGGGCTATGCCGTGACCAACGAGGTCGAGAACGGTGAGTCGACGACGCTGACTGCCGTTCCCGATGCGGGCTACGTGTTTGATGGGTGGTATGCGCGCAACGATGACGGGTCGTTGGGCGATGAGCCGCTGAGTACGGATGCAGTTTGGACGTTTGTTCCCGAGGACAACATGACCGTCGAGGCGCGCTTTGTGGAGGCACCTAAGTACAAGGTGACGGCCCGAGCGGTCAACGGATCGGTCGATCCGGAGACTGCTTCGGTCGCTACGGATGGCAAGGTGACGCTTTCGGCGATGCCCGATGAGGACTGCTACCTGACGCGCGTGACCGTTGCCGAAGAGGCTGGCGAGGACGGTTCGGCCGGCAATGCCTATGACCTTGATATTTCTGACTACAAGGGTGGGGCGTACGAGGTCACGCTGAGCGGCGTGAGTGCTCCGCAGCAGGTCACGTTCGAATTCGCGAAGGCTGCGGCTCCGGAGGTGCTCGCTCAGCCGCAGGATGCGAGTGCTTACGAGGGCTATCCGGTTGAGCTTTCTGTTGCTGCCGAGGCGGGGCGTAATGTTCGCGTCCATGCCGCCGTATCTTCGGGTTCTGCCGCCGACGTTAAGCTGAGCTACCAGTGGTATCGCGTGTCTGCCGACGGCAATGTGAAGCTGAAGGGCGAGACCGGGGAGACCCTCTCGATTGCCCAGCTCAACGGCGAGGGCGAAGGCGAGTACTTCTGCCGCATTACGCAGAGCTACCTGGGCACGGTGACAAAGACGGATACCGAGCATGCGACGGTGTCCATCGTGCCACGCGAGGCACTCGTGTTCAACGGGCGCGTGCTGCCGGCGGCGACCGCTCACGATGACTACCGTGTCGTGATTGCCGGCGCCAGGGGCGGCAAGGCGCCGTATGCGTACAACTTGGATGAGGTTGAGGTTCCCGAGGGCATGCAGCTGACGCTGGGCGATGACGGAACGGGTGCCTTGGTGCTCTCGGGCGTGCCTTCGGCTACGGGCGTGTGCCGCTTCAAGATTAGGTGCACCGATGACCTGGGCAACAAGCGTGTTGCACACTTCGCGCTGGTCGTGAAGGCGAAGGAAGCCCCGCTCGCATTTGAGGGCCAGAGCTTTACTTACAATGCGACGGCGCAGGCTCCGGAGCTTTCGGGCGTGCCTGAGGGCTGCGAGGACAATGTCGCGATAACGTATGTGGGTACGGGCGACACGCATTACTTGTCTGATCAGGCACCGGTGGACGCCGGTACGTATTGTGCGTTGGCGACGCTCGACGCTAACGGATATGTGGGTAACGCAAGCTGCGACTTTATCATCGAGAAGGCTCCGGTCGATATTTCGATCGAGACGTCCGACGTGACATACGATGGCGCACGACACGGTGCGACGGTTGCGGTTGCCGGCCTTGATGCGTTCGCCTACTCCGTCACGTATCGCGGCGTCGATGGAACGTCTTATGGCCCCACGGCGCTGGAGCCGTGCGACAGCGGGCGCTATCGCATCACGGTTAAGGTGACTGACCCCAACTATCAGGGCAAAAAGAACGCCGAATTCTCGATTGCAAAGGCCAGCCAGGTCATCACGGGTTCAACGAGCTATTCGGGCGTGTACGGTGGCGATCCCATTGTGTTCGACAACGTCGCCCAGACTCCCGTGAGCTTTGAGCTCGTTGACTCCGCGGACGACGACGCAAGCCCGATTTCGATCAAGGGACGTTGCGCGACCGTGAAGGCTGCCGGTACGGCACGTGTTGTCGCCCATGCCAAGGCGTCTCGAAACTACCTTGCCGCCGAGGACGTTGAGCTTGCGGTTACTGTTGCTCCGGCTCAGCTGCTGGTGAAGGTCGACGATGCCGAGCGCTTTGAGGGCCAGGCGAATCCCGAGTTTACCTCCAGCCTGGTGAGTCGTTGCGATACCTCGGACGTAAAGGTTACATACTTCTGCTCGGCGAATAAGAAATCGCCGGCGGGTGAGTACCGGATCGACGCGGCGGTCGCCGACCCGAACTTCGATGTCGCGGTCGATCCCGGAACGCTGATGGTCAAGAAGAAGCCCGAGCGCTACAAGGTGACGGCGAAGGCGGTCAACGGCTCGGTCGACAATGCTTCGGTTACGGTTGTTGAGGGTGGGGATGCGACCCTTTCGGCGACGCCCGACGAGGGTTGCTATCTCGAGCGCGTGACGGTTTCTGAGGTCGGCTCGGACGAGGCCGTCGACCTCGACATTTCTGATTACAAGGGCGGGGCGTACGAGGTCACGCTGAGCGGTATCACCGCGTCGCAGAGGGTTACGTTTGAGTTCGCAAAGGCGGACGTGCCGCGTGTGGTCGCGCAGCCGCAGGACGTGAGCGCCCATGAGGGCGATTCTGCCGTGCTCTCGGTCGCTGCCGAGGCGGGGGAGAATGTCCTTGAGCATGCCGCCGCGTCCACGGGCTCTGCCGCAGAGATTGAGCTTTCGTACCAGTGGTTCCGCATGGTGAATGGCAAGGCCGTTGCGCTCGAGGGCGAGACGGGAGAGACGCTGCCGCTCTCGGACCTTGATGACGAGCGGGCAGGCGAGTACTTCTGCCGCATCACGCAGCGCTACCTTGGCACCGAGACGCAGACAGACAGCGATCATGCCACCGTCTCCGTTGTGCCCTGGGACACCCTGGTGTTCAATGGCGACGTGCTGCCGGCAGCGAGCGCCCACAGCACGTACCTCGCAACGATTGCCGGGGCCGCGGGCGGCAAGGCTCCGTACGAGTACACATGGGATGAGACGAAGCTCCCCGACGGGCTCAAGCTCTCCCGTACTTCGGGCAGCCTGACGCTCTCTGGTGTTCCGTCAAAGACGGGCGTTTCCGCCTTCGATATCACGTGCACGGATGCCCGCGGCGAGACCGCGACTGCCCACTTTGCGCTCGTTGTCCAGGCGAAGCGTGTAAAGCTTACGTTTGCGGATAGCGACTTCACCTTTAATGGCGCATCGCAGGCGCCCGAAGTTTCCGGTGCTCCTAAGGTCTGCAAGAGTGATCTCAAGATTAAGTACTACGGGACCGGAAGCACGCATTATTCCTCGACCGAGGCTCCGACTGATGCCGGCACGTACCGCGCTGTTGCAACGCTACGAGCCCATGGCTATGTCGGTGCCACCGTCTGCGAGTTCGAGATTGCTCCGGCAAAGCTCAAGGTGAAGGTCGACGATGCTGAACGCTTCGAGGGGGAGGCGAACCCTGCGTTCACCTCGACCTTGGAGAGTTCGGTTGACACTTCGGGCGCGAAGGTCGAGTACTCCTGCGACGCCGACGAGAGCTCTCCGGCGGGCGAGTACCAGATTGATGCGACGGTCACCGATCCGAACTTCGACGTCGAGGTCGTGCCCGGAACTTTGACGGTGAAGAAGAAGCAGGGGCCTGTCGATCCCGACCCGGACAACCCCGACCCCGGTCAGCCTGACCCGGGCAACCCAGATCCCGATCAGCCTGACCCGGACCCGAATCCCAACCCCGACAACCCCGACCCGGATAATCCGGATCCCGACAATCCTGAGCCGGGCCCCAAACCCGACCCCGATCAGCCCGATCCTGATAACCCCGACCCGGACAATCCCGGGCCCGATAACCCGAACAAGCCCGAACGCTTTGAAGTGAAGGCAAAGGCGGTCAACGGTTCGGTCGACAACGGTTCGGTCACCGTTGCTGCGGGCGAGAGTGTGGCCATCGCGGCGACGCCCGACGAGGGCTGCTACCTCGAGCGCGTGACGGTCGCGGAGGCCGGCTCGGATACGAGCGTCGACTTCGACATCTCTGACTATAAGGGCGGAGCGTACGAGGTCACGCTGAGCGGCGTTGCCGCGTCGCAGGAGGTCACGTTCGAGTTCGCGAAGGCGGACGCTCCGAAGGTGATCGCTCAGCCGCAGGACGCGAGCGCCCACGAGGGCGATTCGGCCGTGCTCTCGGTTGCTGCCGAGGCGGGCAAGGGCGTTGCCGACCACGCTGCCTCGTCCGCGGGTCCGGCCGCCGATGTCGAACTGTCCTATCAGTGGTTCCGCATGGTGGACGGCGAGGCCGTGGCGCTCGAGGGCGAGACGGGGGAGACGCTCCTCATTGAGAACCTCGATGACGATTGCGCCGGCGAATACTTCTGTCGCATCACTCAGCGCTACCTTGGCACTGAGACGCAGGCAGACAGCGATCGTGCTGTCGTGTCCGTTGTGCCCCGGGATGCCCTTGTGTTCAACGGCGGCCTGCTGCCGGCGGCGCGTGCACATAGTGCGTACCGTGTGACGATCGCCGGAGCCGCGGGCGGCGAGTCTCCGTACGAGTACACGTGGGACGACGCGAAGCTCCCCGATGGGCTTAAGCTATCCCGCACGTCGGGTGGCCTGACGCTCTCGGGGGCTCCCTCTAAGGCGGGTGTTTCCACCTTCGACGTTACGTGCAAGGACGCTCAGGGAGAGACGGTGACCGCGCACTTTGTGCTGGTCGCCCAGGCGAAGCGGGTCGAGCTTGCATTTGAGGGCGGCAGCTTCGTCTACAGCGGTGATGCCCAAGCGCCCGAGGTCACGGGTGTCCCCAAGGCCTGCGAGGGCGACCTGAGGATCAGGTATTACGGGACGGACGGCACGTACTATTCGTCGAGCGAGGCCCCGACCGATGCCGGCACGTACCGCGTTGTTGCCACGCTGCGAAGCAACGGGTATATCGGCGCCGCCTCGCGCAAGTTCAAGATTACGCCGGCGAAGCTCAAGGTGAAGGTCGATGACGCCGAGCGCTACGAGGGAGAGGCGAACCCCGCGTTCACCTCGAGCCTGGAGAGCGCGGTCGATACTTCGGGCGTGAAGGTCGAATACTCCTGCGACGCCGATGAAAGCTCACCGGCGGGCGAGTACAAGATCGGCGCGACGGTCACCGATCCGAACTTCGATGTCGAGGTTGAGCCCGGTACGCTGACGGTGAAGAAGAGGCAGGGGCCCGTCAATCCCGACCCGGATAAACCTGATGGACCCGATCCGGACCAGCCGGACAAGCCCGAGCCCGATAAACCGGAACCTGACCAGCCGGATAAGCCGGACCCGGATAACCCGGATAAGCCGGAGCCCGACCAACCGGACAAGCCAGAGCCCGGTAAGCCGGACCCGGATAAGCCCGGAACGCCCGATTCCGACCAGTCGGATTCTAAGGATCCGGCAAAACCCGGTAGTTCGGATGATTCCGCAGCCGATAAGACAAAGGCGAATGCCACGGAAAACTCTGGCAAGAAGGATTCGTCCAAGTCGAGCGCTCAGCAGCTCGCCGATACGGGTGATCGCGCACCATTGGCCGTCGCCGTCGCTGCGGGCGCCGTTGCACTTATCGCGCTGGGGCTCGAGCTGCTGCGTCGCCGCCATCCGGGCGCGTAGTGCACTCGCTTGGCAGCCAGATTGACGCCCTGGTAGGATGTAGCCTGCTAAAGCGTTTATACTTGCGGGACGGGCACGTTGCCCGTCCCGTTTTTGTTTCGACCCGAAAGGTGGCCTTATGGCTTCATCTGCCCCGCGCGGCCTTCGCTCCGACCATGTCGTTACCGTCGGCATCGCTCTGTTCTCGATGCTCTTTGGCGCCGGCAACCTCATTATTCCGCCGCTTCTGGCACTGCAGGCAGGTTCTGCCACGCCGCTTGCCATGATCGGCTTTTTGATTGCCGCCATCGGCCTGCCCGTCATGGGCTTTATCGCTGTGGCGCTTGCCGGTACGGCGCGTGAGCTTGCCGGTCGCGTGCACCCCAAGTTCGGTGAGTTCTTTGTCGCGGCGGTGTACCTGGCCATCGGCCCGTGCCTGGCCATTCCGCGTACGAGCTCTACGGCCTTCGAGATGCTGGTGCCGTTGCTGCCCGAGGGCATCTCGCTCGGCACCGCGCGCTTGGTCTTCGCTGTCGCCTTCTTCGTGGTCGCGTTTGCGCTCACGCTGCGCCCCGGCGTCATCACGCGCGTGCTCGGTCGCATTACGGGCCCTGCGCTCATTGCGCTTATCGTGCTGGTCGTGGGTGCCGCCGTGATCTCGCCCCTGGGACCGGCTGCTGCCCCGCAAGCTCCCTATGATGCCGGCGCTGCAGTCCAAGGCTTCTTGACCGGCTATCAGACGATGGATCTGCTCGCATCGCTCGCCTTCGGCATCATCATCGCCGAGACCATCCACGAGCTGGGCGTGACCGATGACAGGCGTGTTGCCTTCGAGATCTCGCGCTCCGGCGTAATCGCCGGCGTGCTCATGGCCATCATCTACTGCGGCCTGGCGCTTGCCGGCATGCAGCTCGGCACCGTGATGCCCGACGCTACCAACGGCGCTGCCATCCTTGCTCGCTCAGCCTCCATGCACTTTGGCTTGGCGGGCACCGTCGTGGTCTTCGCGATCTTCTTCCTCGCCTGCATGAACGTGTGCATTGGCCTCATCAGCTGTTGCTCGCGCTACTTCTGCGAGACCTATGTGGTCGAAGGGGGAGCGGAGGCTTCCGAGGAGGCCATGCGCCGCCCCTTCGCGATTCTTGCCTTTGTGTTCGCAGCGTTTTCGTGCGTGCTTTCCAACGTGGGTCTCGACATGATCCTTATGTTCTCGGTGCCCATGCTCAACGCCTTGTATCCCGTCGCCATCGTGCTGGTGCTTATGGGTCTGGTGCACGGCTTTTGTGATGCGCATCCGCAGGTGTGGATTTGGGTTGGCGGCGTTGTCGCGGTCCAGAGCGTGATCACTTCGATCCGTGACGCGTTCTTTGCGGGTACGTGGCTGCCGTTCGATGCTTTGCCGCTGGCGGATATCGGTGCCGCCTGGGCGCCGGTTGCCGTGGTGGCGTTTGTGATCGGCCTGGCCCATAGCCAGTTTGTCGCACATTCGAGGAGCTAGGGTTTCTGCGCTTGCACAGGCGGGAAGTCTACCCTATAATTTCCTTCGCTTTGGGACACGCAAGGTTTAGACCTTAGCTGCTCAACACCTTCGGGACGTGGCGCAGTCTGGTAGCGCGCCTGCTTTGGGAGCAGGATGTCGCAGGTTCAAATCCTGTCGTCCCGACCATATCTTGCGGGCGTAGTTCAATGGTAGAACCCCAGCCTTCCAAGCTGATGACGCGGGTTCGATTCCCGTCGCCCGCTCCATA
>CAKUGA010000023.1 GCA_934654515.1 uncultured Collinsella sp. | reverse complement strand
GCAACATCAAGTTGCTAGCAAAGGCCCGGATGCCCCACGGCACCCGGGCCTTTTTCTATCCCTACTCATTGGGGACATACTCATTGGGGACAGACTTAAATGACTGGTCGTTGGGGACGTTCTTAAACATCTAGTCGTTTGGGACAGTCTTCAACTAAGTTGCGGTGAAATAGGGACTGATTGCCGATTCTAGACGGCTAAACAATCCCTATTTCACCGCAACTTACGTGGGGTCTGTGGTGTGGTATGGCGCATGGATTGATGCGGCAGGAAAGGAATGTCCCCTTGTGCCGGCATCTGGGGACGTTCCTTTCCTGCCGGCAGTTTGGGACAGTCCTTTGTGGTCAGATGGTTCGTTTCGAATGCTCCCTTCTAGGGATCAATCAGTGCGCGTTCGTGCGTATTTGCGTGCGTGGGATTGCGTGAATATGCGTATAGATGCGCCGTTTACGGGGCAAAAATGACCGTTTAGTGGTGAGATACGCAAAAACGCGCACAGACGCGCGTGTTTGTGCGAATATAGAGCTGTCCGAAATGCAAGACGTTCTATGACACAGGAGGCACATGATGGCAGATTCCAAGCAGGCTCCACTCGACGCCGCGGCAGCCGCCAAAGCAGCATTCGCTTTGGTCCAGGACAAGCCGTTCCCCGAGGACATCTTTACGGCTCCCGAGCTCCGTTGGGCTGTGATCGGTTGCGGCGTTATTGCCAACCAGATGGCCCAATCTCTCGCTCTTGCCGGCCGCAAGCTTGCGGGTGTCGCTAATCGTACGCTGTCCAAGGCCCAGGCTTTTGCCGCGCAGTATGGCGTCGAGAAGGTGTACGACACGGTCGAGGACCTCTACGCCGATCCGAACATCGACGCCGTCTATATCACCACGCCGCACAACACGCACATAACGTATCTGCGCGCCGCGCTGGCCGCTGGTAAGCACGTGCTCTGCGAGAAGGCCATTACGCTCAACACCGCCGAACTCGACGAGGCCCGTGCCATCGCCAACGAGCACAGCGTGGTCCTTATGGACGCCACCACCGTGCTCCACATGCCCCTGTATCAGGAGCTCCGTCGTCGCATGGATGCGGGCGACTTTGGCCGCATGAATCTCGCCCAGCTCAACTTTGGCAGCTATAAGGAGTACGGCGACCTGACCAACCGCTTCTACAACCGCAACCTTGCCGGCGGCGCCATGCTCGATATTGGCGTGTACGCGCTCTCCGTCATGCGCCTGTTTATGGCCAGCCAGCCCACCGAGGTCGTGTCTCTGGGCAACACCTGTGAGACCGGTGTCGACGTTGCCGGCGGCATTGTCTGCCGTAACGCCGAACAGCAGCTGGGTGTCGTGAGCCTTACGCTCCACTCCAAGCAGCCCAAGCGCTCGGTCATCAGCTTCGACAAGTGCTATATCGAGGTCAACGAGTATCCGCGCGCCGATCACGCCACTATCGTGTGGACCGCTGACGGCCGCCGCGAGGAGGTCCACGCGGGCACTGAGGCCTACGCCCTGTGCTATGAGATGGCCGACCTCGAGAAGGCCGTTGCCGGCGATGGCTCGAAACGCGAGCTTCTGGATTATGCTTCTGATGTTATGGAGCTTATGACCAAGCTCCGCGCCGATTGGGGAGTCGTGTACCCCGAGGAGGAGTAAGCGATGCTTGCGGAAGATAGGCTCAACGCGATCGTCTCGATGGTGCAGCAGGCTGGCTCGGTTACCGTGCCGGAGCTTGCCGAGGCTCTGGGCGTGACGCCGTCCACCATTCGCCGTGATCTGCAGACGCTCGACCGCGCGCACCGCATTGCTAAAGTGCACGGAGGCGCGACGAGTCTGGAGCGCGCGCACGTGACGCGTGACCTAACGCTCAATGAGCGCAGCGACCTCCATAACGACGACAAGGAGCGTATCTGTGCCCGTGCGGCGGCTCTGGTGGAGCCCGAGAGCTTTGTGTACATCGACTCGGGCTCGACGACCCTCAAGCTCATCGAGCATCTTCCGCACCTTGAAGGTGTCACCTATGTGACTGATTCCGTACTTCACGCTCAGCGTCTCGCCCTGCGCGGCATGCGCACCGTGGTGCTGGGCGGCGAGCTCAAGCCCGAGACCGAGGCGCTCGTTGGCCCCGATGCCCTGGCGACCCTGGACCGCTACAACTTCAACTGTGGCTTTTGGGGTTCTAACGGCATTGCCGCCGAGCAGGGCTTCACGGCGCCCGATATCGAGGAGGCGCAGGTTAAGCGCATCTCGATGCGCCATACGGCCAAACGCTTCGTAATCTCGGATGCCAGCAAATTTGGCATGGTGGCGCCCGTCAAGTTTGCGGACTTCCGCGACGCAACGATTATCACCGCGGGCGAGGTGCCCGCCAAGTACCAGGCGATGGAAAACGTCATAACGGTCTAGCAACGGGGCGAAGTAAGGCCAAAACCATTTAGTTTTCTCAATAGAAAAGCGGCAACATCCATTACGGGCGTTGCCGCTTTCGTTGTCTGCCGATTTGTCTAAATCTGTAACAACCAGACCGTTAAAAGCAGGCTAGATGTTACAGATTGAGATTGTTTGGGGCGACGCTGGTGGTTTGTCTAAATCTATAACATCTGAGGCTGATTTTGCCGAGTTACTGTTACAGATTTAGATATTCCCTTGAGGGGGATTTGAACGTCTCAATCTGTAACAGATAGACCGGAAAATGGGTTCTAACTGTTACAGATCGAGACGTTTTGGGGCCGCGGCTGAGCCATCGCGGCCAAAACCACCACAAAGGTGCCTGTCCCATTGTGGTGGTTAGGGCTCCCAGGGGCAGGGGGCTTCGATGTGGATGTGCTCGCCGGTTACGGGGTGCGTAAAGGACACGCTGTGGGCGTGGAGCATGAGGCCGCAGGGGCGGGCGGTGCCGTACAGATCGTCGCCCACCAGGGGGTGATGCTCGCTGGCCAGGTGCACGCGGATCTGGTGTTTGCGGCCGGTGAGCAGCTCGACATCGATATACGAGCGCGTGGGCAGGCCACGGCGGCTCTTAAGGCGCTTGAGAACCTTCACGCGCGTCTGAGACGGCTTGCCGCTAGCGCCGACGCGCATCTTGCGGCTGTCGTGACGGTCGCGGGCGATGGGCTTGTCGATGAGCTTCTCGTTCCAGTCGATCTTGCCCTCGGCGAGCGCCAGGTAGTGCTTTTCGAAAGCGTGGTCGATGACCATCTGGTCAAAGGCGGGCTGCGTCTGCTTGTCGAGCGAGAACAGCACCACGCCGGTGGTGTTGCGGTCCAGGCGATTGAGCGGCTGCATGTCGGTCGCGGCAAAGCCGTCGCCCATCGCCAGCAGCAGGTCGCTGGCGTAGTCGGTAAGTGTGCGCTCACCGGTGCCGTCACCGTGGACGATCATGCCAGCGGGCTTGTCGATGGCCATGAGCCAGGCGTCGCAGTAGAGGACTTGAGGTTCTTCGTTCACGTGTAAGCCTTTCGGTTAGCTAATTCCCACAAACATGCAGCCCGAGGTAGCGCCGCGCAGGCGGGCAGCGGGCTTGCGGCCGGCTTGCGCGGCCTCGACGGCGCGACGGACGCGAGCGACGGCACGGCCAATCTCATCGGCCTCGAGCAAGGTTCCGTCGACCATAAGACGGCGCACGCCGGCGTCGAGCAGCTGTGGAACCTGCGGTGTGAGGTCGATGGGGTAGGCGTCGTACAGGCGAGAGCGGCCGTGGATGTCGGTGCGGACGGGCATGACCTTTCCGTCGATATTCTTGAGCGAGAGCTTGCGGGCACGCAAGCGGCAGTTGGCACAATCGTGGATGCAGCCGTTGGCAACCTGCAGAATGCAATGCTCGCTTGTCATGACGCGCGGGCGGCCAAAGACGGTGATGCCTAGAGCCGCGGGCGCGGCGGCGCCGAGCGAGACAATCTCGTCGAGCGTGATCTCGGGCGAGAGCCAAAACGCACCGGCTCCGCGCTCGGCAAGCGCCTCCATGCAGGGCATGTTGTGTACCGGCAGGCAAGAGCGAATCTCAGCCGTGGCGCCAACCTGGGCGGCCAGGGCAAGCTCAGAGATGTTGCCAATAGCGACCGTGGCGCCGGCAACAACCCATGGGT
Source organism: uncultured Collinsella sp. (assembly GCA_934654515.1). Lineage (GTDB taxonomy): Bacteria > Actinomycetota > Coriobacteriia > Coriobacteriales > Coriobacteriaceae > Collinsella. Next base: position 15,732 of record CAKUGA010000023.1, on the reverse strand, counting down.
CAACGCGGACATGGTCAACGGCGCGGCAGACCTCATCGAGCACGGGTACGATGCCCTGCTCAAACGTATCGGCGGGGGAGAGCTTGGCCGCATCGAGCGCGTTGGTGGTCATGTAGATGCGCGTTGCACCCTCCGCCCGCGCTGCCTCGGCGGCCTCGAGCGAGGTGACGGTGGCGCAGATCTGCGGCTCGTCGCGGTAGTGCTCGGGCGCGGGGCGGGAATCACTGGTGACAATCGCCGGCAGCTCGAGCGTTTTCGCGCGCTCCGCGTACGGCGCCAGAATGGCCTCTTCCAGCGCCTTGCAAGCGGCGGCGCGCACCTTATGTACGGCGGAGAAACCCATGCCACAGCCCTCATCGAGCGCCACCTCAAAGCTCGCAGCCTCAAAGGGAGAGGAACCCATGCGGCCGACGTGCTCAACCAGATCGGACGCCTCGACCGCACGGGTCTTGGCGGCTTCGACGGTAAAGCCCGTGGCCGTGGCCGTAAGCGAAGGGTCGTCGCAGCAGGTGAGCGTAACGGTAAACGGCTCGCCCAGACGCGCCACAACGGACACGTCTACGGCGCGGCGGCGCAGCACATCGCGCTTGAGCGCGGCGCCGGCGGCGTCGATGGCACGCTGACTGCGAATCACGCGGACGCGGCAGCCCTCGGGCATGCTGCGGGGTACGCGACATTCGATGACTTCACCGGCTGCGGCATCATCGGCGGCAATAGTGGTCAGGAACTGGTCAAACTCGTTATCGTGGCGAAGCTCCAGCAGGTCGCCCTTGCCCACGGGCTCAAACAGCTCAATGCGGGCGATGGCGGCGCGGCGACGGCGGTCGTCGGGCTTGAGGCCGCGCACATCGCGGTTGGCCGGGCGGCTGCCCAGCACCGTGCCCACGATCTGGCCGCGGTTGTTGGAACGCTCATAGCTCATCATCTCGTCGCCCGAGGTGCCGTCCTGATAGGCGTGCGTAAAGTCGCGGTTAAAGCAGCGCTTGAGCTGGCGCTGGCGGGCGGCTTTCTCGTCCTTGGCAACGGTGGTTCCGGCCAGCATGTCATCAATCTGATGACGATACACGTCGACGATGGAATACACGTAATCGGGCGCCTTCATGCGGCCCTCGAGCTTGAGCGACGCGGCGCCGGCGTCATACAGGCGGCGAACAAGTTGTGAGGTGTTGGTGTCACGCGGGCACAGCGCGCGCTCGCGACCGGCAGGGGAGAGCGAGCGACCGTTCTCGTCGATCAGCTCGTAGGGCAAGCGGCAGGGCTGGGCGCACATGCCACGGTTGGCCGAGCGGCCCGCCATGGCAAAGCTCGACAGCAGGCACAGACCCGAGTAGCAAAAGCAGATGGCACCGTGGCTAAAGACCTCAAGGTCAACATCGGGCGCGGCATCGTGAATGGTGGCAATTTCTTCGATGGAGAGCTCGCGCGAGAGGGTCACGCGGTCGGCGCCCTGCTCACGGCACCACACGGTCCCGCGGTCGTCGTGGATGTTCGCCTGGGTCGAGATGTGCGTCTCGATGCCGGGCATCGTGCGCTTGACCTCAAAGAATAGGCCCCAGTCCTGGATAATGAAGGCATCGGCGCCCAGCGTGGAGCAGCGATGGATGAGCTGCAGCGCATCGCCCATCTCGGACTGTTTGATGACGATGTTGACCGTGACGTAGACGCGCGACCCGGCTAGATGCGCGGCACGGCATGCCTGCTCAAAGGCCTCGTCGGTAAAGTTGGTGGCCTTGCGGCGGGCGTTAAAGCTGCCCATGCCGCAGTAGATGGCGTCGGCGCCTGCGGCGAGTGCGGCGGCAAAGGGCTCGGGCCCTCCGGCGGGCGCCAAAAGCTCGGGTCTGCGGTTGGTGGTTCGACTGGCGGTTGCGGTCATATCCTGCCTTTCAAAATGCTCAGATACTCAAAAGTATAGTGGTGCCGTCGCGATGGACGATGCCCGTGCTCCAAGCGGGATAAAGTCTTCAGCAGCTTGGGCTGGCTGACCCCGTGGAGAACCGTTCAACGGTCCGGGGAAACCGTTGGGCGATAAAATATTCTCGCAACGTGATAATAATCTTGCATCGCGCGGAAACCTTGAGTACTATCCCAATCAAGCGCGGTGTTCAGACCGAACTGTGCCTCCCGGTGTGAACGCCGCGCTCCCGTTCCCTTTTACTTGTAAGGAGAAAAACATGAGCAAGACCGTCGTGTCTTCCGATAACGCACCCGCAGCCATCGGCCCGTATTCCCCTGGTATCCAGACCGGCAACATGGTGTTCCTGTCCGGCCAGCTGGGCATCGATCCCGCGACCGGCAAGATGCCCGAGGGCGTCGAGGCCCAGGCCAAGCAGTCCCTCGCCAACGTCGAGGCCCTGCTGACCGCTGCCGGCGCCACCTTTGCCGATGTCGTCAAGACCACGGTCTACCTGGCCGACATCGCCGACTTCGCTGCCGTGAACGAGATCTACGCCTCCAAGTTCGTGGCTCCGTTCCCCGCGCGCAGCGCCTTCCAGGTTGCCGCCCTTCCGGCCGGCGGTCTGGTCGAGATTGAGGTTGTCGCCGCCCTCTAAGGCGTTGGCCACAACTAAACATGACATGCAAAAAGACCCTGCAGCGCGTGCGAGCTGCAGGGTCTTTTGTCAAGTGACGAATCGCTTGTGGAGTCGCGCTCCATTTTGCTCGTTAGCCCTCCTTGCGGACTTTTTGCAGGTAGCGGTACACGCTGGGCTCCGAGATGCCCAACGCGGTGGCAGCGCAGGCCACGGCGCCCTTGAGCATGAACACCCCGTTGCCGTTGAGGTGGCGAATGACGTCCACGCGGTCGCTCTGACCAAGCGACGCTACATCCAGCCCGCGCGCGCTCAGCAACTCGGCAATGCTGCGGTCGATGAGCTCCTGGGTGGACTCCGAAAGGCTTTCGACCTCGATAGGGGCGGGCTCCGTGCGCGTCGGCGCTGCGTCGAAGCACGCCATGAGCTGCTGCGCCATGGCGTTGATGGAGCGTACGGTCGAGAGGTCGGTGTTGACGCAGAGCATACCGACGATCTCGTTATCCTCGCGGATAAAGAACGTCGCGGACTCCAGCGTCTTGCCTCCGGCGCCGCGGCCCTCGTAGCCCGTAATAAACGGCAGGTCGCGATACTTGGGGTCGTGCATGATCTTGAGCGCCAGATCGGTGGCGGGACCGCCGACCTTGCGGCCACTCACGATGCCGTTGCGAATATCGACGATGGCGTGGTCGGGATCCGAGAAATCGTGCAGCACGATTTCGCTGTTTTTGCCGAGTATCTGCTCAAGAAAATCGACCATCGGCAAAAAGCGACGTACGGTCTCGTTCACGGGCAACTCCTTTGGGTGAAATCGGAAATGTTCATAACAATTTTTTCTCATGGTAACACGGTGTCTATTGACTCGCATATTCGCAGGTACATTGCGTAATACGGACGAGCGGTAGGAATTTGGCGGTAAACGGTCGACCAAAAGAAAAGTTAGATGTTATTTTGACCAGACACTTTTCTGACCTGCGGAAATGCATTACCTCAGCTCAAGAATAGTCTGATAACAAAAAATTATTATTGAGAATGAGAATCATCTTTAATACGATATGCAACGAAGGCACAACCTCAACCCCGCACTGCGTCACAATAGAGCGTTAGATGCGAAAACAACTACTTCGAGGATTGGTGGTCAAATGGCCCAGGAGACGGTTACGAACGGCACTGAAGCCCTGTTTACTCGCGAGGGCATGCCGCCCGTTAAGGAAATGATCCCGTGTGCCCTTCAGCACGTACTGGCATCGTTTGCCGGCATCATTACCCCGGCGGTCATCATGGCCGGCGTCTACGGCTTTAATAGCCAGCAGAGCACCGACATCATTCAGGTTGCGCTCATTCTTTCGGCAATCGATACGGCCCTTCAGGCCTTCGCTCCCTTCCGTCGCATCGGCGGCGGCCTGCCCATCGTCATGGGCGTTTCGTTCGCGTTCCTGCCGGCCCTGCAGGCCATGGGTGCCTCGGGCTTTAGCTTTGGTGCGCTGCTGGGCGGCGAGATCGTCGGCGGCGCCGTCGCGGTCCTCTTTGGTCTGGCCTACAGCAAGATCAAGTGGCTGTTCCCGCCCGTCGTGACCGGTACGGTCATCTTCTCCATTGGCGTCTCTCTCTATCCCACGGCCGTCAAGTATATGGCCGGCGGTATGGGTACGCCGCTGTGGGGCACCCCGCAGGCCTGGTGCGTCGCTCTTATCACCTTCGCCGTGGTCTTTGCGCTCGCCAACTTTGGCAAGGGCACGCTCAAGCTGGGATCCGTGTTCTTTGGCATGATCGTTGGCATGATCGTTTCGATCCCCTTTGGCATGATCGACTTCTCCAGCGTCGCCACCGCCCAGGTCTTCGCCCTTCCCAAGCTCATGCCCTACGCGCTCGAGTTTGATCCCGAGGTCTGCATTACCCTCGCCGTCGTGTTCCCCATGGTTGCCATCCAGGTTATCGGTGACGTCTCCGCCGCCTGTCTGGGCTCCATCGACCGTATGCCCACCGAGCGCGAGCTCTCTGGCGCTATCGTGTCCCAGGGCCTCACCTCTATGGTCGGCGGCCTGCTGGGCGGTCTTCCCACCAGCGCCCTTGGCCAGAACGTGGGCATCATCTGCTCCAACAAGGTCGTCAACAAGTGGGTCTTTGTGATCATCGCGGCCGTCTTTGCCATCGCCGGTCTGTTCCCGCAGCTCTCTGCCGTCCTTTCCGCTATCCCGCAGCCCGTCATCGGCGGCGCGACCGTCGGCGTCTTTGGCACCATCACCATGAACGGCGTGCGCATGTTCACCCGCGAGGGCCTCACGCAGCGCACTACCACCATCGTCGGCACTTCCGTCGTCTTTGGCCTGGGTATCTGGATGGCCAGCGGCTGCCTTGCCGGCGAGGGTATGCCCGCCTGGGTGTCCACCGTCATCGGCTCCAATGCCGTAACCCCCACCGCCATCATGGCCATTGTCCTTAACCTGATCCTTCCGCAGACGCCGGTCGTGGCTCAGCACATCGATGCTGCCAAGGACGCTGCCGTGGATCTGGTCTTGCCCGAGAGCAAGAAGTAACCAATTCGGTGCTATTCGTCGGCGGACGCATCGCCTCGTCCGCCGACGTCATGCGGCGCCAAGCCGCACTTCAAAGGGTTTGTCCCTTTGGTGAAGCGTTGACGGGAGAGGGCCCGTTTCCGGTGTAGGCCGGCGCTTCGCACTCCGCCATGTCAGAGGTGTCAAACCCCGCCCCTGATGTTGAAGGGAGCATTCATGCTTCTGGTCGCTAACGGTTCCGTTTTTACCCGCAATTCTCAGACCCCGTTCATTCCAAATGGTGCGGTTGCCATTGACGGAGATACGATCGTCGAAGTAGGTCCCGAGCGCGAGCTCAAGGCCAAGTACCCGGATGCCGAGTACGTCGATGCCCGGGGCAACCTCATCATGCCCGGACTCATCAACTGCCACACCCACATCTATTCGGGTCTGGCCCGCGGCCTTGCCATTAAGGGCTGCAACCCCACCAACTTCTTGGAGAATCTTGAGCAGCAGTGGTGGAAGATCGACGATAACCTGACGCTCGACGGCACCAAGGCCAGCGCCTATGCCACGATTCTTGACTCCATCCGCGATGGCGTCACCACGATCTTCGATCACCATGCGAGCTTCTGCGAGATCCCGGGAAGCCTCTTTACCATTAAGGATGCAGCTCAGGAGCTGGGCATGCGTTCGTGCCTGTGCTACGAGGTCTCCGATCGCCGCGGCCAGGAAAAATGCGACCAGGCCATTGCCGAGAACGCCGAATTTGCCCAGTGGGCCGCCAAGGAGCGTCGCGATAACGACAACCACATGATCGCCGCCATGTTTGGCGGACATGCCACCTTTACGCTGTCGGACGAGACCATGGACAAGATGGCCGAGGCCAACAACGGCCTGACCGGCTTCCACATCCACGTGTGCGAGGGCATGAACGACGTGTGGGACTCCCGCCTCAACCGCGGCGGCATCAGCCCCGTCGAGCGCCTGCTGCAGCACGACCTGCTGGGTCCCGACACCATGCTGGGCCACTGCATCCACGTGACGCCCGCCGAGATGGACATCGTCAAGGAGTCCGGCACCTGGCTCGTCAACAACCCCGAATCCAATATGGGCAACGCCGTGGGCTGCGCCCCCGTGCTTGAGTTCTTCCGCCGCGGCATCCCCGTGTGCATGGGCACCGACGCCTACACCCACGACATGCTCGAGAGCCTCAAGGTCTTCCTGATCATCCAGCGCCACAACGCCGCCATGCCCAACGTGGGCTGGTGCGAGGCCATGACCATGCTGTTCGAGAACAACGCCAAGATGGCGAGCAAGTACTTCGATCGCAAGCTCGGCGTGCTCGAGGCCGGCGCTGCCGCCGACGTTATCGTCATGGACTACAAGCCCTTTACGCCGCTGAGCGAGGAGAACATCGACGGCCACATGCTCTTTGGCATGATGGGCAAAAACTGCCGTACCACCATCATCAACGGCCGCGTCCTGTACAAGGATCGCGAGTTCGTTGGCATTGATGAGGACAAGATCAACGCGTGGACCATGGCCGAGTCCAAGAAGCTCTGGAGCACGCTCAACGATCGCGCCTACTAATTACAAGTAGATTCACGCGCGTCGGATGTTTCGCCGCATCCGACGCGCGTATGGGCGACCTCCGCGGGGTCGCCGGCGCTGTGCTAGCGCTACACCGTATTTGCGCCCGCCGCGCGGTCTCGCCGGGCGTTACAGAGAGGAGCTCACTATGAGCGACATCATGAGGCCGATCCCGTTTTCGCAGCTGATGAACTGGATCATCGAGGAGCACAAGACCCAGGACGCCATCTTTGGCGTGCGTAAGATGGTCACGGCCAACCAGGAGGGCGCGCTTCCCATTTTTGACGAGCGCATCGAGACTCCGTTTGGCCCGGCCGCCGGTCCCAATACGCAGCTGGCCCAGAACATCGTGGCCTCTTATGTGGCCGGTTCCCGCTTCTTTGAGCTCAAGACCGTCCAGGTTATGGATGGCGAGGAGCTCTCCAAGTGTGTGAACAAACCCTGCATTGTGGCGCAGGACGAGTGCTACAACTGCGAGTGGTCGACCGAGCTCGAGGTCCCGCAGGCCTTTGCCGAGTACGTGAAGGCATGGTTCGCCTGCCACCTGATCGCCCGTGAGTACGGCCTGGGCAGCCCGGACGGCTTTGTCTTTAACATGTCCGTGGGTTATGACCTCGAGGGCATCAAGAGCCCCAAGGTCGACGCCTACATCGAGGGCATGAAGGACGCCAGCGGCTCCGACGTCTGGAACGAGTGCCGCACGTGGGCGCTCGCTAACCTGGACAAGTTTGAGCATGTCGATGCCGCGTTTGTCGAGTCCATCCCGGCGCGCGTCTCCAACTCCATCACCGAGTCCACGCTGCATGGCTGCCCGCCGGCGGAGATCGAGCGCATCGCGACCTATCTGATCACCGAGAAGGGCCTCAACACCTACATCAAGTGCAACCCCACGCTGCTGGGCTACGAGTTTGCCCGTCAGCGCCTCAACGAGCTGGGCTTTGACTACATTGTCTTCGATGACACGCACTTCCGTGAGGACCTGCAGTGGGTCGACGCCGTGCCTATGTTTGAGCGCCTGATTGCCCTGTGCGCCGAGCGCGGTCTGGAGTTTGGCGTTAAGCTGACCAACACCTTCCCCGTCGACGTGACGAGGAACGAGCTACCCTCCACCGAGATGTACATGTCCGGCCGTTCGCTGTTCTCGCTGACTATCGAGGCCGCCCGCCGCATCACCGAGCAGTTCGATGGCAAGCTGCGTATCAGCTACTCCGGCGGTGCCACGGTCTACAACATCCGCTCCCTGTATGACGCGGGCATTTGGCCTGTTACCCTGGCAACCGATGTGCTCAAGCCCGGTGGCTACGAGCGCTTTAGCCAGATGGCCGGTGAGTTCACCGACCTGGACGGCAAGCCGTTCGCGGGCGTCTCGCTCGAGGCCGTGACCGCGATCCAGACCGATTCGCTCACCAACCCGCTCTACAAGAAGCCGCTGCGCCCGCTGCCCGATCGCAAGGTCGCCGGCAAGAGCCCGCTCAATGACTGCTTTACCACGCCGTGCCGCACGAGCTGCCCCATCCAGCAGGACATTCCCGCCTATCTGGCGGCTGTCGATGAGGGCCGCTACGAGGACGCGCTCAACATCATCATCGAGCGCAACGCCCTGCCGTTCATCACCGGCACCATCTGCCCGCATCCCTGCGGCCGCGCCTGCGAGCGTGCCTTCTACGAGCCCGAGGGTGCCCAGATTCGTGCCAGCAAGCTCAAGGCCGCCCGCGAGGCCATGACCGCCGTGTTGCCCAAGCTACGCGCTCAGGCTATCGCCAACGACGGCGAGCGCAACGTTGCCGTTATCGGTGGCGGCCCGGCCGGTCTGGCGACAGCGTTCTTCCTGACGCGCGCCGGCGTGCCCGTCACCATCTTCGAGGCCCGCGACTCCCTCGGCGGTGTGGTCCGTCACGTCATCCCCGAGTTCCGCATTGCCAGCGACGATATCTCCCACGACGCCGAGCTCTGCCTGGCCTTTGGCGCCAAGGTGCAGCTCAACGCCCGCGTGGAGTCCATCGACGAGCTCAAGGCCCAGGGCTTTACCGACGTGGTCGTGGCCACCGGTGCCTGGATGCCCGGCTCTGCGGGCCTGGGCGAGGGTGCCGAGCTCGACGTGCTGGAGTTCCTCGAGGCCGCCAAGAAGGGCGAGAAACTCGAGCTGGGCGAGGACGTCGTGGTCATTGGCGCCGGCAACACCGCCATGGACGCGGCCCGCGTGGCCAAGCGCCTGGCTGGCGTGAAGAACGTGCGCCTGGTGTATCGCCGCACCAAGAAGCAGATGCCCGCCGACGAGGAAGAGCTCGATCTTGCTGTTGCCGACGGCGTTGAGTTCTGCGAGCTGCTGGCGCCCAAGGCGCTCAACGGCGCCGTACTGACCTGCGACGTCATGGAGCTTGGCGAGCCGGATGCAAGCGGCCGTCGCAGCCCCGTCGCCACGGGCGAGACCGTCGAGCTTCCCGCCACCACGGTGATCTGCGCCGTGGGCGAGGGTATCGACGCCAGCCTGTACGACGCCGCGGGCGTTGAGCACGACCGTCGCGGCCGCCTTGCCGCCACCTCCACCGGCGTCGAGGGCGTCTGGGCTGCCGGCGACTGCCGTCGCGGTCCGGCCACCGTGGTCGAGGCTATCGCCGACGCCGCCGAGGTCGCCCGCGCCATCGCCGGTGTCGACTTTAACAAGTACGCCGACTGCAACGCTCAGGCCGGCCGCGAGGACACCTGCTACGAGCGCAAGGGTACCCTGTGCCGCGATAAGCGCAACTGCACCAAGACCCGCTGCCTGGGCTGCGGCTCGGTGTGCGAGGTCTGCTGCGACGTGTGCCCCAACCGCGCCAACGTGGCAATTAAGGTGCCGGGCCTGGCCAAGCATCAGGTCGTCCATGTCGACGGCATGTGCAACGAGTGCGGCAACTGCGCCGTGTTCTGCCCCTACCAGGAGGGTCGTCCCTACAAGGACAAGCTCACCCTGTTCTGGAGCGAGGAGGACATGGAGAACTCCGAGAACGAGGGCTTCCTGGCCGTGGACGAGGACCACTTTAAGGTTCGCGTCGCCGGCACGGTTCGCACCGTCTCGGTCGATGCCGTCAACACCGGTCTGCCCGAGGCCGTCCGCCTGACCATCAAGGCCGTGCGCGACAGCTATCCGTATCTCCTTAAGAAATAGGCGAGTCTCTTATGGCCAAATCCATTCAACATAACGTGGCCTACGTTGCCTGCGGAAGCGGTTGCGCCTCCGCAGGCGGCGACGCCCGCTGCAGCGAAGGCTGCATTGGCTGTGGCGCCTGTGTCGCGGCCTGCCCCCGCGGTGCCATTGCGCTGGTCGATGGCATCGCCCGCGTGGATCGCTCCAAGTGCACGGGCTGTGGCCTGTGCGGCATGGCGTGTCCACAGCGCGTGATTGCCTTCGTTCCCGGCTACCAGAACATTCTGGTGCGCTGCAACAACACCGACAAGGGCGCCATTGCGCGCAAGATCTGCGACACGAGCTGCATCGGTTGCGGCATGTGCGCCAAAAAGTGCCCTGCCGGCGCTATTCGCATCGAGGACAACTGCGCCCATATCGACGGCGTGGACTGCCTATCGTGCGGCATGTGCGCCGTCGTCTGCCCGCATGGCGCCATTCACGACCGCACCGGCATCGCCGCCGGCGTGTAGAAGGGAATCACCATGGCACAGGAATTCACTTTTACCGTTAACGGCGTCGAGCACACGACGACCCAAAACAAGCCGCTGCTGCGCTACCTGCGCGACGACCTGCATATCCATTCCGCCAAGGACGGCTGCTCCGAGGGCGCCTGCGGTACCTGCACCATCCATGTGGACGGTGCGGCCGTCAAGGCCTGCGTGCTGACCACCGCCCTTGCCGCCGGCCGTAACATCGTGACCGTCGAGGGCCTGCCCCAGGACGTTCGCGAGGCCTTTGTGTACGCCTTTGGCGCCGTGGGCGCCGTGCAGTGCGGTTTTTGCATCCCGGGTATGGTCATGGCGGGTGCAGCGCTCATCGCCGAGGATCCCGAACCCACCGAGGAGCAGATCAAGTACGCCATTCGCGGCAACATCTGCCGCTGCACCGGCTACAAGAAGATCATCGAGGGCATCTCGCTGGCCGCTGCGGTGCTCCGCGGCGAAAAGCAGATCGACGAGGATCTGGAGCGCGGCGACAACTACGGCGTGGGCAAGCGCGCCTTCCGTATCGACGTGCGCAAGAAGGTGCTCGGCGAGGGCAAGTATCCCGACGACATCGACGAGTCCGATCAGCCGGGCTTGACCTATGCCAGCGCCGTGCGCTCCAAGTATCCGCGCGCCCGCGTGCTCTCCATCGATACCTCCAAGGCTGAGGCCCTGCCCGGTGTGGTGGGCATCCTGCGCGCCGAGGACGTGCCGGTCAACCAGGTCGGCCACCTTATCCAGGACTGGGACGTCATGATCGCCCAAGGCGATATCACCCGCTGCGTGGGTGACGCCATCGTGCTGGTGGTTGCCGAGGACGAAGCGACGCTCGAGAAGGCCAAGAAGCTCGTAAAGATCGATTACGAGCCGCTGGAGCCCGTGCGTAACATTGTCGAGGCCAAGGCTGCCGACGCCCCGCGCCTGCACGACAGCTTCTTTGCCTTTGGCAACACGGTGGAGCTCAAGGACAACGTGTGCCAGAGCCGCCATGTGACGCGCGGCGACGCCGCCAAGGCGCTGGCAGAGAGCGCATTTACCGTGACGCAGCGCTTTACCACGCCCTTTACCGAGCATGCCTTCTTGGAGCCCGAGTGCGCCGTTGCCTTCCCGTACAAGAACGGCGTCAAGGTGCAGTCGACCGACCAGGGTGCCTACGATACGCGCAAAGAGTGCGCCCACATGTTTGGCTGGGATAGCGAACCCGAGCGTGTGGTCGTCGAGACCATGCTCGTGGGTGGCGGCTTTGGCGGTAAGGAGGACGTTTCGGTCCAGCACCTGGCCGCGCTCGCCGCATATAAGTTCCAGCGTCCTGTGAAGTGTAAGCTCACGCGTGCCGAGTCGCTCGCTTTCCATCCCAAGCGTCATGCCATGGACGGCACCTTTACGCTGGGCTGCGACGCCGAGGGCATCTTTACCGGTCTGGACTGCGAGATCAACTTTGACACCGGCGCCTACGCGTCGCTGTGCGGCCCAGTGCTCGAGCGCGCCTGCACGCATGCCGTCGGCCCCTACAAGTACCAGAACACCGACATCCGCGGCTTCGGCTACTACACCAACAACCCGCCTGCCGGCGCGTACCGTGGCTTTGGCGTTTGCCAGTCCGAGTTTGCACTCGAGAGCCTGATCGACCTACTGGCTGAGAAGGTCGGCCTGGATCCGTGGGAGATTCGCTACCGAAACGCCATCGAGCCGGGCGAGGTTCTGCCCAACGGCCAGATTGCCGACTGCTCCACGGCGCTTAAGGAGACGCTGCTCGAGGTCAAGGATGCCTACTACGCGCATCCCGGACACGCTGGCATTGCCTGCGCCATGAAGAATGCCGGTGTGGGCGTGGGCCTGCCCGACGCCGGCCGCTGCAAGATTCGCATCGAGGACGGCGTGGCCGTGGTCTATGCCGCCACATCCGACATCGGCCAGGGCTGCAACACCGTCTTTTTGCAGGACGTTGCCGAGGCATGCGGTCTGCCGCTTCGCTACATTGCCAACGGCGAGTGCTCCACCGAGAACGCTCCCGACTCCGGCACCACGTCTGGCTCGCGTCAGACGGTCGTGACCGGCGAGGCCGTGCGCGGTGCCGCCTTCCTGCTGCGCGATGCCATGGTCGGCATCGAGGCCGGCAAGCCTGCGCCCACCGCTCCCGTGAACGCACATGGCGACGGCATCAAGATCGAGTACGACGACGGCCGCGCCTACCAGCTGCGCACGCAGGAACTCGTCGCCGGCCAGGGTATGCATCCTCAGGATCCCGCGACCGCCATCAAGGCGCTCGAGGGCTGCGAGTTCGGCTACGTGTACCTGGAGCCGACCGACAAGCTGGGCGCTGACGTTCCCAACCCCAAGAGCCACATCTGCTACGGCTTTGCCACGCATGTGGTCATTTTGGATGATGACGGCCGCGTGAGCGAGGTCTATGCCGCGCACGATTCCGGCAAGGTGGTCAATCCCATCTCCATTCAGGGTCAGATCGAAGGCGGCGTGCTCATGGGTATGGGCTATGCGCTTACCGAGGACTGGCCGCTCAAGGACTGCGTGCCCCAGGCAAGGTACGGCACGCTCGGGTTGTTCCGTGCGCCCGAGATTCCGGATATCCACGCCATCTACGTGGAGAAGGACGAGCTGCTGCCCGTGGCATACGGCGGCAAGGGCATCGGCGAGATCGCGACGATTCCCACGGCGCCTGCCGTGCAGAATGCCTACCGCGCGTTTGACGGCAAGCTGCGCCCGGATCTGCCCATGGTGGATACGCCGTACAGCCGCGCTCGTCACCGCGGGTAGAGTAGAGCGCGGACGGCCATCGCTGACTGCCGTCTGCGCTTGCCATCAACTGTATAAGCTGCGCCTTTGGCCCCAGCTCCATCGTGAGCCGGGGCCTTTTGTTTGGAGCGGAGGCAGCATCCCGGAATTGGCGCTCAGAATGGGGTGCAGTTTCCGGAGCGGTCCACGTGCGGTGGTGTACTGCCCCCTTTTGTGTGCGTCGGTCGTCGAATTACGTTATAGCTAGCTATATTATAGGAAGGTATAATATAGCTAGCTATAACGTAAAGGAAGGATGGCCCTATGTTTATCGGAAGAACAGCGGAAATGTCCGAGCTCAATCGACTGTATGGCACGGGCTCCTTTGAAATGCCTGTGATTTACGGCCGCCGTCGTGTGGGTAAAACGCGCCTTATCACAAAGTTCATCCAAGGCAAGAAGGCTATTTACTTTCAAGCTCGTCGTACCAATGCGGAGGCAAACCTGCACGGCTTTAGCCAGGCGATACTTGCAGGCTCGGTTGGTGCTGCAGGCGTGTCGTTTCGTAGTTTTGACGAAGCGTTCGATGCATTGGCCACCATGGCTCGCGCGGAACGTTTGATTGTCGTGATTGACGAGTATCCCTATCTCGCCCAATCGAATCCCGAAATCAGCTCGTTGCTGCAAGACAAGATCGACCACTTATACAAAGAGACCAGGCTCATGCTGATTCTATGCGGCTCGTCTCTTTCGTTTATGGAGGAACAGGTGTTGGGCTACGAGAGCCCACTATACGGTAGGCGTACGGCCCAGTTTAAGATCATGCCGCTTGATTTTACGACGACCCTCGGCCTGTGGCAGAGCATGAGTCGCGAAGACGCTGCAGTTTGCTATGGTATGATGGGCGGCATTCCTGCTTATATCGAGAAAGTCGATCCTGCCGCACCGCTCAAGGACAACATCAAACGTCTTTTTCTTACTCCTACGGGCTATCTCTTTGAGGAGCCGAGTAACCTGCTAATGCAAGAGTGCCGCAATCCCGAGCAATATGATGCGATCGTGCAAGCAATTGCTCAGGGGCGCTCGAAGATCTCGGAGATTGCGAGCTCTACGGGAATCCCTGCGAGCAACGTAAAGAGCTATGTGGATAAGCTGGCGTCGCTTGGGATTGTCGAGCGCGAGCTGCCCCTAAACGAGACGAGCAATAAGCGGGCCGTGTATCTACTGAGCGACCAGATGTTTAGGTTCTGGTACAAGTTTGTTCCGCAGAACATCGGGCTGATTCAAAACGATATGGCCGAGATGGCGTATAAGCGCATTGAGCCGCACATATCGGATTACATGGGTACGGTCTTTGAGCTTATATGCAAACAATACGTGTACGAACTCGCGCGCGCGGGCCAGCTCGATGTGGTTCCGGCGAGCGTCGGGCGCTGGTGGGGGACGGATAATCGCATGCATACGCAGGAAGAAATCGACTTGATTGTTGACGATGGCGAGGGCACTGCACTGTTTGCGGAGTGCAAATGGCGCAATGAACCGGCGGGCGAGGATGTTCTGGAAAAGCTCGTGTACCGAAGCGAGCTCTTTAGGCGGCAGCATAAAAGCTACGTGATCTTCTCGAAGCGTGGCTTTACGCAGGGATGTCGGGATGCCGCGGAGAGCAGGGGAGACGTCAAGCTGATCTCGTTTGTCGAGATGTGCGAGCGGAGATAACCAAGCGCGCTCTGATGTGATGCTCGGAATGGGACGCGCTTTCCGGATCGCCCCTCAAGCGGAAGCTGCGTCCCGGATTCTGGCTCCAGAGTGGGATACCGTTTCCGGTTGAGGTCTCTGGCGGAAGCTGTATCCCGGAATCGAGCTTCAGAGTGGGACGTGCTTTCCCGTCAGGAGCTCAAGTGGAGACTGCGTCCCGGACTCATGCCTCGGAATGGGACGTGCTTTCCGGATGGGCTTCAAGCGGAAACTGTGTCCCAGAATCGACATGGCTTCAAGTGGAAAGCGCGTCTCAGAATGCCTCGCCGGCGTTTTTAGCGGTCGTGGTTGGAAAGGGAAGCATTGCCTACACACGTGACGACGGCGTGGCGGTGATCCCCATGGCGGCACTTGGGGCGTAGTGGTTTTGCGGGCGTGCCGTGCTTCCTTTACCGAAAATCCATTTGGTAAACCAGATGCTCGCAGATAGAATAAAGTTGACGGCAGCCCAAGTGGTGAAGAGCTGGGCAGCGCCGTTGCTTGGTCAAGAGGTCAGTGCCTTAATGGCAGCGACTTGTTGTGCTTCGAATGCTGCTTGAGTGCCTCGGAAAGTTCGACAAGCGCCGTGAAGAGCAAGACCAAAGCAACCAAGAGCTCTACGAGCTCTGATGGGCCCGGGATGACCGCTGATTCAAGTCACCGGGCCTAAATCTTTTTCATGCATTTGAATAGAGCGGGCGACTCTCTTGGGACCGCCTGCATGGCGTGCGACCGGCGCATGGCATTGCGCCCCGCTTTCATGTCCGCGCGGGCGCCTATCCTTACGGCAATGTAGCCGCCTATGTAGCAAGCGGCAAGCAACGGAGGAAGGCCCTAACCGTGTCATCTGAAAAAGGCGCCGTGTATCTCGGCTATCGATACGACGAACTTTGCGCGCCAGATTGTGCTGGACTTTGAGTTCAAGACTTTAGTCTGCTGGGCGCGCAGCGGCCAGCTTCAACCCACCCGCTATGCGGGTGGAGACAAACGGCTTT
>CAKUGA010000022.1 GCA_934654515.1 uncultured Collinsella sp. | reverse complement strand
GTTGTCGGGATCATCATGGGCTCCAAGTCCGATCTGGGCGTTATGGAAGGTTGCACCGCCGAGCTCGAGGCGCTGGGCGTGCCCTATGAGCTCGTGATCGCGAGTGCGCACCGCACGCCGGCGAAGGTCCACGAGTGGGCCTCGACTGCTGCCGACCGCGGCATCAAGGTGATCATTGCCGCTGCTGGCAAGGCTGCGCACCTGGGCGGTGTCGTTGCTGCCTTTACGCCGCTGCCGGTTATCGGCGTGCCCATGAAGACGAGCGACCTGGGTGGCATGGACTCGCTGCTGTCGATGGTGCAGATGCCTTCCGGCGTGCCTGTTGCCTGCGTCGCCATCAATGGTGCTAAGAACGCCGCTATCTACGCCACGCAGATTCTGGGCGCCTGCGACCCCGAGTATCGCAAGGTTATCGAGAAGATGAAGCAGGAGATGGCTGACGCCTAAGCGCCCCGCCATCCTATTTGCAGCATAAGGAGAGCCATGTCCGACTATCAGGGAAAACGATTCAAGGCTTCTCAGATTCCCGATCCGTCGAAGCCGGACGCTGTTCATACGGCGCAGCAGGGTCGGACATCCTCTCCTCAGCAGCCGCGTGCGCCGCGCCCTGTGACGCCGGCGACGCATCGCCGACAGGATACGCCGGCCGCATATCGTCCTTCGTCTTATAGCTCCACTAAGAAGCCGCCCCGGTCTTCATCGCATGCCGCGCCGTCGGATTACGCCGAGCCGCCGCGCAAGAAGCGCCGCTCCGTCATCCCCATCCTGCTCATCATCATCGGCATCGGTCTGATTGCCGCCGCCGCCGCCATCTTTATCAATGCGCAGATTGGCTACAAGCAGGCGAGCGAGTCGTATCAAAAGATCGAAAAGCAATATGTGAGCGACAAGGACGCCAGTGGCGTGCCGATTATTGACTTTGATGCGCTTGCTCAGACAAATCCTGAGGTTGTTGGCTGGATTTATGCGCCGGGAACCAATATCAACTACCCCGTGGTGCAGACCAACAACAACTCCAAGTACCTCAATACGCTGTTTGATGGCACATCCAATGCGTCCGGTGCCATCTTCTTGGATAGCGACGATACCGCGCCGGGCATGGTCGACCAACAGACTACGATCTATGGCCACCACATGAACGACGGCTCGATGTTCAACGTGATTTCGGACACGACCGATCAGGCGACATTCGACAGCATTGAATATGTGTACTACATCACGCGCGACGCAACGTATAAGCTACGCCCGCTGGCGACCAAGGTCGTTGAGGACACGTACGCCAAGGCGCGCACGCCCAACTTTGAGGGCGATGATGGGCTGACGAATTATCTGTCCGAGATGCTCGATGGCGCCTCTGCCGCGGCAAGCGACGCGAGCGATCGTGCAGCTTCGGCAACCAAGGTCGTGACGCTTGTGACCTGCCGCTCGCTTTCACTGAGCAACACGCGCGCCGTCATGGTGCTCACGCCGGTCGAAGAATAAATTAGCTGCTTGAGCAATCAAAAGGGGGAAATAATGCTAGAGAGTGGCAAATCGATGCCTTCTGTCGATGCTTGGCTGCGCGAGGCCAAGACTGATGCTTCGGCGTCCGGGTGCGGCATGTATCTGACACATAACGGTGTGGTGCGCGCGACGCCCAAGTCCGAGGTGCGCGGGGTCGAAACCGATGGCGTAGCGCCTGGGCATAAGGTGGGCGGTATGGCGTTTGGCTTCGATGCGGACAAGGTACGAGCCGCCATTGAGGCAACGCGCGCGATGCCGGGTATCGGCTATGTGCGCGTGTGGCTGGCGAGCGGCGAGCTTGCCGTGGGTGACGATATCATGCTCGTGCTCATTGGCGGGGACATTCGCCCGCACGTGGTCGATGCGCTGCAGGCGCTTGTCGGCACCATCAAGAACGAATGCGTGAGTGAGGTCGAGCGCGAGGCATAGACTTCTCGTCGATAGAAGGCTCGTTTACAAAAAATGCCCGCCGGTACGTGTGATACCGGCGGGCATGTTGCGTTTTGGGTGCGCTGGGCGCTACACGCGCGTCGCATCCTTGGGGCTCATGGTCATGCTCTGGAAGCGGTTTTCCATGTAGTCGTTATCGAAGTACTTGCCATAGAACTGCGCGACGGGAATATCGGGCTCCGTGCCGTTGACGCGCTGGTACCAATAGTCAAGCGACTGCAGCGTCATAACACCGTCGACCAGCATGATGATGGTGAAGATGACGGTTGCCGAGTAGCGGCTCTTCCACGGAATCATGTTGATGAGCTTGAGCAGCCTCGGCAGCAGCAGCTTGATCCAGATGAGTCCACCTAGGCCCCACAGGCAGGCAAAGCCCGTGCAGGTGCGGCCGCCCGTAAGCACGGCGATGGGGTCGGGCATGCCAAAGAGCTTCATGTGCGAGTAGCTCCACGAGACCACGCCGAACGAGGTCTGCATAAACCAGCCCACGAACACCTCAAAGCTTGCGCCGAGCAGGGCGCTCACCAGGAAAATGATGATGGGGTTCTTTTTATAGAAGCGGTTGAGCGCCATGGTCATGAGCACGGCGCCAAAGCCATAGATGGGGCTGAAGGGGCCAAACAGCATGCCGGCACGATCCTGGTAGACGCCGGGGTCGTCGACCGTCATGTGCCAGATGTCCTCGGCGATCAGGCCGAGTATGCAGCAGACGAAGAACACCCAGAACAGGTTGAAGTAGTTGAGCTTGATATAGCCCTCGCCGGTTTCGTCGCGACCGAGCATGCCCTCGGCTGCGGCGTCGCGGTCGAGCATCTCCTGCAGGCGGCGCTGCAGCTCGCGCTCCTGGCGCAGCGTGGGATCGACGGTGGCCGAAAGCGCAACGAGGATGACGAGCTGGATGGCGGGACGCAGCAAGAAGGGCCCGATGCCCTGGAGCATCACGTCAACCAAAAGCTCGATGACGGTGAACGCGATGAGGATATAGGAGAGGCGGGCGGCATTGCGGCGCTGGTTCTTGATGAGGTCCAGGCCAAAGATGATCAAGATGACGGCACTGGCAGCCGAGAGCATGATGCCGGCGACAATCAGTCCGATCGCGACCAGCATGTTGTCGCCGAGCTTTTCGGCGGCGTTGCCGTTAACAAGCGAGGTGATGACCTGCCACATAAAGGCGGCGACCGACGGGAGCGTACTCACGCCAGTTAGGATGCACAGGATTGCGTATACCTTGATGACAAGCGGGATCTTCTTGACCTCCGTGGCGCTGGGGACGCTGGGGTCGAGTTGGTTTTGATCCATAGAAAAGTAACCTTTCTCGTTATGTTGTGGCTTATAAGGATACGCCGCCGACCAGCCGAAAGACAGGACGAACGTCCCAATTGCAACAATGTAATCTCCAACGGTGGACGAGAAGTGCCGTGGCGTGGATTGGAGCGGAGCTGCCGTCCACGTCATGTAGCCAAATAAATGTTTGGTCACAAAACGGATTATTAGCTCGGTGGGCTTTTAAAAAGCGCTGCTCATGCACTGGGGAGCGCGTCATGCCGTGCGTATAATAAGGCGGGTAACGCCAAAATACGAGGCTCTGAGGGGATGCCATGTCTCAAGAAACCATCCGCGCGGCCGAGCGTGCCGCGGGACAGGTGAACACCATGTCGACGTATGATCCGGACTCCGACCAGCTGCATGAGGAATGCGGCATTTTTGGTGTCTGGGCGCCCGATCGCGACGTGGCTCGACTGACGTACTTTGGCCTGCGTGCGCTGCAGCACCGCGGCCAGGAATCGGCGGGAATCGCCGTGGGTGACGGCGGCACGGTTATGGTCCGTAAAGATCTGGGCCTGCTCGACCGCGTGTTCTCCAATGCCGACTTGTCGACGCTTTCCGGCCAGCTGGCCGTGGGTCATGTGCGCTACGGTACCGCCGGTGCCAAGAGCTGGGAAGCCTCGCAGCCGCACCTCTCTACCATCAATAGCGTCATCATCGCGCTTGCGCACAACGGCACCCTCGTCAACACCGACGAGCTGCGCCGCCAGCTGATCGAGCTCGGCGTGCCGTTCCTCTCCAACTCGGATTCCGAGGTCGCGACCAAGCTCATCGGCTACTTTACCCAGCGCACGGGCCATCTGCGCGAGGGCATTCGCAAGACCATGGAACTCGTGCGCGGCGGCTACGCCATGACGCTCATCAACGAGCAGGCGCTCTACGCCTTCCGTGACCCGCACGGCATTCGCCCGCTCGTGTTGGGCAAGCTCGTAGACGAGGGCCTGGACCAGGCCGATGCCGCATCCGTTTCGCAGCTGCCGTCGCAGGACGACGCCGCCACGGCCGATGCCGCCACCCATGTCACCCGCGCCGGCGGTTGGGTTGTTGCCTCCGAGACTTGTGCGCTCGACATCGTGGGCGCCGAGTACGTCCGCGACGTCCGCCCCGGCGAGATTTTGCGCATCAGCGCCGAGGGCCTTGTGTCCGAGCAGGGCGTGCCTGCCGCCGAAGAGCCCGCCAACTGCATCTTTGAGCAGGTTTACTTTGCCCGCCCCGACTCCATCATGAACGGCAAGAGCGTCTACGCCTGCCGCTACGACATGGGTCGTCAGCTGGCACATGAGGAGCCCGTCGAGGCCGACCTGGTCATCGGCGTGCCCGACTCCGGCCTGCCGCCCGCGGAGGGGTATTCGCACGAGAGCGGTATTCCCTTTGGCGAGGGCCTTATCAAGAACCGCTACGTGGGCCGTACGTTTATCGAGCCTACGCAGGAGTTGCGCGCCATGGGCGTGCGTATGAAACTCAACCCGCTGCGCGACAACATCGAGGGTAAGCGCCTGGTCGTCATCGACGACTCCATCGTGCGCGGCACCACCATGGTGCAGCTCGTCAAGATGCTGCGCAACGCCGGCGCCAAGGAGATTCACATTCGCATCAACTCGCCCGAGGTCATTTGGCCGTGCTTCTACGGTATCGATACCGACGTGCAGTCGCAGCTTATCAGCGCCAACAAGACGGTCGACGAGATTTGCGAGTATATCGGCGCCGATTCGCTGGCCTTCCTTTCGGTCGAGGGCCTGCTTAAGGTCATGCCCAAGGGCGGTTACTGCGATGCGTGCTTTACCGGCCGCTACCCCGTGGCGATTCCCGAGAGCTTTGGCCGCGATAAGTTTATGGAGGGCTTTAAGCCCCGCAACCTGGACAAGCCGCTGCACTTTGACGACGACGCCGTGGTCGAGAAATACGACGACCGCAGCTGGGAAGAGGAGCACGGCGAGGCCTAAAACCTGCCATGTGGTGACAGGTTTATTTTGGTAGGTTTTACCTGCTGTTTTGTTGATATGACGGCGCATGCTGTTATGGCGCGCGCCGAAATGAACGCAACTATGAGCACCGTTTGGCGCCCGCGCGGCGGACGGTAATGGGAGAGGAAGGCTCAGATGAGCGACAGCAAGCATGTGACGTATGAGGACGCCGGCGTCGATACCGCCGAGGGCGGCCGCGCCGTCGACGCGATTAAGCAGATGGTCAAGGACACCAACCGCCCCGAGGTCATCGGCGGCATCGGTGGCTTTGGTGGCCTGTTCTCGGCCGCCGCGCTTAAGGATATGGAAGACCCGATCCTGATCAGCGGCACCGACGGCGTGGGCACCAAGCTCGTGCTCGCCCAGATCATGGACCGTCACGAGACGGTGGGCCAGGACCTGGTCGCCATGTGCGTCAACGACATTCTGGCCTCGGGCGCCGAGCCGCTGTTCTTCCTGGACTACGTTGCCATTGGTCATATTGAGGCCGAGCACATGGCAAAGATCATCAAGGGCGTGGCCGACGGCTGCAAGCTCGCGGGCTGCGCGCTCGTTGGTGGCGAGATGGCTGAGCACCCGGGCGTTATGGCCCCGGCTGACTACGATCTCGCCGGCTTTACCGTGGGCGTTGTCGATCGTCCCAAGATGCTCGACCCCGCGAACGTACGTCCCGGCGACGTGATCCTGGGTCTGCCTTCCACCGGCGTGCACTCCAACGGTTATTCGCTCGTGCGCAAGGTCATCGGCGTTGACGGCATCAAGCCGGGTACGCCCGAGGCCGCCGCTAAGGCCGAGGAACTGAGCCGTCCGCTCGAGGAGCTCGGCGGCGCTTCGCTTGCCGACGCTCTGCTGGCTCCCACGCGCATTTATGTCAAGCCGATTCTGGAGCTGCTGCGTGGCGGCGCCAACGTTCACGCCATTGCCCACATCACCGGCGGCGGCATCACCGAGAACCTCAACCGCGCGCTCGCCGACGACGTCGACGCCGTGGTCACCCGCAACGGCGCCGAGATGGGCTGGGACGTTCCGCCTGTCATCACCTACGTGTCGCGCCAGGCCGAGCTTGCGCCCAACGAGGCGTGCAAGACCTTCAACATGGGCGTTGGCCTGTGCCTGATCGTTGCCCCCGAGGACGAGGCCGCTGTGACCGAGGCTCTGGTTGCGCTCGGCGAGACGCCGTTCCGCGTGGGCGAGTGCGTCGAGGGCTCCGGTAAGGTTGTGTACTCCGATGAGCGCTAACGAGCAAATGGCTTCTGCCGAGGGCCTGGGCTTTGTGCCCTACACCCGCCCGACCGGCACCGATACGGCTGAGCCGCTCAAGATTGGCGTGCTTATCAGCGGTTCGGGCACCAACCTGCAGGCGCTGATCGACCTGATCGCCGCCGGCAAGCTCAACGCCTCGATTGAGCTTGTGGTGTCGAGCCGTCCTTCGGCCAAGGGCTTGCAGCGTGCCGAGCGCGCGGGCATCCAGACGCTCACGCTGTCCAAGGATGTCTACGCCGACCCCATCGCCGCCGACAAGATCATCGCGCACGAGCTGCTCGAGCGCGGCTGCGAGTACGTGGTCATGGCCGGCTACATGCGCATGGTGCACACGCCGCTGCTGGCGGCGTTCCCCAATCGCGTGGTCAACCTGCATCCAGCGTTGCTGCCGAGCTTTACCGGCGCCCATGCGATTGACGACGCGTTTGCTCGCGGCGTCAAGGTGACCGGCGTGACCGTGCACTTTGCCAACGAGATCTACGACAACGGCCCCATCATCGCCCAGCGTGCGCTGGCTGTCGAGGAGGGCTGGGATGTCGACACGCTCGAGGAGCACATCCACGCGATCGAGCATGTGCTGTATCCCGAGGTCGTGCAGATGCTCGCCGACGGCCGCGTCCACGTGCTGGACAGCGGCAAGGTCGCAATTGATGCGCCTCGCGGCTAGCGTCGCACAGTACAATTTAGCCGAGTAGTCAGGGTGGTCATTGGCGCCAAGGCGCAAGTGGCCACCCTTTGTTTTAGTAGTCACCTGCGACGTTCTTGAATGACTAGTCGTTTAAGAACGTCCCCGATGACTAGGTGAGAGAGGTGAACGCATGGCGGATAACGAAGCGCTTTTTACGCCTGAGCTGGTGTTTTTTGATTGGGAGTGTGCGTCGCCGGATGAGGTGTTTGCGCTGCTCGAGGACGAGCTTGCCCCGCGCGGCTACATTGCCGAGGGCTGGCTTGACGCCGTCCGCACACGCGAGGGCGCCTATCCCACGGGGCTTGCCATGCCGGCGGCTAACATCGCTATCCCGCATACCGATCCGGGGTTTGTGGCTAAGCCCTATATTGCCGTGGTAAAGCCCGCCGCGCCTGTGACGTTTAACGCGATGGCGGGCATGGGCGCTCCGGTGCCGGCGCAGATCATCGTCAATCTAGGCATCGCCGAGCCGGGCGGTCAGGTCGAGGCCCTGCAGGCGCTCATGAATATCTTTATGGACGCGGACGCCGCAGCCGATGTGCTCGGCCAGACCACGCCCCAGGGCATGGTCGACGCCATCCGCCGCCACTTCTAAGGTGGGGCTAAGCCGGCACCTGGGGACGTTCCTTATGTGCCGGCACTTGGGGACTGTCCCTAACTGCCGGCAGAAAAGGAACGTCCCTAAGTGCCAACTGCCAGAGCTGTCCCCTTTGCACCAAAATGGTGCAGATTAACCCGTCCCCAATGCACCAAGCGTGCCGCGGGGGCTTCGTTGTGACACAATGGCGTTTGTTCGATTCGTTTTGCGAAAGGCCAAACATGGCAAATAAGAAAAAGAACCCCGAGGCCGCGCCGACGCCCGAGCAGCAGGCTCGCGTCGCCTCCAGCTCTCGCAAGAAGCAGCGTAAGACCTACGTGTCCAAGACCGTCAAGATCGTCCTGGTGGTCATCGGCGTGCTGGCGATGCTGCTTTCCGTCTCGGCCATGGCGTGCTCCGGCCTGATGTCGCAAGCCGAGGACACCAGCACGGGCTACAAGCTTACCGGCGGTGTGGCTGCCACCATCAACGGCACCAACCTCACCGAGGACACCGTGACCAAGCAGATCATGAGCATGCGCACGTCCTACGGCTACACCAAGGACAAGGACTGGGCGCAGTATCTGGTCGACAACGACCTCACGCCCAAGAAGTATCGCAAGCAACTCATCGACTCCTACACGCAGCAGATTCTGCTCCAGCAGGCGCAGAAGGAAAACGGCGTGACCGTCTCGGACGAGGAAGTCGAGAAGGCCTGGAAGGACGCGTGCAAGAGCGCGGGCGGCGCCAAGACCTTTAAGAAGACCCTCAAGACCTACGGCTATACCGAGGACACCTACAAGGATTCGCTCAAGGAGAGCCTGGCGCAGCAGAAGCTCAAGGATGCCGTGGCGCCCACCAGCAAGCCTAAGGACAGCGAGATCGTCGATTACATCAACGAGAACCTGTCCAACTACAACGATGCCCGTCGTTCGTCGAACATCTTGATCAAGGTTGATTCCGACGCGTCCGACGAGGACAAGGCCGCCGCCAAGGCCAAGGCGCAGGAGTGCCTGGACAAGATCAACTCCGGTGAGCTGAGCTTTGAGGACGCCGTTGAACAGTACTCCGAGGATACCGGTTCCAAGGAGAAGAAGGGCGATGTGGGCTGGGATAAGCTCACCACCTTTGTCGACAGCTACCAGACGGCGCTCGAGGGGCTCAACAAGGGCGACGTGAGCGATGTTGTCGAGTCGACGTACGGCTATCACATCATCAAGTGCACCGACTACTTCCACGTCGATGACCAGGTCGATGACATCAATCAGGTGCCCAAGGCCATCAAGAAGTATGTCTCCAACGTGGTGAAGACGCAGGCGGCCAGCACCGCGTACAGCGAGTGGCTGGAGCAGTACAAGAAGGATGCCGACATCACCGTTAACCCCATGCCCAAGGACGTGCCGTACAACGTCAGTCTGAAGGGCGTTACCAAGAGTTCGACCGACGATTCGTCGACGACTGAGTAATCATGGGGCGGTGCTCATACGAGTGCCGCCCACGCTATTGAGGAGGATTTGCAGATGACCAACGAAGAGCTGCAGAAGGAAATGATCGCGGCCATGAAGGCTAAGGACAAGGTTCGCCTGTCCATCATTCGCCAGGTCAAGGCCGAGGTGAAGAATATCGAGGTCAACGAGCGCCGCGATGTGACCGAGGAAGACGTCAACAGTATGATCAAGCGTCTGATTAAGCAGACGAGCGAGACGCTGGAGATGTCCATCAAGGCCGGTACCGACCAGGAGCGTACCGACAACCTGACCGAGCAGGTCAAGATTCTGGAGAGCCTGCTGCCCGCGCAGGTTTCGGGCGAGGAGCTCGAGGCCCTGATCGAGCAGGTTATCGCCGAGCTGGGCGCCACGTCCAAGAAGCAGATGGGTCAGGTCATGGGGGCACTCGGCAAGGCCACGGGCGGCAACTTCGATAAGCCGGCCGCAGCCAAGATCGTCGGCGCGAAACTCGCGTAATTTGTTACGCGGTTTTACCAAACCGCGTAACGGCTCGACGCTGCAAACCCGCACACGCGGCAATCTGACGTTCAATTTCAAGGGCGCGACCAGAAGGTCAGCGCCCTTTCATTTCACGTCACCTTGCTCGCGTGTGCGGGTTTTCGCTGACTTATGCTCAACAAGGGCGGTTGCGGCAATGTCCCACTCATTGGGGACAGACTTAAATGAGTGCCCAATGAGCGGGCACTCATTTAAGTCTGTCCCCAATGAATGGGTGAAAGGTTGCGGGTTCTTTACGGTGATGCAGTGTGGGCTGCGGAAACGTGGTTCTTTCCGTACAATAGTGCAATTCGTATAAACGCAGGGAAGGAACATTCATGGCAGACATGATCGAGATCAAGCATCTCAACAAGTACTTTGGCGACCTGCATGTGCTCAAAGATATCAACCTCACCGTCAAGCGCGGCGAGAAGCTCGTAATGATCGGGCCGTCCGGTTCGGGTAAGTCGACGCTCATCCGCTGCGTCGATTATCTTGAGGAGCCCACATCGGGCGAAGTCATTATCGACGGTACGCCGCTTACCAAGAAGAATCACCTGGAGATGGCTCGCAAGTACAGCTCCATGGTGTTCCAGCAGTTCAACCTGTATCCCAACATGACGGTGCTGGGCAACCTGACGCTCGCGCCCATTAAGCTGCAAAAGAAGAGCAAGGATGAGGCGACCGAGATCGCCATCGCCGCGCTCAAGCGCGTCGGCATGGCGCATAAGGCCGGCGAGTATCCGCAGAACCTCTCGGGCGGTCAGCAGCAGCGCATCGCCATCGCCCGCGCCCTGTGCACCAAGCAGCCCATCATCCTGTTTGACGAGCCGACCTCGGCGCTCGACCCCGAGATGGTCCAGGAGGTCCTGGACGTTATGATCGAGCTCGCGCAGGAGGACATCACCATGATCTGCGTGACGCACGAGATGGGCTTTGCGCGCCAGGTGGCCGACCGCGTCATCTTTATGGAGGACGGCCGCATCCTGGAGGAGGGTACGCCCGAGCACTTCTTCGATAATCCCGAGAACCCGCGCTGCCGCGAGTTCCTGTCCAAGATTTTGCACTAGGCGCGGGTGATGGACATGACGGATATGACGAGGGCGGCCGTATCGCGCCGTCACTTTTTGCAGCTGGCGGGGGCCGGCATGCTCGCATTGACGGGCACCGCGCTCACCGGCTGCGGCAGCTCCGCCAGTGGCGAGAGCTCCGATAAGGGGTCCAAGCTCGCGGCCATCAAGTCGCGTGGCCATCTGAATGCCGGCGTTAAGAAGGACGTTCCCGGCTATGGCTATTACGACACCGCCAAGGGCCGCTTTGAGGGTATGGAAGTCGATTTGTGCTACCAGATCGCCGCTGCCGTCTTTGGCGTGAGCTACAAGGAGGCCCGTGCCCAGGAGCTTGTCGAGTTTACCGATGTAACGCCCAAGACGCGTGGCCCGCTCATCGATAATGGCCAGCTCGACGTGGTCGCGGCGACCTACACCATCACCGACGAGCGCAAGAAGAGCTGGGATTTCTCGACGCCGTACCGCACCGACTACGTGGGACTCATGGTCAAGAAGCGTTCGGGTTTTACCTCGATTGAAGACCTGGATGGCAGGGTTATCGGCGTGAGCCAAGGCGCCACCACACAGGGCCTGATCGAGCAGATGATCAAGGACAACGACTTTCACTGCAAGCCTGAGTTTAGGGCCTTTAGCGGCTATCCCATCATCAAGAGTTCGCTCGACGCCGGAAATATCGACGTCTTTGCCATGGACCGTTCCACGCTGGCCGGCTACATGAACGAGACCGTCGAGCTGCTGCAGCCCGAGGTCAAGTTTGGCGAGCAGGGCTACGGCGTGGCGACCAAGAAGGGTTGCGACCTTTCGGCGGTGGTCGATCAGGTGATTTGCGATCGCCTGGCCGACGGCTGGCTCGATCAAGAGGTCAAGACCTGGGGTCTTGTGTAAGCGTTCGTCCAAGGAAGGAATCAAATGCTCGAAGGATTGTTTGACGCCGACCGCTGGTCGACGACATTTCAAAACATGGGGCCCTTCTGGGAGGGCTTTGGCGTGACGCTGCAGGTGGTTGTTGCCGGCCTGCTGCTGTCGCTGGTGCTGGGCACGCTGCTGGGCGTGTTCTCGACCACCCGTTCGCGCGTGCTGCGCGCCATCAGTCGCGTGTACGTGGAGTTTTACCAGAACACTCCGCTGCCCGTGCAGGTGCTCTTTATGTACATGGCCGGCCCGCAGTTTTTGCAGGCCATAACCGGTGCCGACCAGCCGGTGCGTATCGCGCCGTTCGTGCTGGGCTTTCTGGGCGTGGGCCTGTATCACGCGGCCTACATCTCGGAGGTCATCCGCACCGGCATCGAGGCCGTTCCGCGCGGTCAGATGGAGGCGGCTCAGAGCCAGGGCTTCACCCGTGCGCAGGCCTACTGGTACATCGTGCTGCCCCAGACGTTCAAGATTATCCTGCCGCCGCTGTGCAACCAGGCGCTCAACTTGGTCAAGAACACGTCGGTGCTGGCGCTCGTGGCCGGCGGTGACCTTATGTATCGCTCCGACAACTTCGTAAGCCTGTATGGCTACCTGCAGGGATACATCGTTTGCTGCCTTATGTACTTCATCATCTGCTTTCCGCTCGCCATGCTGGTGCAGTGGCTCGAGCGCCGCTCCAAGGAGCGTCCGCGCGGTGTGAGCCTGGCCGAGCTGGGGCTCGACAACGTAGAGGAGGCCTAGCGCATGGAAATCTTCAACGCGACCAACCTGCTCTACATCTGGGGCGGCTTTGTTAAGACGATCGAGATCTCGGCGCTGTCGATCTTTTTCTCGCTCATCTTTGGCACGGTGCTGGCGCTCGTCAAGAGCTATGCGCCCCGCCCGTTCCGCATTTTGGTGAGTGCCTATATCGAGCTGTTCCGCTGCACGCCTAACCTGCTGTGGATCTTGTTTATCTACTTTACGGTGCAGGGCCTGGACATTGTGATCTCGACCATCGCCTTTACGCTGTTCACCAGCGCCGTTATGGCCGAGATTGTGCGTGGCGGCCTCAACTCGATTCCGCGTGGCCAGTTTGAGGCGGCGCAGAGCCAGGGCTTCGGCTTCTTTGCCACCATGCGCTATATCATCCTGCCACAGACGTTTAAGACGATCATTCCGGCCCTGTTTAGCCAGTGCACGACCGTCATCAAGGACAGCTCGTATCTTTCGGGCATTAACGTGGCCGAACTCATGTACACGGCAAACGTCGTGATGGCGCACGCGATCGACCTGTCGCAGGTGCTTATGCTCTACGGTCTGGTGTTTGCGATGTACTTTGCGCTGAACTTTGGTATCTCGCTGCTGGTCCGAGCATATCAACGACGTATCGTAGCCGCATAGCCTGGCTTTCCCTGGCACCCAACCTTGGCCTTCAAACCGTCGCTCGCGTACCAAAGTACGCGTCGCTCCTCTTTCAGGCCAATCTTGGGCACCAGGAAAACCCAGGTACGCTATCGTGGGAAAAGGCGATAAACAGCTTTTTTCTCATTTGTTAGAAAGGAATCGCGATGAGCGATCTGGTGAACAAGAAGAGCCCCGTGGTCATTACCATCGCGCGTGACTTTGGTGCCGAGGGCCACGAGATTGGCCGTATCCTCGCCAATGAGCTGGGGATTCCGCTGTACGACAACGAGCTGCTGGTGCGCGCGTCGCTGCGCGCGGGCGAGTCGCTCGATAAGATGGCGGCCTACGACGAACGCCTGGCCGTGGAGAACATGGCGTTTCTGCCCGACCGTTACGATGCCCGTTCGTACTCGGACAAGCTGTTCCAAAAGATGAGCCAGGTGATTTTGGACCTGGGCGAGACCGAGAGCTGCATTATCGAGGGTCGCCTGTCCGATTACCTGCTGCGCAATAACCCCAACCACATTGCCGTGCTGGTGACCGCCCCCTTTGAGGACCGCGTCGAGATCGTTCGCAAGAAGCGTGGCCTCAACAAAAAGAAGGGCGCCAAGCTGGTCAAGCAGCAGCAGAAGGCGCGTGAGGCATTCTACAAGCGCTACAGCGCCGGCAAGTGGAAGATGACGAGCGGCAAGGACATCGTCGTCAACCGCGCCAAGCTGGGTCGCGAGGGCTGCAAGGACGTCATCGCCGCAGCCTACCGCTACAAAGTAGCTCAGCTCGAAGGCTAGACTCCAAAACCACCACAAAGGTGCCTGTCCCCTTTGCGGTGGTTTTTTAGGCGGAGGGGAAGGCTTTGGTGAGGCCGGCGCGCGTCTGCGTGTCGGTCTTTTGGTAGATGGAGCTCAGGTGGCGCTGCACCATGCGCATTGAGATGCCGAGCTCCTCGGCGATCTGTTTGAGCGGACGCTCGTCTTGGGTTACAGCCATGAGCACGTCGACTTCGCGCGGGGTGAGAGCGTGATCGGCGATGAAGACCTGACGCTGTTCCTCAATGGAGGGTGCGGCGAGTGCTTCCTCGGCTCGTTGCTGGTATTCGCGCTCCTGCTCGGTTTGGGGCAGGCGGAATAGGCCTGCGGCAACGAACGCAGCGCTGGCCGCCACGAGCAGCACAACCGCGCCGATCATGATGAGGGCAACATTGCCCGAGGTAACCAGTGCCAGCGAGACGCCAGATGTTGTGAATGCGCATACATTGTTGGTCGCGCGCCCCATGCCGGCCCACAGGGCGGGCGTGTGCATGCGGGGCGCCAGCTGCGTAAACGTGGCGGTAAAGAATGTAACGAAAAAGCCTGAGCTCAGATAAAAGACAATAAGGCCCAAGTTGGGGTCGGCCCCGGCCTCGACGGCCAAGATTGAAATGGTGGAAAGCACCGTGACGCCGAGCATGACGAGTCCCATGTAGCGACGCTCGGCAAGATCAAAGACGATGCCGGCGACGAGACCACTCGCTGCCAAAAAGAGGCGTGGCCAGGTCTGAACAGCGATGGTGCCGTGGGCGTTGGAAAACGTGACGACGTTATCGAGCGTCGAGAACAGGCAGGCGAGAATCATGACGAGCGCAATACTCCAGCACGCCTGCTTGGCGAGGGCGTGCGAGGGCTCGGCAAAGGGATTGATGGTGGGGCTGGGGCCCTCGTTTGCCTCTTGGGTAGTGGCGCTGAGGGCGGAGATGGCGATAGTCGCTGCGCCAAGAATGATGAGCTCGGCGATGCCACCGCAATCAATCAGGTTGGTGACGAATTGCATCAGGATGCCCGCGGCATAGGCTGCCCCTGCGCCGGTGGCGAGTTTGGAGTCATTCTGGAATGCCAACGAAAAGGCGTGGTGAGCAGCGGCACCCAGCAGACCGAGCCCGAGGAATGCGAGGCACCCCAGAATCTCGAGCGCAAGCGGGCTCGTGGGGGACTGAATCTGAGTCAGCCCCAAGATGGCGATGGGGACGGCGACACTGACAGCTGCCTGGGACTGGCCTTTGCGCTGTGCGAGCCCGAGCAGCGGCGCGTATCCGATAAAGCCGAGTACACTCGCGCCCAGAATAAAGCCCTGTGCGATCACAACGCGTTCGGCACCGGCGAGCAGCCCGACATTGATGTCGAAGCGAAACTCGGCGCCAAGGAAAACGAAGGCAAAGAGCGCGAGCGCCAAAAGTGCGTTGATTTTAGGCTTGCTCAGGTTCAAGAACGGTCCTTTGGGTGGACGGAATAATCGTGCCCTCGATTGTAGACCATGACGTTAGGGGGCGGGCCTTTCGGGGGCGGGGCGCGCTTGGCAATCGCATACTCGTTGCCTTTTGCGCTGGCAGATGCGTCACTTGAGAATTTGTGCCCCGGGATCCGGCTATCTTCCCGTAACATGGTGTTACAGAAGCACCCCTTACGACAAGGAGGCTCACATGCGAACGCAAATCCATGACAACTCAATCGACCACGGCCGCGCGTGCTCGCTCTCCCACGGAACATGGCGCCGCGTGGGCGCAAAACTCGCCTGCGCGGGGGCCTGTGTGCTCATGGCCGGCCAGCTGCTGCTGCCGAGCGTGGCGCTCGCCGCCGACTGGGTCAACGTGGGCGGCACGCAGTACGACGCGGGCACCGCTGCCGGCGACGAGGCAGGAACCTGGTCTTGGGATGGCGCTAACGACATGAAGCTCAACGGCTACGACGGCGGCTCCATCGGCGCCAAGGGCAACCTTACCATCGGCGTGACGGGCACCAACACCGTCACGGCCGACGCCGGGCAGAGCGCCATTGCTGTTAAGAACGGTAACCTTGCCATTACCGGCGACGGCACCCTGAATGCGACGGGCCAGAACGATGTAATTACAGCGTCGGGAGACGGCAGGACCGGCGGCGATGTGACCATCAGCGGCGTCAGCGTCAACGCGACGGCTTCGGGTGCAGCGGAAAACGTGGCGGGCATTCGCGCGACGGCCGGCAGCGTGACAATCGATAAGGGCGCTGATGTCAAAATCGAGGCGAAATCGCCTGAAGGATCTTGGCGTCCAATGGAGATCATCTGCGGTATCCATGCTGATAACATTCCAAACAGACACGCTGCCCAGGAAGGCGAGCAGGAAGAGCCGGATTCCGCTTATGAGCACGGCGGCGATGTCACCGTCGATGGCGCCAGTCTGTCGATTAAGACTGGCGATGCCTCGTGGGCTTCCATGTGCATCAATACGTTTGGTATCAAGAAGAATACCCTCATGAAAATCGTTAACGGAGCCGATGTCACGCTTTCGGCTGGTAGTGCGGCTTCGCTCTCGGCGGGTATCAGCGCACGCTCGCAAGCCGGCGCGGTGTGGATGCTTGTCGAGAAGTCGAACCTCACGTCTCGAAGCCTGTCTGCCGCAAGCGGCATCGACGCCGATCGCAATCAAAGTTTTGGAATCATGGCAGAGGCAAATACCAGGTTTGAAACGCCTCGTATCCAGATTTTCAAATCGAAGATTGAGGCTTCGGGCGCGACTGCGGGAATCTATGCGATCAACCGCAACGGCGCGAATGCGACCCTGTACCATGCCGCGATGATCGATTTACGAGGGAACGCGATGATTACGACTCCGACGGACGGTGCCGTGCGCGATGTGAAGAAGGTTGTCGATACGGGGCAATGGCCTAGTTCCCAGAGCGGGCAGGTCATCGGTGTTGCCGGTTCGTCTGCGATTTCGGATATCGTCGGTTCTGCCGAGGTCGCCCATGATGTGGCGATTGATTTTGGAGACGGGCAGGAGCCGGACCCAACGCCGGACCCCGAGCCGGCTCCGGAGCCCGATCCCATGCCCAATCCCGAGCAGAAGCCTGACCTCAAACCCGTAGACAAGGACGCAAAGACCACCAAGACCGTTACGACCAAGACTGCAGCTGGGGCCAAAAACGCTTCCGGCGCCCTGGCCGCCACGGGCGATAGCGCCGCGACGACGGCGGCAGCCCTCGGCATTGCCGGTGCGTCCGTCATCGGCGCCGGCTTCGTCGCGTCCAAGCGCCGCAACCGCTAGCGCAAGCTTTCATAGCCATTTTCAGCCGCCGCGCGAGCACAAATGCCCTCGCGGCGGCTCTTTGTATTTCCGCAGGTAGAGGCCTAGGTTCGCATCTACGAACCTAGGCATACGGAGTCTTTTGGCACATCTTGGTTGTACAGGACCACCACAAAGGGGACAGGCACCTTTGTGGTGGTATGTCCCTACGACCAAGGAGGCCGTTATGAACGGAAGCCACTTTGACAAGCAAGCTCAACGTGAGTCCACCTGCTCGCTGGTTCACGGTACCTGGCGTTGTGTGGGTGCCAAAATCGCTTGCGCCGGCGCATGTGCGCTTATGGTCGGTCAGCTGCTGCTGCCGAGCGTAGCGCTGGCGACGGAATGTGCCGATCCCGTCGGTGCGATGGACGAGGTTGCCGCGGCTCCGGTGACGCCGACGGTTGCGGAGGATGCGGCCGCAACGACCGCACCAGCTGCTTCGACCGCGCCTGCAACCGATGCTGCTCCGGCGGCGCAAGCCACCGTTGAGCCTCAGCAGACGGCCCCGACTGGCGCCACCGATGAATCCAACGATGCGGCACCCGCTGAACAAAATACTCCCAGCGACAACGCCGCCACGCCGGCGAATGACGCCATCATGCCCTGCGGTGTGACCGATGTTGTTGGCGGCAGCGGCGTTAGGGTCAATACTACGGTGCGGAACAATTACACCGACATCAAGAAAGAAGAAACGATTGAGTATGTGGAGGGGATTGCCCTTGTAGATGGAGACCAGTCTGCTCTCGATGGTAGCGCTTTGACTTTTATCGGCCTGGGGGACTTGATCGTCCATGCGGCGTATGACAGTGCGAGCAATAAAACAACGCTTACCCTGGATATCAGCAAGATTCAGAGACAGAAGGAGGAGCAGAAGTACTTTACGGAGTACAAGGAGAATAAGTCCAAGATGACGACCACCTATGATGGATCCAAGCTTACGTATACGGGTACAGAGCCCGGGAATATCATCATCGGTGATCCGGACGACGCCTTTAAAGGAGACACCGAGGCGACCGGGAAACCCACTATTAACGAGATCCGGGATGACTACTACACCCGCACCCATGTCTACGAGAGGGCGTGCCTTGTTATCCCGGCAGCGGAATCAGAATCGGAATCCATCTCCTTTGCCAATGTTCAGAATACGAACTTCAATTGGCAGCTGGATACTGGTCCGCAGGCGACGGCAGGTGTCCCTAACTACGATGCAGATAAATACGAAATCGCTTATGAATGCTGGCAGGAATTTGAAAACAACGAACCCGTTGCTGCCTGGTATTCCGATAACGGCTCACATGGTTCCCTGCCGACTATTACAAAGTTTAAAAGCGGGAAAGAGTACGTGTATTCTCTTATGCTGAAGCCAAAAGACGGATATTCCTTCAGCGATGAAACCGTTGTTACCGTAAACGGGGAAACCGTAAAGTCGAGTCTAAGCGGAGAATTCCTGTATGTCCCTGCTATTAAAACAATTACGATGCCTGCTTCGTCGGAAAACGAAGCTCTTGAGAATCTAAACGTCAACGATGTGAAAATCGTCTACGCGCCAGGCGAGGCGCCGCGTGCGACCGCGACGATTCCTGCCGCCGATGCCGATAAGTATGAGATTGCCTATGAGTGCTGGGAAGAGATGGATGGCAGCGACCCTGCGGAGCTCAAGCCCGTCGCCTTCTGGTATTCCGATCCCGCAGAGTACAAGCCGGGCATGAAGAAGATTGACCACTTCGAAGAGGGCAAGTTCTACATGTACTCCGTTGAGCTGAGGCTCAAGGGCGACAATACCGTGGCCGATGACTGCAATATGAACGTCAACGGTCATTGGGCGCACCACATCAAGACCGACAACGGCGTCTTCGCGCCAAACGCTGACAATATGCTGTGCGAGCAGCCGATCGACGAATGGCGTGCCATCGACGTTATCGAGGTCAACGGCGCCACGACCACCTTCAAGGCAGGCGATAAGCCGGTCTTTACGGCGGGCACTCCGGCGGGTTCCGACTCTATTCTCCAGTGTGAGTTCTGGACGGGCAGCGACGGCAGCGACGTAAATTCCGTTGAGTTCTGGGACCAGAACATCACCAACCACATCGATGCCTTTAAGCCTGGTGTGACCTATCGTTACGGCCTGTACTTTAAGCCGGCGCGCGGTTTCTACTTTACGCCGAACACTAAGCTGATGGTCAATGGCGTGGAGTGCGGATATCAGGCGAGCGAGGCAAGCGAGATCGATCCCGACAGCGGTT
This sequence comes from uncultured Collinsella sp., assembly GCA_934654515.1. Lineage (GTDB taxonomy): Bacteria > Actinomycetota > Coriobacteriia > Coriobacteriales > Coriobacteriaceae > Collinsella. The sequence continues at coordinate 718 of CAKUGA010000022.1, read as the reverse complement.
GGATCTACACGCTATGGTTGAGTACTAATCTGACGTTTACGCCCGAGGCCACGCCGACTCCCGATCCGCAGCCTACGCCGGATCCCAAGCCGACGCCGCAGCCTGAGGTGAAGCCTGAGACTAAGCCCGAGGTGAAGCCCGAGACCAAACCCACGGCCAAGTCGGCCACGACAACCGCCACGACCAAGACGGTTGAGAAAACCACGCAGGCCAAGAAGAGCGATGCTGTCCTGGCTACCACGGGGGATACCACCGCGATGACGGTCGCCGCCCTAGGCATCGCCGGCGCGACCGTAGCCGCCGCCGGCCTCGCCGCGACCAAGCGCCGCAAGCGCTAGAGCTGGGTGACGGCTCTCGTTCTCGGCCTCAGCAAAATCTCAATCTGTAACACCAAACTGCCCAAAACGGCTCTAGATGTTACAGATTGAGATGAACTGTTCGGCCGCCAACCTAACGTCTCGATCTGTAACATGCAGCGAGGAATTTGGCCTCTAACTGTTACAGATTGAGACAAAGCGGAGGCGGTTGGAGCAATATCTCGATCTGTAACAACTGCGATGCTCAACGGGCTCCAGGTGTTACAGATCGAGACAAACCGGCCGGCCAAGTCCAAAACCACCACAAAGGTGCCTGTCCCCTTCGTGGTGGTCGGGCAGTCGGCATAGAAAAAGTCCCCGCCGGGCGTGTGCTCGACGGGGACTTTGCCGTTTGATGGCTA
>CAKUGA010000021.1 GCA_934654515.1 uncultured Collinsella sp. | reverse complement strand
GAGCGCGTCGATTTTCGCCAGCTCGTCAAGGATCTGTCCTCGACGCTGCACATTCGCGTCGACATGCGCCAGATCGGTGTGCGCGACGAGACTCGCCTGGTGGGCGGCTATGCCCAGTGCGGCCAGGAGCTCTGTTGCACGCGCTTTGGCGGACAGTTTGAGCCCGTCTCGATCCGCATGGCAAAAGAGCAGGACCTGCCGCTCAATTCCTCCAAGATCAGCGGCGTGTGCGGCCGCCTGATGTGCTGCCTGCGCTACGAGTTCGAGGCCTACAAGGACTTTAAGAGCCGTGCGCCCAAAAAGAAGACGCTCATCGATACGCCGCTCGGCAAGGCGCGTATTCAGGAATATGACACGCCGCGTGAGCAGCTGGTGCTGCGCCTGGAGAACGGCAAGGTCTTTAAGGTCAACCTGGCCGATATGACTTGCTCGGAGGGCTGCAAAAAGAAGGCCGCCGAGCAGGGCTGCAACTGCCGCCCCGACTGCGTGACGCGCGACGTGCTCGAGCGCATCGAGTCGCCCGAGATGCGTCTGGCGCTCATGGAACTCGACCGCGAGAACGGCGTCGACGTGGGCGATGGCCTGTCGAGCGCCGACCGTCTGGCCGGTACGTCGATGCCCAAGCGCCGTCGTCGCGATGCTGAATCCGATGCTCGCGCCGGTCAGGGGCAGGGCGAGGGTCGTGGCCGCGGAAAGGGCCGTGGCAATGCCGCAACGCCCGAGGCCGAGGAGGCCGCCGGTGGCCGTCGTCGTCGCAAGCGCGCGGGCTCGGGCGATGTCGGCGAGGCTGCAGCTGCAGGCAAGAACTCCTCCCGCGAGCGCGAGACTCAGCAGCCTCAGCAGCAAAACCGCGGCGGTGGCATGAACCCCACGCGCCGTCGCCGCCGTCACCTGTCGAGCGAGGAGCGCGAGGATGCCTTCCGCGCCGCAGCTGCTCGCGAGGCTGGTGCCGCTTCCAAGGATCCCTCGGGTTCCGATACGCCTGCCGACAAGGGCGGCAAGTCACGTGGCGAGGAGGAGCGCGCCCCGCGTCCGCGCCGTCGCCATTCCTCGGGCGCGCAGCAGAAGCCCTCAGTGCCCTCCGTGGCCGATCAGGTCTCGGATGGCGAGGTCAAGGTCACGCGCCGGCGTCCCGGAGATGGCGGGGGAGCGGCTGCCAAGGCTTCGCGTGGCGCCGCTCGCGACGAGCGCGAGCCGCGCGAAGATCGCGGTGGCGAGGGCTCGGCCGACCAGGGCCAAAAGCGCCGTCGCCGTCACCGTTCCCGCAAGCCGCGCCAGAATGGTGGCGAGGGCTCGACCCCGTCTTCGGCCGCACCACAACCGCCCGCCGGCGAATAACGCCCGCGAGCGGATTTAACCCGCCTTACCCCAATCGCGTCGGGGTACCATAGCGCTGAATCAACAACCCTCCCTGCGACCGAACGTAGGGAGGGTTGTGTCTTGAAGAGCCATCTGAACAAATTGAGCCGTCTGCAGGGTGCCGGCGCCCTACCGTTTGCGGACGAATTGCTGCCGTTTGCCGAGCGGGCGGCACGCGAGGCACTCGAGGCATTGTCGCCAACACGATGTGCCGGCTGCGAGCGCGCCGGTGCGCTTATTTGCCAAGACTGCCTGGCCGCGCTCACGCTCATCGACCCACGTCATAGCTGTACCCGATGCGGCGCCCCGTTTGGGGATTTGCTGTGCACTGAGTGTTCGGTCGAGGGCACGTCCTCGGCAATGGCGGAGGCGCTCGACCGCTGCCTGGCGTGCTCCGTCTATGCGCATCCGCTGCCGCGCATCATTAAAGCGTACAAGGACGCGGGCGAGCGACGCCTGGCGCCGTATCTGGCGGAGCTGCTCTACGACACCGCCCTGCATGCCCAGGTCGTAGCGCCCGAACGCTTAGGAGGTGTGCTGTCCGGTGCGGATGCGGTGGTGTTTGTGCCTGCGACGGCGGCAGCGTTTCGGCGGCGTGGCTTTGATCATATGGAGGCCATTGCGCGCCCATTTTGCGAGCTGTCGGGTGTTCCCCTGCTCGATGCCCTCGTCAAGTACGGGCATGGCGACCAGCGCGAACTCGGTCGTGAGGAGCGTCGCGAGCGTGCCCAAGGCATGTACGAGACGGTTGAGGACGTGCACGGCCGCCGCCTACTGCTTATCGATGACGTTATCACCACGGGCGCGACCATGGCAGCAGCCTCGGCGGAGCTCAAGCGTGCCGGCGCTGCGGCAGTCGATGGCCTTGCTATCGCACGTGTTTGGTAGGGGTGGTTTTGTGGCAGTGAAGATTGAGCGGCGCAACGAGCCGACAGGCGAACAGCTAGCGGCTTCCGTAATCCTAACAGGCGCTTCAGCGCTGCGCATGATGCGCGCCGAGCGCCGGCAGATGGGCTATATCAGCTGGAAGGACCTTAATCCCGATGAAGAGCGCCGTGTGCTGCGCACGTCGTCGCCCTCGACCGAGGATATCTATCTTCCTGACTTGGTGCGAATTGGAGCCAAAAGTGGCGAGGTGCAAGAAGATCTGTGCTTGCTGGTGGGATCTGCGGCGCAGCGCCGCCGCATGCCTGGCGTAGGCTGGTCCGTGTGTTCCGGGTTGCCCGCCGGCTCGATTCTAGAGGTGGAACCGGGGGTGTACAGCCTATCTCCCGAGGCCCTTTGTGTTGCCGTTGCGCGCGAGGTCGGCTGCATCCAGGCGTTTGCCCTGGCCCAGGAGCTGTGCTCTAAGATTTCACTGAGCGACCGCGGGAAGTATCTGCCTCCCTACACCTCGCCTGTTACGAATAAACTTGCAAAGGACAAGGACCAGCCAGCAGACGTGGGCTACTTTGAAGTCGAGCTGGCGCTGACGCCCGATCGCCTGGCAGATTACCTTGCGGTATGCAAGGGGAGTGCGGCCAAACAACTGCGGCGTTTGTGTCCGTATCTGTCGGAAAACCTGCGCTCACCCATGGAGTGCATCATGCTCGCCATGTTTTCACTTCCGTTTTCCTATGGCGGATTTTCCTGTGGTCCTTTTAAGACCGACTACAAAATCGAGTTCAACGATCGTGCGCAGGCAATCTCGGGGATGCCCCATGCAGTTTGCGATGCGTATCAAGAAGCGGCCCGGTTTGACCTGGAATATAACGGTGAGCTGGGCCATTCCTCTCGGAGGGGACGTATCCATGATGAAAAGCGCAACACGGGCTTGATTACTATGGGAATCGAGGTCGCGACGGTCAACAACGAGATGCTTTGCGACATGGAAGCGATGGAAGCACTCGCATGGCGTATCCATCAACGCATGGGCAAGCGGTACCGCAATCGCGTCGACGCCCGCAGGAAGAAGCAAGAGGCGTTGCTTAACACGCTGCGGGCGTGTTTTGGGCTTAAGCCGGTCTAATTCACGTCGAAATTAGGGGGTTAATCATATGCCCTGGCCAAAATATGGCAAATATGAGTACTGTCACTAAATCAGTAACAGCAAAATCAAGGAATTTAGGACTCGGGGACGGCATAAAGTAAGAAGATAATATACAAATGTAGAATAACTAAGCATCAGGTTGGCGACACTGAGCGCAAAATCTGTCCGAGAGGCCAAAATTGCCTGTTACTAAATTGGTGACAGTACTCATATTTGCCATATTTTGGCCACGGCACCCCAAGAAGGGTGCCCCGGAGCTCCCCGTAGGGGAGCTCCGGGCTTCACAGGGGCACGAATAGCCCACTCCGACCTGCGAAATCTGTACTCGCGATGCGAATGACGCCCCTAACCTTAAACTTTAGCTTGAACTTAGCTATAATGCGCTACGTTCCTACCAGGCTGTGGTTGCGGACGGACGAAATGCCCGTCCTAGTCCAAGACAGACGCGGTCAAAGGGATCCACGTAAGCGACCGCGTGCGCGCGGCGCGATCATGGCGCGTCCTAGATGTAAGCCGCACCGTCCGTTCTACTTTCTTTGGGGCAATACCGCCTCGCGGGCGAGCGGGCCAGTCGTGAAGGTGGCTGCGGCCTCCCGAGCAAACACCCCGGTGCGCAAGTGTGGGGTCAAATACCAGGTCAGCTGGTGGGAACAATCTGATATTCCGCGCAACGCACGGATCGTATACGACACAGAAGGCAGGGTAGTGGACATGGTGAGGGGCAGCTTGATGCACGCGGCTCGGTTAGGTGCTGGGACCGCAGCGGTCATCGCCGTTTTGGGCCTGAGCGGATGCGCGTTCAACCCGCTGTCTACGTTCACGACTCCCACGATCGACCAGATCGAGTACGAGACCGTCACGCCCACGGTGTCGGATGATGCCCTGGTCACTCCCGGTACCCTGACGGTTGCCCTCGATACCTCCGATGCGCCGCAGGCCATGCAGGGCGCTGACGGCGAGCTCACGGGGTATGCAGTCGACGCTGCCCGCGCCCTCGCAAGCCGCATGGGCCTTAAGGTCGCCTTTGTCGATGCGTCCTCGGCAGGTTCCGCGCTCGGCGACAAAAAGGCTGATATCTTTATCGGCGAGATCAACTCCACGGACGGGGACGTTAGCTCGCTCGGCACCTGCCTGTACGATGCCGCTTCCGTGTTCGGTAGAACCAGCGATGGTGGGTCGCTAAACGTTTCCACCGATACCCTTAACACGTCTACTCTGGGTGTCCAGATGTCATCGGCCTCGCAGGAGGCGCTTGCTAAGCAGAGCATCACCGCCAACCAAAAGACCTACCCCAACATCAACGAGTGCTTTGAGGCGCTCGAGTCCGGCGAAGTCGACTATGTGATCTGCGACTCCACGGCCGGCGGCTACCTTGCACGCCTGATGAGCGAGATCTCCTATGTCGGTGCGCTCGAGGCGCCCTCGACGCTTGGTGTTGCGGGCCTCTCGTCCAATGACGAACTGTGCCGTGCCGTGAGCGATGCCCTCGACGGCATCACGGTCGACGGTACGCTCGAGGCAGTCCACTGCGTCTGGTATGGCACGATGCCCTACGACCTCACCACTAAGACAGTATCTGGTGTCAACCTTCAGTCGTCTGGCTCCGCATCCTCCGGCAGCGAGTCCTCCGATTCCCACAATGAGACCGCATCCTCCGAAGACAAATCGTCCAGCCAGGAAGACACCATCACCGACGACGACATTAACAAGCTTAATAGCTAGTTATTGCTAGGGGTGGCGTCTCCTATGCGCTAGGAGAGACGCCTCTTCACGGTTTCAACACGCACTGCCGGGCTTCCCCAATAGGGGAGCCCGGCTTTTTCATCTCTATAAAACCAGCAGGTCAAAGCAAATTTCTAGGGCCAAAACTAATGCCGGTGACGCCCTCCCATAGCGCACTTTGCCACAGAAAAGTGCGAGACTTCGGTATGCGGTATCAAGCAATCGTTATTCGGGTCTTTGGGAATCCGCGTGATTAAATGCACGGCAATGGGTACATAGCCAGTACAGTAAGTCCCCGAGGCAGATTGGAGCCACGTATGGATATCAAGGTTTCTGGACGCAAGACGACGGTAACCGATGCTCTGCGTGCGCATGTGGATGAGAAGATCGGCGAGGCGCTCAAGGTTTTCGATATCGAGCCCATGACGGTCGACGTTGTACTTCGCTATGAGAAGAATCCCTCGAACCCCAACCCGGCAATCGTCGAGGTTACGGTTCGCGCCCGCGGTTCGGTGATTCGCGTTGCCGAGCATGGTGCAGATATGTACGCCGCCATCGACCTCTCCGCCGATAAGGTCACCCGCCAGCTGCGCAAGTTCAAGACCAAGGTCGTGGACAACCGCCAGGGTGGTGCCAGCGCAGCGGATGTTGCACCGGTCGAGCGTGTCGAGGATCTGGCCGACCTGCTGCTGCCCGAGGAGGACGATGACCTGCTCGTCCGCGAGAAGGTCATCGACGTCACCCCGATGACTGAGGAGCAGGCGCTGGTGCAGACCGATCTGCTGGGCCATGACTTCTACGTGTTCGAGAACGCGACGACTGGCCTCATCAATGTGGTGTATCACCGTAAGAATGGTGGATATGGCATCATCAAGCCCCGTATCGAAACACTTGACGAGTAAAATACGTTAACTTGCATGAGTTAACGGTTGGCGGCCATCCCATGCGGGTGGCCGCCTTTTTACGTAAGGAGTCGCTTTGATGGACAAGGCCGCATCCGCCGGTCATTCGGACCGTTGCCGCATCGTCGTCGATACCTGCTGCGACTTTAGCCCCGAGGTCGCCGCGAACCTCGATGTCGATATCTTGGGTTTCCCCTTCATTATCGATGGCGAGGAGCGCACGGATGACATCTGGTCGAGCATCACACCCAAGGAGTTCTACGACCGCATGCGCGCCGGTGCCCGCGTGTCCACCTCGGCTGTGTCGCTCGGTCGCTATATCGAGTTCTTTACCGAGTGCGCCAAAGAGGGTACGCCCACGGTCTACCTGTGCTTTACCTCGGCGCTGTCGTCGAGCTACAACTCCGCGTGCCAGGCGGCAGATGCCGTGCGCGCCGAGTATCCCAACTTTGAGCTGTACGTGGTCGACAACGCTCTGCCCTGTGCGACCGGCGAGCTCTTGGCGCTTGAGGCCGTGCGCCAGCGTTCGGCGGGACTGACCGCCAAGCAGCTGGTCGACTGGGCAAACGAGGCCAAGACCTACGTTCACGGCTACTTTACGCTCGAGAGCTTTGACGCCCTGGCGGCCGGCGGCCGCATTCCGCCCGCGGCAGCACAGCTCACGGCAAAGCTCGACGTCAAGCCCGAGCTCTCCTACGACCTGGCCGGCTCGCTGTCGCTGATCGGCGTCAACCGCGGCCGCAAGAAGGCGCTCAAGTCCATCCTCAAGTCGTTCCGCGAGAACTACGTGCCCGATCGCACCATGCCCATCGCCATCATGACGGCCGATGCCGAGAAGGACGGCGATTGGCTCGAGGCCGCCATCCGCAAGGAGGAAGGCTGCGCCGACGTCACCATCATCCGCAGCTCCGTGGGCCCCACCATCGGTTCGCACGTGGGCCCCGGCATGGTGGCTTGCGCGTTTTGGGGTAAGAACCGCGCCGAGAAAGCCTCGCTTTCCGATCGCATCGCGCGTCGCGTACGTGGCGAGTAGGCAGGCGCTACGACCACAGGCGCCCCGCAGTTCAAGCACTGGCGCCGAGTATTCAACCTGGTAACAACACCCAACCCAAAAGGAAAGGTTTCATGGCAAACAAGCTCTCCGTCGCATTCATCGGCACCGGAATCATGGGTGCCCCCATCGCCGGCCACATCCTGGATGCCGGCTATCCCGTCACGGTCAACAACCGTACCAAGTCCAAGGCCGCCGCGCTTATCGAGCGCGGTGCCGTTTGGGCCGATACGCCGGTCGACGCCGTGGCGAACGCCGATGTCGTCTTTACCATGGTGGGCTATCCCTCCGAGGTCGAGGAACTCTACCTGGCAGGCGACGGCCTGCTCGCGTGCACCAAGCCGGGCGCGGTCTTGATCGACCTCACCACGAGCTCGCCCGAGCTTGCGCGCGACATTGCCGAGGCCGCCCAGGTCTCCGGTCGCATGGCGTTTGACTGCCCCGTCACCGGCGGCGAGTCGGGCGCGATCGCCGGCACGCTCACGGCTATCGTGGGCGCTACCGAGAACGACATCGCGCCGGTCCGCGACATCCTTGCCACCTTCGCGGCCAACATCTGCTGCTTCGACGGCGCCGGCAAGGGCCAGGCTGCCAAGCTCGCCAACCAGGTGTCGCTGGGCGCCTGCATGGTCGGTATGGCCGATGCGCTGGCGTTTGCCGAGCTCAACGGCCTGGATCTGGAGAAGACCCGTCAGATGATCCTGGGCGGCACCGGCAAGTCCGGCGCCATGGAGAGCCTGGCCCCCAAGGCGCTCGACGGCGACTACAAACCCGGCTTTATGGTCGAGCATTTCATTAAGGACCTGCGCCTGGCCCTTGCCTACGCCGACGACCGCGAGCTCGTGCTGCCCGGCGCCGACGTCGCCTTTACGCTCTACGACATGCTCGACGCCATCGGTGGCGCCAAGCTGGGCACCCAGGCCATCACGGTTCTCTACAAGGAGGAGGCCGATGCCATCGCTGCCGGTCTGGACTGGTCGCAGTATCGCCCCGAGGAGCATGGTGCCCACGAGGAGGGCTGCGGTTGCGGCGAGCACGGCGACGACCACGAGTGCGGTTGCGGCCACCACCATGGCGAGGACCACGAGTGCTGCGGCGGCCATGGCCACGATGACGGCCACGAGTGCTGCTGCGGCCACCATCACGGGGAGTAGCGCCTATGAGCTGGACGTTCGTGGTGCTTGCGCTGGTGCTCTTTCTCTTTGCGATCTACATCGGCTTTTTGTGCGGCCAGTGGGCCTGCGAAAAGCGCGTGATCACCAAGCGCGACTACTGGATTGCCAACTTTGCGGGTGCGGCGGCAGTCGTCCTGCTGACCTGGGTGTTCTCGCTGTTCCCGCTGGTGCAGTTTGCGCCGATCGGCTGGCTCGGCGGCTTTATCGCCGGCCTTAAGATGAGCTTTGGCGAGTCTGTTGGCCCGTGGCGCAAGCATGACGAGGTCTTTAACGTCAATAAGGCCCATCGCGCCGCCGCCGATGCGGGCGACGCCGAGGACCGCCGCCGCGCGCGTCACAATGGCGCTGCCGACCGACAGCTCATCTCGGTCACCGATGACAGCAAGGGTGCTGACAAGCACGCTAGGAAATAAGAAGAGGTAACTATGGCAGAAAATAAAGACGAACAGCTCACCGACGAGGAGCTGGCACAGCTCCAGCTGGCAGAGGAGAACGAGAACGCCGTCGATCGCCTGGTCCAGGAGCTCGGCTGCCCCACGCGCCGTATCCGCCAGTTTGCCGCCCGCGTGCTGCACCTGCTGGCCGAGCGCGACCCGCAGCGTGTCGTGCCCTGCGTGCCTGCGCTGATCGAGGCGCTCGACCGCCCCGAGGCTCAGACCCGCTGGGAGGCCCTCGATGCTCTGACGGCGCTCGCCACCACCTGCCCCGAGCAGATGGGCGATGCCTTTGAGGGCGCCGAGACCGCGCTGTTCGACGAGCTTTCCTCCACGCTGCGCTACGCCGCCTTCCGCTTGCTGTGCGTGTGGGGTGCCACGAGTGTCGAGCGTTCGCGCGAGGCTTGGCCGATCCTGGACGAGGCCATCCAGTGCTACCACGGCGACCTTGAGTATCGCGACATGCTCGGTTGCCTGTACGAGTTTGGTCAGGGCGAGATCGACGCCGAGGTCGCAGAGAAGCTTGCGCTGCGCCTTAAGTTCGATGCCGAGAACGGCAAGGGCAGCTATCTCAAGGCCCGCTCGAGCGAGATTTGCGAAATGCTTGTTAAACGTTTTGGCCTGGATCTCTCCAAAAAGAAGAAGCGTGCTAGCGTTAAAAAATCTGACGACGCCGAAGACGAGGAGTAACAGATTATGGCGCACGATGTAGTCCTGATTCCCGGTGACGGTATCGGTCCCGAGATTACGCAGGCCATGCGCCGCGTGGTCGAGGCCACCGGTGTCCAGATCAACTGGAACGTCCAGGAGGCCGGTGCCGGCGTCATGGATGAGTTTGGCACGCCGCTGCCCCAGCATGTGCTCGATGCGGTCGCCGAGACCAAGGTTGCCATCAAGGGCCCCATCACCACGCCGGTCGGCACGGGCTTCCGCAGCGTCAACGTCGCCCTGCGCAAGCACTTTGACCTGTACGCCTGCGTACGCCCCTGCCTGTCGCAGCCGGGCGACGGCTCTCGCTTTCGCGACGTCGACCTGGTTATCGTGCGCGAGAACACCGAGGACCTCTACGCCGGCATCGAGTTTGACGAGGGCGCTGCCGAGGTCGAGGAGCTCTCGCAGCTCGTCGAGCGCTCGGGCCAGAAGACCTTCGCTGCCGATTCCGCCATCTCGATCAAGCCGATCTCCATCGCCAAGAGCCGCCGCATTGTGGAGTATGCCTTTGAGTACGCCCGCCGCTGCGGCCGCAAAAAGGTGACGGCCGTGCACAAGGCCAACATCATGAAGGCGACCGACGGCCTGTTCCTGCGCGTTGCGCGCGAGGTGGCCGCCAACTATCCCGATATCGAGTTCAACGACAAGATCGTCGACGCCACCTGCATGGGTCTGGTCCAGAACCCCAACGACTTCGACGTCTTGGTGCTGCCCAACCTGTACGGCGACATCGTCAGCGACCTGTGCGCCGGCCTGGTGGGCGGCCTGGGTATGGCCCCCGGCTCCAACATTGGTGCCGACTGCGCCATCTTCGAGGCTACGCACGGCTCCGCACCCGATATCGCCGGCCAGGATATCGCCAACCCCACGGCCGAGATTCTCTCCGCTGCGATGATGCTCGACCACCTGGGCGAGAACGACGCGGCCAACCGCATCCGTGCCGCCGTCTCTGCCACGCTCGATGAGGGCGAGCAGGTCACCGGTGACGTGCGCCGCGCCCAGACCGGCTCCGTTGAGGGCGCCGTGGGCACTCAGGCCTTCGCCGATGCCGTTATCGCGCACCTGGCCTAAAGCAAATGGCCCGCAAACGCCTAAATAGTACTTAAGTGTTTGCGTTTAACCTAAGAAACAATACGCCCGGCGCTCCGTCGGGCGTATTCTATTGGGGACTTTGTTTCCCATCAAGGAGTAACTGACTATGGGTCTGATTCAAAAGAAGGACGAGAAGGACGAGATCGACGGCATCCAGATCATCGAGCGCGGCGAAGGTCCCGACGGTGACGAGGAAGAGAAGATCGACCTGGTCGCCGGTACGTCTGCCGAGCATATTGCCGCCGGTACGACCGCCGAGGAAGAGGACGCCCGTCTGGAGGCTCAGATTGCCGCGGACGCCGCCGACGAGAACCTCATGCCCGAGCCGCAGGACGAGGAAGACGAGGCCGATTCCGACGAGGATGACCACGCTTCCAAGCACAAGAAGACGATGATTGCCGCCTTTGTGGTTGCCGTCGTGATCGCTGCCGTGGTTGGCTTCTTTATCGGCAATGGTGGCTTTGGCGGCAAGGGCGTTGGCTCTTCGACCCTCACCGAGGATCAGCTCGACTCGACCGTGGCAAGCTACAGCTACAACGGCAAGAAGAGCGACATCACCGCGCGCGAGGCCATCGAGAGCCAGTACAGCCTTGACACCGTCAAGGACGACGACGGCAACTACGCCGCCCCGTCTGCCGACGTTATCCTGTCCTACGTGCGCAACCAGATTCTGCTCGACGCTGCCGAGGACGAGGGCATTACCGTCTCTTCCAAGGAGATGAAGAAGTACGCCGAGGACTCTATCGGCACTTCGGACTACAAGACCATGGCCACGCAGTATGGCGTGTCCAAGGACCAGGCCAAGCAGATCGTCCGCCAGTCCGCGACGCTGCAGAAGCTCTACAAGAAGAAGGTGGGCGATAGCTCCGCAAGCATGCCAACCGCCCCGACCGAGCCTTCTGACGGCAACGAGGAGACCGCGAGCAAGGACTACGCCGATTACATCATCAACCTTGCCGGCGACGAGTGGGATAGCGAGAAGGGCACTTGGAAGGACGCCGATGGCACCTACGCTAAGGCGTTCGCCGACGATGCCTTTACGGCCGATAGCGCGACCTATAAGCAGGCCATGACCGCCTACTACACCGCCTACCAGCAGTATTCTTCGCAGGCCTCGAGTGCCAGCTCCAAGTGGACCGAGTACGCCAACAGCCTGTACGCCAAGGCCAACATCAGCATCTACGGCCTGTTTGCGTAAGGGCTGACGGGCTTTATTCGCTTGCCAAACAATCGAATTATTGCGTGATCGATAACACCCCCTATACAAAAATAGGGGGTGTTTATTCATGTAAAGCGCAAACGATTTCGGCTAAACTGGTAGTAACAATGTGGTACCACTGTTCATCTGGTAGTAACCAATTTTGAGACGAAATCGAATGGAAATTGCTAAGAATTAGTTTGGTAATGAAAAAACGCTTCACGTCTACCTGCGGAAATTACCGTTTACGGGCCAAAAATAACCGTTTGGCAACGATATAGTAATTTGAACGAAATGTGGTGGACGTTTGAATTGAGTGTGTGCTAACGTACATACCAGCAACCCGAGAAAAGGGACTGGGTTGACTAAGTTTGCGCTTAAATGCCGGCAAGCGGAGAAGTCGGTATGCAGAAGGCGCGGACATGGAACTCGTTGGTGAACAACGAAAGAAAGGTTGGAGGAGATACCATATGATGAAGTACCTCCAGAAGCTCGGCAAAGCGCTGATGCTTCCCGTCGCGGCGCTTCCCGTCGCAGGTATTCTTATGGGCGTGGGCTACCTGCTCGCTCCCGCAGTCATGGGTGCTGCCGGTGACACTACCGGTTTTGCCTATACCGCCGGCTTCCTGCTCATCAAGGCAGGCGGCGCTCTTATCGATAACATGGCCTGGCTGTTCGCAGTCGGCGCCGCTGTCGGCCTCGCCGACGATCACGACGGCACCGCTGGCCTCGCTGGCCTCGTTGCCTTCCTGATGATCCAGCAGCTGCTCAACCCCGCTGTGGTTGGCACCATCCGTGGCATGGACGCCGACGCCCAGACCGCTTGGCTCGCCACTACCGAGGGCATCGCGTTCTCCAAGATCGCTGGTAACTCCTTCATCGGTATCCTGTCTGCCATCATCGGCGGCACTTGCTACAACAAGTTCAAGGACACCCGTCTGCCCGACTGGCTGGCCTTCTTCTCCGGCAAGCGCTGCGTTGCCATCATGACCGCCGTCATCTGCATCGTGGTCTCCGTTGTCCTGCTCTTCGCTTGGCCCCTCATCTTCGGTGCACTCGTTGCTCTCGGCGAGGGTATCGCTGCTATGGGCGGTATCGGCGCTGGCATCTATGCCTTCCTCAACCGTCTGCTCATCCCGACCGGTCTGCACCACGCTCTGAACAACGTGTTCTGGTTCGACACCATCGGCCTGGGCGACCTGACCCACTTCTGGGCTGGCGAGACCTCCGCTGACGTCAAGTGGAGCCTCGGTATGTACATGTCCGGCTTCTTCCCCTGCATGATGTTCGGTATCCCGGGTGCTGCCCTGGCTATGGTTCAGACCGCTAAGAACAAGAAGGCTGCTATCGGCCTGGTTGTCTCCGCTGCTATCTGCGCCTTCGTCTGCGGCGTCACCGAGCCCTTCGAGTTCGGCTTCATGTTCCTGTGCTTCCCGCTCTACGTCGTGTACGCTGCCCTGTACGGCATCTTCACCGTCGTCACCTACTATGTCGGTTTCCGTGCTGGCTTCTGCTTCTCCGCTGGTGCTACCGACCTCCTGTTCTCCGCTAGCCTCCCGGCTGCTGCCAACACCTGGGCGATCATCCCGCTGGGCATCGCTGCCTTCGTGGTCTTCTACCTCGTGTTCCGCTTCGCCATCACCAAGTTCGACCTCATGACCCCTGGTCGCGAGGACGAGGATGTCGAGGAGACCTCCGCTTCCGCCGCTGCTGGCAACGATAAGTTCGCTGCTCTGGCCGCCGCTGTTCTCGCTGCCGTCGGTGGCAAGGAGAACGTCAAGACCGTTGACTGCTGCGCTACTCGCCTGCGCTTCGAGCTCGGCGATTCCGCTCTGGTCGACGAGGCTGCCTGCAAGAAGGCTGGCGCTCTGGGTGTCATGAAGATGGACAAGGGTGCTACCCAGGTCATCATCGGCACGCAGGTCCAGGCTGTTGCCGAGGAGCTCAAGAAGCTTCTCTAAGCCTCTAGGACGTTGTGTCTTGAAAAGGGTCGTCCCGCTCCGCGGGGGCGGCCCTTTTTTACTACCGCGATGCAAAAATCAGCAGTGGAATTGGTATTAGTGGCTGTCAATTTGGCACGGTCAAACATTCTTGAAATGTACGGGTTGACCTGCTGTTATCAATTATTAGCTGTTATAGTACGTGGTGTCTGGTTACAACCAATTTCGAGTCATTTATCCGGCAGGTTTCATCATGGCAATGGGAGCACGCAAACAGCCTTTGTACGATCAGCTCGTCGATTTGCTGACCGATAAGATCGATCACGAACTTCGCCCTGGCGACTATCTCCCGTCCGAGCGCGATCTATCGGAACGCTACGGGCTCTCGCGCACGACGGTTCGTCTCGCCCTTCAGGAGCTTGAGCGTTTGGGTCTCGTGGTTCGTCAACGTGGTCGCGGAACCATGGTGTGCGATCGCTCGCTGCAAACGGCAAACCTCACGCAAACCTATAGCTTTACCGAGCAGATGAAAGCCATCGGGCGTGTGCCCAAGACGACGATTCTTGAGTTTACCGAGGTCGAGGCCGACAAGAACATCGCGGTTGAGATGAACGCTCGCCTGGGTGAGCGTCTGTACAAGATTAAGCGTCTGCGTATCGCCGATAACGTGCCACTCATGATTGAGTGCACGTACCTGCCGAGCCGCAAGTTCTTTGCGCTCAAGCGCCCCATGATCGAGAACAAATCACTGTACGACATGATCGAGCAGGATTATCACGAGAAGGTTCGCCTGGCTGAGGAAGAGTTCTATGCGAGCATCGCTCGCCATTCCGATGCTCGTCTGCTCGAGATTGCCGAGGGTGCGCCGGTCCTGGATTTGATTCGCACCACCTACGACATGAACAACGAGGTCATTGAATATACGCGCTCGGTTGCGCGTGCCGACCAGTTTAAGTACAAGGTCTACCACAACCGCGCTGTCTAGCGTTATTGGGTATAAACCGCTCGGTGCATTTTGAGACGGGTGCAAAATGCGCGGAGCGATAGGAAACAACGAACAATCGCTCAAATGAACAAAGCAGTGGTTTTTGACCCGCCCTAAAACGCACTGCGAGTACGGGAGCTTAGATGAGCACGTATGCTATCAAGGCCGACAAGTTCTTTTTGCCGGCAGGGCCGCAGTTGGGCGGCTATCTTATGGTCGAAGATGGCGTCTTTGGCGCCTGGCAGGCCGATGAGCCCGATTGCGAGATCAAGGACTACACGGGCACGTGGATTGCGCCGGGCATGGTGGACACCCACATCCACGGCTTCTATAACCATGCCACGACTGATAACGATGCCGAGGGCATCAACATCAGCTCGACCGAGCTCGCTCGACGCGGCACCACCAGCTGGCTGCCCACGACTTTTACCGATGGCGTGGAACAGATTAAGGACGCCTGCGCTGCCATCGCTCAGGCTGACGAGGAACGCGGTCCCGAGTTCTGTGGTGCCCGCATTCAGGGCATCTACCTGGAGGGCCCGTTCTTTACCATGAAGCACGTGGGCGCTCAGAACCCCGCTTTTTTGATTGATCCTTCCGAGGAAGTTTTTGACGAGTGGCAGGAGGCTGCCGGCGGTCGCATCGTTAAGAGTGCCATGGCGGCCGAGCGCGAAGGCGCTGCCGCGTACGCCGCAGCCTTGAGCGCCAAGGGCGTGGTGACTTGCATCGGCCACTCCGACGCTACCTATGACGAGTGCGCCGCAGCTATTAACGCTGGCGCCAGCTGTTTCACGCACACCTATAACGGCCAGCGCGGCCTGCATCACCGTGAGCCGGGCGTTGTGGGCGCTGCCATGACCACCCCCAACACGTATGCCGAGATCATCTGCGACGGCAAGCATGTGAACCCTGCTGCCATCAAGGCACTGCTGCAGGCCAAGGGCTGGCAGCATACGGTGCTCATCACCGACTGCCTGGGCTGCGGTGGTATGCCTGAGGGCAAGTACACCAGTGGCGGCATGGATGTCATCATGAAGGACAACTTGTGCTGGCTCGCCGACGGCTCCGCCATCGCCGGCTCGGTGCTCACGCTCGCGCAGGGTGTCAAGAACATCGTCGACTGGGGTCTCGCCAGCGCCGATATCGCCATTCGCATGGCGACCGAGGTTCCGGCGCGCTCTGCCCACGTCGACGACAAGTGCGGTAGCATTATGCCGGGGCGCGACGCCGACTTTGTCGTGTTCAATCCCGACCTTACCCTGGTCGAGACGTATGTGGGCGGCAACAGCGTTGGTAACGCGTTTACCGAGTAGCTGCCAAAGAGACGATCCGAGAGGGGATTTAGATGATTTACGGTGCACTGGGCGATATCGAGGAATACCGCGGAATGCTCAAGGGTCTCGACGTGCTGATCGATTGGCTCGAGGAGAACGACCCGGCGGAGCTCGAGGTCGGCAGCCATCCGATTCTGGGCGACAAGGTCTTTGCGAACGTCATGGCCCCCACGACGCGTCCCGAGGCCGACGCTCACTATGAGACGCATCAGCGCTATCACGACCTGCAGATCGACGTCGAGGGTCGCGAGGCCTTTAAGGTCGCCACGGGCAGCCTGACGCTGGTCCAGGAGTTCGACGAGAAGGACGACTACGATCTGGTCGATTCCGACGTCTCGATCGCCGGCGATCTGGCCGACGACAAGTTTGCGCTGTTCGTTGCCGGCGAGCCTCACATGCCCACGCTCGAGTTCCCGGGCGACGGCGCGCAGCCGGTCAAGAAGATCTGCTTTAAGCTGCTTGCCGACGCCTACTGGGAGGAGTAGCGCGCCGCTCGATTGAGCTGTGTGTTGGCGCGATTTCCTTGAGGGGGTCGCGCTTGAGCCCCGTTGACTGTGGTTTCCCGTTTGGGGAGCGCGGTTGGCGGGGCTTTTGTTTTTGAACAGGGGAGTTGCCGACGGCGTGGTGCTTGGATTGACGGCGTGCCTGAAAATCGGCAACAAAAAAGCCGCCCGAAGGCGGCTATCTTGTGCAATGGAGCCAGCGACCGGGCTCGAACCGGTGACCCCCGCTTTACGAGAGCGGTGCTCTACCAACTGAGCTACGCTGGCGGCCATGTGATGACGCAACTGAGGCGTCAACGGCTGTCTATGATACGGGACATCGCAAATCCGCGCAAGTGTTCTGACGGCTTTTCTCACTTTAAATGCACTAATATTGGAGACGTGATGTCTTGCTCTTACGGGCCTCGAACAGAATGGGGCGGCGATGGCTCAACCCAAGATTCTTCTTACACGAATTGACGACCGCTTTATCTATGCACAAGACATTGAGCAGTGGAATGAGGCCGTAGGCTCCAACCTTGTCCTGATCGTCAACGACGGGATTGCGGCGGATTCGCGCAAGTGGGCGCCCATGAGGGTCGCGGCGCCCGAGGGCGTGTGGACACGGTTCTTCTCAGTCCAAAGGACGATTGACGTCATACATACTGCAACGCCGCGCCAATGGATCCTGATCATGGTAGCGTCGCCCGCCGATGCGCTAGCACTGGTTAAAGGCGGCGTGCCTATCACCAAGATCAGTATCGGTCACATGCAGGCAGGGGAGGGTAAGCGTCCCGTAACGCCCGCAGTTGCCGTAGACGACGAGGATGTTGCCGCCCTCAAAGAGCTTCAAGAGCTCGGCATAGAGCTGGAAATCCGCTACCTCCCCAACTCCAACCCCGACCCCATCGACAATCTGCTCAACTGATCCCTTGAGGATGGAGGAAAACGGATCATTTAGCCCACATAGAGGGGCAGTGTTGCGCCGCCTGCCAAAACTATGCCGGTTTACTACGGTGAATTGTCAATCGCCGAGCACGCCGAATATGTGAAAAATAAAACCGCAGGTAGACGGGGTGTTCATTTCCTAAAAACCAGCGTGTGGTCGGATATCGCGGGTTTATCGTAGTAAACAGGCATAGTTTTGTTATGCCATCAATTCAGTAGCAGCAATAATAAGCCAAAAGAATGAAAAAGCGCCCGCCGGCGGTGGTGCCGGCGGGCGCTGCTGTGCGATATGTCTCGTTGCGGGCTTAGTGCCTCATAAAGTGGTATTCGATCACATTGCTGTAGGGGTGACCCGGGCCCACAATGCCCTGCGGGAACAGCGGCTGGTGCGGCGTGTCGGGGTACATTTCTGCCTCGAGGGCAAAGCCGGCGCCCCAGCCATAGTTGGCATCGTCCTTGGCGTGCTCGTCGCCCAGCCAGTTGCCGGTGTAGAGCTGCACGCCCGGGGCGGTGGTGTAGTAGTCCAGCTCGCGGCCGGTCCACATCTCCTCGACGTGCATCGCACGGCGCAGATTACGGCCGTACTGATAGCCATCGATGCACAGACAGTGATCGTAGCCACGGGCCTGCTTAATCTGCGGGTCGTCGGCCTCCATGCCGGGAGCGACGGGGCGCAGTTCGCGAAAGTCAAACGGTGTTCCCTCGACCGGAGCAATCTCGCCGGTGGGGATGTTCTGCTCGTCGATGGGCAGGTAGTGAGCAGCGTTGGCCACAAAGAAGTGCTCGCAGTCCATGCCGGCGTTATGGCCGGCAAGGTTAAAGTAGGTGTGGTTAGTCATGGACACGTAGGTGGCGCGGTCGCTCTCGCAGCCATACTCGATGCGAAAGACACCGGTGCGCGTCACGGTGAACACGGCCGTAAAGGTGCGGTTGCCGGGCAGGCCCAGCTCGCCATCCTCAAGCGAGGTAGTCATGCGCACGGCGTTGTGGACCTCGTCGAGCTCGGCATCCCACACGCGCTTGTGCAGGCCGTGCTCAAGATCGCTGTGCAGGTTGTTGGCACCCTCGTTGGCGGGCATATGCCAGTCTGTGCCGGCGATGGTGATCGTGGCATCCGCGGTGCGGTTGGCCACGGGGCCGATGGTCGCGCCAAAGCAGGCGGGGTTATCAAAGTAATCCTCGAGCTTATCGAAGCCCAGCACCACATCACGCACGTTGCCGGGAATGTCGGGCACATCGATACCCAGCACGGTGGCGCCATAGTCCATAATGCGAACGCAGATCTCGGGCCCGTTGAGGGTGTAACGATGAACGGGGGTACCGCACGGCGCGGTGCCGAAAAGCTCGGAAGTGATCATTTAGTTCCTAACATCGAGGTATTCCGGACAAACTGTAGCGCGAACAAGCGAGATTATCACTACACCCCACTAAAGCAGGGGGTATTTTTCTTAAAAAAAGTAATGAAGGCGCAGTTGAAGCGTCCATTTTTGGTCCGCGCGAATCTGATACAATTTGTTCGTTACTGTTTGAATTGATGTACGCGTGGAACAGCGAGGACTCATCGTGATTAAGGCAGAGCGACAGGATAGGGTTCGTCAGCTGCTCGAGGAGCAGGGAACGGTCTCAGTCAAGGAGATTTCGGACGCGCTGGGCGTCTCGGACATGACGATCCGTCGCGACCTTGAGGAGCTCGCGAACCTGGGCGAGATCGAGCGCGTGCACGGCGGTGCCCGCAGCGCGCAGGGTCGCCCCCATGCGATGCTGCGTCACGAGTACTCTCATAGCGAAAAGCGGTCCAAGCACGCTGAGGAAAAGTTGCAGATCGCGCGCCGTGCCGTGGAGCTCATCGAGGAAGGCTCGACCATCTTTTTGGGCACGGGCACCACGGTTGAACAGATGGCCTCGATGCTGCCGGCGTGCCGTTTGCGCATCGTGACCAACTCGCTTTCGGTTTTTAACCTGCTCGAGGAGCGCGAGGACTGCGATCTGTGTCTCGTGGGCGGCATGTACCGTCGCCGTACCGCTGCTTTTGTGGGCCCCACGGCCGAGGACACTCTGCGCGCGCTGGGGATCGACGCGGCCTTTATCGGTGCCAACGGCATCCTGGACGGCGACGTGTCCACGTCCAATATGGATGAGGGCCGCATCCAGCAGCTCGCCTTTAGCAAGGCCGATTCGCGTTACCTGATCGCCGATTCCAGCAAGATTGGCAAGCGCGACTTCTACACGTTCTGCCGCCTGGACAGCCTGGACGCCGTGGTATGCGAGCCGAGTATCTCGGCAGAAGACCGCGCCGCCATCGAAGAGCATACGCAGGTCATCTGCTAACTAACGCTGCAGACGATACTTCTGTCCTCTGCCGGCGCAGGTGATAAGAGCTTTACAATGACGAGCAAAGTGAAACGTAAAAGTCAAAACGCCATTTGCGCGTCAAAAAATATGACGCGCAAATAGGGATTCAGGCACGTTCGGAAGATTGACGGAGTTTGTAGGCCCGTGGATTGGTTGAGTCAACGCACGGGGTTTTCGCATGCTCGAACATACTTTCGGTATCATACCAACATAAAATGATACCGAAAGTATGTTCGTGACACCGAAAACTCGAGTCTGCGTTCCATAACTGCTTGGAAAGAGTGGATTCCGCCATCTAACTGTCTCAATCTGTAACAACTGGACGGCAAAAACCGGTCTAGATGTTACAGATTGAGATGTTTCGGTTCGGGCTGTGACCTTTGTCTTGATCTGTAACAGGTAGGACCGAAAAACTCGGCCAGATGTTACAGATTGAGACAAACGGTCCGCTCAAAACAAAAAGGCCGCATGCGATCCCGTGGGGGATTCGCATGCGGCCGACAAGGGGTATGTGGCTGAAACTAGGCCATGAGCAGGCCGGTCTCCGCGACGTTCTTGTACCAGTACGCGCTCGCCTTGGGATAGCGCTTCTGGGTCTCAAAGTCGATGTAGAACAGGCCATAGCGCTTGTTGTAGCCGTTGGTCCAGGAGAACTGGTCCTGCAGCGACCACACAAA
>CAKUGA010000020.1 GCA_934654515.1 uncultured Collinsella sp. | reverse complement strand
CCTTGCGCTCGAGGGTGAGGAGCCAGTCTCCAACCTCGGGTTTATCAGGCAGGGTGATGCTGTCCGTGGCGGCAAGGGCGTCCTCGCCGTCACGGTATGCGCCCGTGCGAGGGTTAAACCATCGGCTTGCATAGGCAGCGCCCGTCGGCACACCCTCGATAGCAAGCTTTTGGCGCACGGTATCGCCAAAGTACGCGACGATGCGCGAAAGGTCCTGGTTGGCGGTTGCCAGCGGAGCCTTGTTGGCAAACAGGTTGCCCGCATCGGTCGTTTCGTAGGGAGCGAGCTCCCAGAAGTGATTGTCTTCGTAGAAGGAACGCATGTAGCCCATCTGGACCGCACCTTCTCCGTCTACCGCCTGGGCCCAAGTAATGCCAAAGCGGTTGAAGATCGCCATAAAGGGGTCGAGCTCCTCAGGGCTTTCCCACACGTTGTCCCAGATTCCCTGGGCTCCGTAGGTATAGCCGGCGCCGCCGGCCTGCATGCAGATATACGCCACGCGGCGCAGCATGTCTGCGGTGCACAGGCGCGTACCCATCTCCTCGAGCGTCGAGCAAAACTCGTAGAGCGCCTCGCCCTCAACGAAGGGCTTGTCGTCATGAGCTGCCAGATAGTCAAAGTAGTCGCTTGCCTTGATGAGGTAATCGCCGTGACCGGCCTGGTTGAGCGTAAAGTCCATCCAGGGTTCATCCTGGTAGTAATCGGCAAAGGGGCGCTCGTTGGTATAGTGCGCCGTCGCCAGATGACCATAGCCGTCGCGTGCCTCAATCTCCAAGGCGACCTCACGCCAGCCGTCAAGCATGGCGGCTCGACCTTCTTTGCGGTATCCGGCAACCTCGCCGGCAAGCGTCCACACCATCGGATATGCACCGTAGCGCGCCACCAGGTAGCGGGCGAGGTGCTTTTGGTGTTCCACGGCATGCTCGCCGAGAATGGCAAACGCCCACGCTTGCCCAAGTGCGTTCACTAAGCCCGCATCGGCGATATAGGCCATACGGCGGTCGAGCTCCCGCTGGTAGAAGGCCACATTAGGCACATCTTCCACACCCTTGGCCATGCCACCGTCAATCCAATAGCGATCACCTGCGCCCATGTCAGAGCGCAGGTTGGTCTGATAGACGGTAAAGCCCTGCTTGACGCGCAGATCGACCATGCCGCGAAATTGGCTTGTCATGCCGGGGTGGTTCGACGCATCCCAGCTCTCACGGTAGGCAAACTCCCAATGGGTATCGCCCAGCCAAAAGAACGGCGTACCATCTGAATAGGCAAACATGCGCGAATCGTCTGCAACGCGGATAAAACCGTGGCGATACAGATCGAGGTCGCCCGCGTACGGCACGGCCTCGACGCGGCCCGTGCAGCCATTAAGACCGGTCTGCTCGAGAGCCTCGATAACATAGTTCCAGGCACCCAGCTCGGTCGGGGCAAACGACACGCAGTAGGTACGCCCACCATCCCAGTAGGCCTCGCGGCGAATTACCCTGCCACTCGGGCCGGTGAACTCCGCCCAAATCTCAACGTCTAAAAACGGGTTATCGAACGAACAGGCGCTCTCAAACGTCAGTACAACCGGGCGCCAAATCTCGGCAACAGCGGCTTGATTCAACGTCATATCCATTGCAGACCCCTCTCCGGTCTTAGTCCTGCTAGTTCAGTCCTCGCTCACGAGCGGATGCCATGGCAAAGTCAACGATCGCTTGGGCATCCTCGGCACAAATAAAGCCTTGTGACACCTCGATCGCCGTATCGCGCTCACACAGAGCGCGATAGTTTTCGAGCGACCCGTACAGCTCTTTGAGCATCGATGCCGAGAACGACTCCATGTGGCCAAACAGCCCGTCCTTATCGCTCGTTTTATCGACCGTGCCCTGCCCCGGCTCCACCAAGCTCGTGTTGGAGTAGCGGGCAAACGGATGCTCGAGCAGGCAGGTGCGAAGTCCGCCCTTGGTATTTCCCAGGGCATCCTTTACGTTCTCGCCGCTCGCGTCCAGCTCAATGCGTGGACAGGTTGCCGGAGCCGCACCCGTACGGACCCAGCGGAACAGATTGCGGAATGCAGCATGGAACAGATACTGCGACGGATAGGCGTTTGCCTCGGCATGCTTACCGACATACACCGGCAGATGGTCGATACGCTTGAGATCCTCGTCGTCTTGGTAATAGTCGACGTAACTCCACTGCGTATCGTGGGAAGCACCCGTCACCTCGTACAGCCGGTACTTAAAATCGGGATCGTCGCTATCGGGCATAAGCGTGCGCCAACTCTCAAAGCGACCGTTCTCGCTTTCGGTCTGAAGGGCGATAAACGGCTCCTCGACGTGCTCCACACGCAGTAGATGGTGTGCGTATTCCCGGCAGCATTCATACTGGTTGACGGGAATGCACATCGAATGGATGCCGCCGCCAGACAGGTATCCGTCAAACACGCGGCCGTCACGGCGCACCTCCTCGCGATAGGCAAAACTGTTAAGGTAGCGGAACAGATAGGCGCCGGACTGAGACCATCCTGTAAGGCAAATTGCCTGGCGAGGATAGTCGCGGATCGGGTTAAGGTCGGAGTCTCCGCGCAAGAGCCACGCAAGATCGGTCAGCATATCCCAAAACAGGCCAGTCTCGTAGGAGATGTCCATGTCGGGAAGCGCGCCGTCGCGTTCGAGCTGTTCCGGATCAAAGTCAAAGGGCCGCTCGGGAGTTGGGTTTGCCCAGCTCATGAAGGCATAGCGATCGGGATTGAATTCCTTGAGCTTGGCGATGGTATTGGGCTTGCTGGTAATGCCCACATAGATATCGCCAGAGCGCACAAACTCGCCGTGACCCAGAATCCACATGCGCTCGATTTCCATAAACGATGTGGGATTGATGATCTCCACGACCACATTGCCACTCGCTTGCGCCGGATTTTTCGGAGCACGAACAACGATCCGATTGGAATAAGGGGCGTCGGCAGTCATGACCTCCACGCCGCCGTCTTCGTCGGCGGTGCGATACACGTTGGCGGTACCGTCAACGCGATACTCGCGCTCGACGTAATCCTTTGCACTCAGATGACAGTAGCGCTCGGCGCTCGAAAACGGATAGCTCTCATCCGTAATGGGCATTTCAAAAATACCGCTGATCATCTCGTCCCCCTTGCTGTTGCGTTTGCTGAGACAGACTCTACTGGGGACGCTACTTAACTTCTATTGATTCTTAAGTTGAGTTACTAATTATTTAGCTAAATAAACAGCCTGGTGTTAAGCTCATGGTAAGTTCACAAACGTTAGGAACCACCATGGCCGTTACTGCAAAACAAATCGCTGACCAGCTGGGAATTTCGGCAGCGGCCGTTTCCCTTGCACTTAACAATCGACGCGGCGTAAGCAAAAAAACACGGCAGCTGGTACTGAGCACCGCCGAAGCTCTGGGTTACGACTTTAGTAAGATTAAGTTCGAGCGCCAAAAGAGCGGAGCCGTTGCCTTGGTTGCCTTTAACCGGCGCCGCATCTTTACGACCCCCTTCTTCGCCGATATGCTCGCCGGAGTCGAGGGCACCCTTAGACACGCGGGATTCTCGTTTTCGCTGGTGAACTACTCGCCGTTCGAAAACACTCAGCAACAGATCGCCGACATCGCCGAAGCGCAATACGATGGTGTCATCATCCTTGCAACTGAGATGTTCGAGTCGGATTTTATGCCGTTTGCATCGCTGGACTGTCCCCTGCTGCTGTTGGACTCATGCATGAGCGCTGGGGTCGATACGGTCAAGATCGACAATGCCGCCAGCATGATGCTAGCCGTGCAGTACCTGCATTCGAAGTATGGATCTGTCCCCGGGCTGTTAACGACGCCCGTTACCGTGGGCAACTTCACCGAACGACGCTTCGCCTACGAGCACGCCATCGGTCAGCTATCGGGTTCGGAAAAGTGCGGCACCGTCCACGAGCTCGCCGTCGCTCCAGACGAGGCATACGCCGGCATGCTCGACATTATTGATTCGGGCGAACCCCTCGCCCAAAACTACGTCGCTGTCTTTGACGATATAGCTATTGGGGCCATGAAGGCCTTTATCGAGCGTGGTTATCGCGTGCCCGATGACGTACGCATCGTCGGCTTCGACAACAACGCCGGCGGAACCTACGTGCAGCCACAACTGACCACGCTCAATGTTCCTTCGGAGTATATGGGCGCCATCGCCGCACGGCGCCTCGTCGAGATTATCGACGAGGCCGAACACCACCCGCTCAAGATCGAGCTGGGGGCATCGCTCATCAAGCGCCGTTCTGCCTAGAGCTCGCGCACGCTCTGGCGCTCGACAAAATAGGTCGACACGGCCGTTTTGCAGGTATAGCTCTTGGGATTGCGGATGTTGCCCACCAGACGGCGCACCGCGATCTCGCCCACCTCGTGCTTGGGAACATGCACCGTGGTGAGCGGCGGATTGGAGAACGCGCCCACGGACAGGTCGTCGAAGCCGATCATCGACACATCGTCGGGCACGCGCACGCCATGCTCGTTGAGGGCACGCATGGCACCAACGGCGAGTACGTCGTTTTCGGCAAAGAAGGCCGTCGGCAGGTCGTCGCGCGAGACGGTGTCGAGCCAGGCACCCATGTCGTGATAAGCGCCCTCGAGTGTGGTGCCCAGGGTGACATGCCATGCCGGATTGGGCTCAAGGCCCGCATCCTCAAGCGCTTGGCGGTAGCCGCGCTCACGGTCCTTAAAGTTGCGGATACGCAGGTCGCCCGCTAGATAGCCAATCTGCTTGTGACCTTTCTCGATAAGATGGTCAACGGCGCGCAGCACCGAATCGGTATTGGCGATGACCACGGCATCGAAGTACTGGCGATCGCTCCAGCCATCGAGCACGATCAGGTGGGCAGCAGCGTTGGCAAACAGGGCGTAGTCCTCCTCGCCCAGCTCGGTACCCATCAGCACGATAGCGGCTGACGGATCGGCGATAAGGCCCTCGACCTGCGGGCACACGGCGTCCAGGTCGCTAAAGTCGAGCGAGACAAAGCTCGTACTCATGCCGTGGCGGCGTGCTTGGCGCTCCACGCCCTCGATGACCGCAGGGTGGAAGGTGCTCTCGTCCAGGATGGCACCCGTCTTGCGCGCGAGCACAAACTGGATGCTCTCGAGCTGCGTCGACTGCTGGTAGCCGAGCGACTGCGCACACTCCAGGATGACCTTGGCGGTCTCCTCGCTCACGCTGCGCTTGCGGTTGAGTGCGTTGGACACGGTTGCGGGCGAGAAGCCGGTAATGCGGCTGATCTCGCGGACGCTTGCTTTAGCCATCGTTCCCCCTAGCAACGGTCGCGGCCGAGCATCGTGGCTTGACCGCCCGTGGCTCGGCAACTAAACGACCGCAAATTCAATCTAAACAGAATAGTAAATGTTTATTAGCTAGTTTAGCCTGTTGTCAAGCGAAGCGGCACAACTATTCCCCCAACGGGCGCATTTACTCGGTAGCTATTCGCAAAGGCGCATGGCTTCTTGCACGGCACCATACAGGTTAGCATCGTTACCGAGCTCGGCCGCCCTGACCTGCGGCGCAGGGATGCCGGCAAGAAAGCCCTCATAGCCCGCAAGAGCTGCGGGCATCTGATCGCGAAGCGCATCGATGAGCTCGGGGTGGCAAGAAATGCCGCCCGCGATCACAAACACCTCGGGGTCGAGCACCGCCTGAAGGTTTACGAGCATGGCATCGAACGTGCGCGCATAGCAGTCAAGCGCGCACTGCGCCGCCGTATCGCCGGCCTCGATCCACTCAAAAACGCGGCGGCCGTCCACCGTGCCATCGGCAGGTAAGTCCTTCTCGGCCACGACGAGATCGCGCAGCGCACGCCAGCCGCCTGTGCTCGAAAACATTCTGTCCCCGGACGCCGGCTGCCTCACGTCGTTGCGCAGAAAGCTAAACTCACCTGCAAAGCCATGTGCGCCGCGAAGCACGCGGCCATCGATAACGATGCCGCCGCCGATGCCGGTGCCGATAGCGAGCACGACGCCAGTGCGGCATCCGCGAAGGGCGCCCGCTGCGTACTCGCCGAGCGCGCAGCATTTTCCGTCGTTGTTGACCGCCACCGGCATGTCAAACCGCTCGCGCAGCAACTTTCCCAGCGGACAGCCGTCCATGTAGGTAAGCGCGCCGCCGCGATGGATGGTGCCGTCCGCGTCATCCTCATAGATGCCGCCGGGTGCACTCACGCCCACGGCGGACACGCGATCGCGATGCGGCTCGATAAGACCGGTCAGGGCCTCGACCGCTTCGTCTGCCGTAGCAAAATCGGTCGGCAGGCTGCCGCGCTCGCGGATGGAAAAATCCTCGCCCAGCACGGCCCACTTAACTGCCGTGCCGCCCACGTCGATGCCAAAATACTCTTTCATGCTGCCTCCGCTTCTGCGCCGATACGTCAATATCGGCAGACCATCCCGTCCATGCAAACACAGAGAATTCCAGACAAGGCCAAGTATTTGGTTAACGGTCGCTTTTAGACTGTAAACGGAGTTTAATCTGTTTACAGCAGCTAGTTCTATAAATTACGCAATTATGCACTCATTTGGAACGATGCAATTTATCTTTTTTAGCCCCCAAGGTAGCTAAAAAGCCCCGTCCCAAATTAGCTACTTGAGACGGGGTGTGGGAAGCACTTAGCCCAAGACGTGAGCCATGCGTGCCTTGAACTCCGCGAGGAAGCGCGGGGCGTCCACGGTTAGCGCCACAAGGGCGCTCTTGTCCGGGTCGGCCACGCGGCGCTCGTCGCAGATAGTGCGGCCGCGATACTCGCCGAGCAGGTCGACGCGCAAGTTGCAACCGAGCGCGCCCACGAGCGTGGGATCAATCGCCACGGCAACGGCAAGCGGATCGTGCAGCGCGCAGCCGCCCAGGTAAGGGGCGTTCATCTCGTACGAGCCAATGTAGTGCTCGACCATACTCGCAAACGCGCAACCGGCCATGGTGCCCGAGCCCGTCCAACCGGCAATGTCGCGGCGCGTCAGCACCACGCGATGCGTCACGTCCAGACCAACCATGGTGAGCTTGCGGCCCGAGCGCAGCACGGCGTCAGCCGCCTCGGGATCGCTTGCCATATTGGCCTCGGCACCCGCGCTCACGTTGCCGGGCACGGTCAGGGCGCCGCCCATCACGACCACGCGGCCGATAGCCATCATCGCCGCCGCATCGCGCTCCAGGGCCAGTGCCAAGTTGGAGAGCGGGCCGGTCGCCACATAGACCAGGTCGGGACCGTAAGTGCGCGCGGCATCGATCAGGTAATCGACCGCTGCATTGCCTTCGGCCGTCGTCGCGCCCACCGGCTCGTACGGCGAGGCGGGCACGCTTGCGCCGCCGATGCCGTTTTTGCCGTGGATGAGCGTGGTGGACGCCGGCGGCGTATAGGGCTCGGTCGCCTTGATGGGTCGGTCGGCGCCCAGGTACACCGGCACCTCGGGGCGACCCAGCAGGTCGAGCATCGCCAGGCAGTTATGCGCCGACTGCTCGACGCGCACGTTGCCAAAGCACGTGGTAATACCGACGAGCTCCACTTCGGGGCTCGCGATGGCATAGGCGAGCGCCATCGCATCGTCCACGCCCATATCCAGATCAAGGATCAGCTTCTTGGTTGCCATTGTTCTACTCCGCTTCTCCGTCTCAATCGTTTAACCAAACCAATGTTCAACTTCGGCGCGCGTGGGAATCGACTGCTGCGCGCCCAAACGCGACACCGTCACCGCCGAGGCACGGGCACCTGCGGCCATGCACTCAAAGAGCGGCAAGCCCTCCAGGCGGGCCGCTGCAAGCGCGCCGATAAACGTATCGCCCGCGGCCGTCGTGTCGACTACCGCGCTCGAAAGCGCCGGCATACGCAGCGGCTCGCCGTCATCGCCGAGCGTAACCGACCCAGCGCCGCCCAGTGTGATGACCGCGGCACCGGCGCCCTTGGCGAGCAAAGCCCCAAGCGCGGCCACGCAGCTCGCGTCATCCGTGGGCAAGATGCCCGTCAGCGCCTGGCACTCGGTCTCGTTGGGACAAACCAAGTCGACCGCAGGCCACGCTCCCGCCGGCAGGTCGCACGCCGGCGCCGGGTTAAAGACCGTATAGAACCCCAGCCTGTGGGCGCAAGAGAGCGCCGCGGCCGTGGCCATCAGGTCGCATTCGCCCTGGGCGATAAAGACGCCGCCGGCCGCCGGGGCGAGGTCGCAGATATTGGCGTCGAGCTCATCGGCCACCAGATAGCGCAGCGCGCAGGCAACGTCCTCGCCCGAAAGCGCATGGTTGGCGCCCGGCGATAACACGATGCGGTTGTCGTTCTCGCAGCGAATGATAGTCGCGGTGCCCGTCTCCACGTCGTCGCGACGCGCCACAAACTCAACGCCCACGCCGGCATCTTGGAGCCCCGCCACCAGTGCGTCACCAAATGTATCGCGCCCGACGGCGCCGATCATGCACGTGCGCGCACCCATGCGCGCGGCGGCGACAGCCTGGTTTGCACCCTTGCCGCCGGCGTTGGTGATAAAACCGCTTCCGCCGACGGTCTCGCCCGCACGCGGCATGCGCTCGCACGCCACCGAAAGGTCCATGTTCATGCTGCCGAACACCGCAACGATGCCGCGATCTGCCATGGAAACCTCCTCATCCGCGGGCTTTTTGCCCACCGTCGGCCGTCAATCGTATGCTTTCGCACCTCTATAACTTTAGTTCACTTTGATGTGAACGCGCGCTTGAGGTTGCGCCAGCAGCAAGCATTCACAGGAGCAGGCGGCTACAATGAATA
Organism: uncultured Collinsella sp.; assembly: GCA_934654515.1. GTDB lineage: Bacteria > Actinomycetota > Coriobacteriia > Coriobacteriales > Coriobacteriaceae > Collinsella. The sequence continues at coordinate 13,163 of CAKUGA010000020.1, read as the reverse complement.
TGTGCTGATTATTCTCGTCATTGGATGATGTTTTATGGAACAATTCCCGCAATCGAGCTCGCGCGGCCGACGCCGCACGGGCAACGAACCGGCGCCGCACGAACGTCCGCGGGCCGAGCGTCGCACCGGCGACTCGCGACGCGCCCCGAGCCCCCATCGTTCGCCCGCCAACAAAGCGAACCATGCCAGCGCCGCCACCGCAGACCAGACGCCCGCTCGTCCCAAATCCCGCTACATTCCCGCCCTCGACGGCCTGCGCACGCTCGCCGTTGTCGCGGTGGTGCTCTATCACCTCAACCTCACATGGGCGCAAGGCGGCTTGCTCGGCGTCACGATCTTCTTTGTGCTTTCGGGCTATCTGATCACGCGCCTGCTGCTCAACGAAGTCGCCAAGACCGGACGCATCGACCTCAAGAGCTTCTGGATTCGCCGCATCCGCCGCCTGTTCCCCGCCGTAGTGACCGTCGTGGTGGTGACCTGCGCGCTGTGCACGATCTTTAACCACGTGATGCTCACCAAGATGCGTCCCGACATCCTGCCGTCGCTGCTGTTCTTCAACAACTGGTGGCAGATTGCGCAGGACGTCTCGTACTTCAACGCCTTGGGCGATCCCTCGCCGCTCACGCACTTTTGGTCGCTCGCCATCGAGGAGCAGTTCTACCTCATCTGGCCGCCGCTGCTCCTTGCCATGGTATCCATGCATGTGAGCAAACCCAACACGCGCCGCGTGGTTCTGGGCCTTGCCGCGGTTTCCGCCGTCGCCATGATGGTGCTCTACAACCCCGCCGCCGATCCCAGCCGCGTGTACTACGGCACCGACACCCGCGTGTTCTCGCTGCTGCTGGGTGCCTGGATGGCCTTTATCCCCGATCGCGACCTGGCGCCGGTGCGTCTCGCGCGTCGCCTGGGGCTCGACCGCCTCGTCGCCAAGCACGACAAGAATGCCGAAGACAAGCAGAGCACGACGGCCGACGATGCAGCCGAGACCGCCCCGATGCAGCCGAGTGCCCTCGTGCGTTTTTGGTCCTCGCCCGCATCCATCGATGTGTTGGGCGTTGTAGGCCTGATTGGCCTCGCCGCTATGGTCGCACTCACCAACGGCTACACCGCGTTCCAGTATCGCGGCGGCACGCTGCTGTGCTCCATCCTTACGCTCATGGTCATCGCTGCCTGCGTGCAGCCCCAGGGAATGGTTGCCCGCGCGCTATCCGCCGAGCCGCTCGTATGGGTTGGCAAGCGCTCCTACAGCATCTACCTGTGGCACTATCCGCTGTTGCTGCTCATGAACCCGGTTGCCAACATTAACGATACGCCCTGGTGGCAGTATATTTTGCAGGTACTGCTGGTGGTAGCCGTGGCCGAATGCTCCTACCGCTTTATCGAGACGCCGTTTAGGAAGGGCGCCTTCGGCCGTACCGTGTCCGAGCTCCGCGATGGCACCACCACGCCCGCCAACTGGGTGCGCTCGCATATTCCTGCGTGTGCCACTTGCGGCATCGTGCTTGTCATCGCGCTGGGCGGTCTGGTCTTTGTGCCGGAAACCTCCGCGCTCAGCGGCGAAGGCGCCGAAGTCCTCAACAAGGAAGCTAAAAGCGCCGCGCCCACGGACCAACAGGCAGCCGACGACACCGACAAGGACAACGATGGCTTCCCCGATGGCTCCTACGACCTGCTCATGATCGGCGACTCCGTGTCGCTGCGCGCCGTCGACTCCTTTGACGGCGTGTTCCCGCACAGCCACATCGATGCCGAAAAGGGCCGCCAGTTCGATGCGGGCCGCGCGACATTTGAGGGTTATATCCAACAGAACCTTGCCGGCAAAATCGTGGTCTTTGCCCTGGGCACCAACGGCTTGGTGACCGATGACCAGATCGATGCCATCATGGCCGATGCGGGAGACAAGCGCATTGTCGTGTTTGTAAACACGCGCAGCCCGCAGCCGTGGGTTGGCTCGACCAACCAGGCCATTGCCAACGCCGCCACGCGCTACAAAAATGTGCGCGTTATCGACTGGTACGGATACAGCGCCAACCGAAATGACCTGTTCGATGGCGACGGCACGCACCTGTCGACCACCGGTGTGACCGAATACCTCAACTTGATTCACGACGCGGTCAAGAAGGACCTGCCCGTACACCCCGAGGATCACGTCAACGACCCGCAGCCGGCAGCGGTGAAGTCCGCCACCGACGCGCTCGTCAATGCCCTCGCCTTCAAGCCGCACAAGCTGGGCACCGACAAGTAATCCGGCAGCTAGGGACGTTCCTTTTATGCCGGCACCTGGGGACACTCCCGCGACGAGCGAAAGCCGCCCCTGGGCTGTCAATTCCAGTCCAGGGGCGGCTTCGTAACAACATGCCAAGGGGCTGTGGGCAAAAAAGGGCAAATATGAGTACTGTTGCCATTTTAGTAGCAGGCAAATCCGCCCAAAATGGCGTCTGAGCGTCCCTGTAAACCCCTAGGAGCGGCCAGCCTAGCTGGATTAAAGCCTGTTGAGGCGAATTTTAATGTACACACTCTAGATTATGTACATTATCTTCTTGCACATAAATGCTATCGCCCTAGCAACAGTACTCATATTTGGCATTTTTTGCCCACTGTCATATAACTAACCCCCTATAGCAAGCAAAAAACAGGCCGCAGCCCATCGCTACGACCCGCTCGAAGCCCCAAAAGAGACGCTAGGCGCTGTAACCCATCGCCTGCAGCACAAACATAACAACTGTCAGCACCGTGATCACGCCGATGGTCGCCCACGTGAGCACATTCCACACGCGGCCGTTGCGGTTGGCGCCCATAATGTGGCGGTCGGCCGCGATAACCACCTGAAATACCAAGACCACGGGCAGCAGCACGCCGTTGATGACCTGCGAGGTCATCATAATCTGGAACAGATCGACACCGGGCATAAGCACCAGCACGGCCGAGATACCAATAATGGCGGTAATGATGCCGCGGTAGACCGGAGCCTCGTCCCAGCTGCGATCGGCGCCGCGCTCCCAGCCAAATGCCTCGCAGATGGCGCTGGACGTAACACCCGGCAGCACGCACGCAGCCAAAAAGCTCGCCGCAACCAAACCAGAGGCAAACAGCACCGTGGACCACTGGCCCGCGATGGGCTCCAACGCACGAGCGGCGTCGGCAGCATCGCTAATCTGAACACCCGCCGGGAACAGCACCGTACCGGTCGTGATAATGATGAAGCCGGCAATGACGTCGGCTGCGATCGAGCCGCTCACGGTATCGATACGCTGCAGCACGATATCGTCCTCGCCCGCGTTCTTATCGACCACGTTGTTCTGCGCCAGGAAGATCATCCACGGTGCGATGGTGGTACCGATTGTTGCGACCACGAGCGACACGTAGTTGGGATCATTCTGAATATTGGGCACGACCAAGTCGACTGCGACCTCGCCCCAGTTGGGGCCAGCCATAAACGCGGCGACGATATAGGTCACGAACACGCAGCTCACCAGCAGCAAGATCTTCTCGATGCGCTGGAAGCTGCCCGACATGGTAAGCATCCACACCAGCAGCGCCACAAGCGGCACCGAGATGCTCGCCGGAACGCCAAAAAGAGCAAGGCCGCTCGCGATACCCGCGAACTCCGAGATGGTCACGGCCGTGTTGGCGATCAACAGCGCCGCCATGGCCAGCACGCTCTTGCGCACGCCAAAGCGTTCGCGGATGAGCGATGCCAAGCCCTTACCCGTGACACAACCGCAGCGTGCCGCGGTCTCCTGCGTCACGATAAGCAGCACGGTCATGACGGGAAGCATCCAGAGCATCTTGTAGCCATAGCTGGCGCCCGCACTGGAATACGTGGCGATGCCGCCGGCGTCATTACCAGAAAGCGCCGCCAGCAGACCGGGTCCCATGGCGCCAAAGATGGCCGCAATGGTCAGCTTTTGCTTGGTGCTCGGCTTTTGCTTCGTGTTTTGCACGCGACCACCTATCCCATGACCGACATGGTGAGCAGCACCGCAGCGGTGCAGTACGCCACGCACGAGATCATGACGGCAATGACGTTCATGGCGGTACCCGACGTATTGAGGTCGTGCTCATCGCGCCAGAACAGCACCATCAGATACATCACGGCACTCATGTTGCTAACCAGGCAGATGATAGCCGCAATGTTAAAGCATCCGGTAAAGAGCTGCTCCTCGAACATGGGGGCATCGGGGAACGCGGCGGTGCGCACCAACTGCGCGCACAGGTAGGTCACGAGTGAAAGGATCAGGCCCATGCCCGTGCTCTGGAAGAAGAATCCCAGGTACGGCTTGGGCTCGTCGTCGTGGCCGTCGTACTCCAGGAAGTAGTTCTTGACGAACGACACCATGCGCGAGGCGGCCAGCAACACGAGCGGCATGGCGCACATGGGAAACACCACCAGATGCGCGGAGCCAAGCGCCGTCCCCAGTACTGTTGCCATGATGCACGAGGCAATGCCCCACACGACAACCCAGTACTGGCGATGCACGAACCAGCTGAGCACGTTCGTCGAGTCGTCCGACGCGCTGTCGCCCGAGCCGATGCCGGCGATCTGCAGGTCCTCCTGATGCTCCTCGGCGATAACGTCCATGGCGTCGTCGAAGGTCACGATGCCCAAGATGTGACGGTTCTCGTCGCAGACGGGGATGGCGACCAGGTCGTACTTGGTCATCTCGTCCGTTACGTCTTCCTGGTCCTCGTCGGGTGACACATAGACCAGGTCGCGATAGGCGAGCTGGCCCAACGTGGCGTCGCGGTCGGCCACGATCAGCGTGCGCAGCGAAAGCACGCCGGTCAGCATGCCGCTCGGGTCCTCGGTGTAGACGTAGTAGACGCTCTCGAAGTCCTCGTCGAGCTGGCGAATCGCCTCGATGGCATCGCCGACTGTCGCCGTGGCGGGCAGGGCGACAAACTCCGAGGTCATGATACGGCCGGCGGTGTTTTCCTCGTAGCCCAGCAGGTTACGAATCGCCTTCTCCTCCTTGACGCCCATCAGACGCAGGAGCTTTTCGGCCTTCTCGTAATCGAGCTCGTCGATCAGGTCGGCGGCGTCGTCCGGGTCCATCATGGCCAGCATCGACGATGCGTCCGTGTCGGACATGCCCTCGAGCATCTCGGTCATAAGCTCGTCGTCATCGAACTCCGAAATGGCCTCGGCGGCCTGGGCGGTATCGAGCTGTGCGAACACCTGCGCACGCAGGCGCGGGTCGAGCTGCTCGATAATGTCGGCGATGTCGGCGGGATGCAGCTCGCCGAGCGTCTTGTGCGACACCGAGAGCTGGATGTTCTTGGTCGAGCGATCGAGCAGGTCCATGTAGGACCAGGCGATGATGTCCTCGCTGAGCGGCTTGCCCAGGTGCTTCATAAAGCCCTCGACGACATGCTCGAGCGCGGGGCTGATGGCGCGCAGCAGGCCGCGAGCGCCGACCTCGGCACCCAGCAGACGCAGCTGGTTTTCGCCCGACATGGAGAACTTGATGTCGTTTACGCGCACGACCTTCATGCCCTGCGTGTCGACGATCTGCTTGTTGAGAACGTCGCGCGCCAGCAACAGCTCGGTCGGCTGCAGGTACGAAAAGCGGATGTCGGTGGCCGACGTCTTGAGGTACACGCCCGTCTCGTCGATACGGTCGACCCATTTGCGCCAGCTGATCATAAACGGCGTCTTGCCGGGACCGCGGAACGCGAGCGACGTCACGTGCGGAAAAACTTCGCCGGTAGCAATACCAAAATCGTTGACCACGCCGAGCTTTTCGCCGTCGACGTCCAAGACCGGCAGTTTGAGCATCTCACTCAGATAATTCAATGGTGCTCCCCATCATTATTCCTGCGGACCGCGGCCGAACGGGCACGCCATCCGTGGACAATTGGATATGTATACGCATGCGCGGGCGGCACGCCGCTCGACGCTCACACCCCGTGCATGCGCAAAAAGCACCTGCATGGGGTCATCGACTGTATGGTCGAGGTTTGGATTTCACCTGTAACCTTTCTCTTGACCCTCATTAACCGCAGTAACTATAGCATCAGCATCGCGCTGCGGCACCGAATTTATGCGCTGCACATTGCAGGCATACCAAACGCTGACGTATCCGTGACATAGCCGTTGAGGATTACTCCGTGGTTTCGTCGTCCTCGGCGAGTTGGGGGAACACGGCGTTCTTGGGCATCGTGACCTTCGTCAGCGAGGTGAGCTTTTTGCTCAGCGACGTGTCCGTCTTGACCAGGTCGCTCAGCGTCACGATCTTGTAGCCGTCGGCAACGAGGCCATCGATAATCTGCGGCAGCGCCTCGAGCGTCTGCTCGGCGCACTCGTCGCTATCGGTGAGCAGCACGATATTGCCCGGCGTCACCGAGTCGAGCACCGTCGAGACCTGCTCGTCGGCACCATTGAGCAACCAGTCGCCCGAGTCGATATTCCACGAGACCACGGCGGACACCAGGTCCATCGAGTCGATCCAGTTTTGCTCGTCAAACGCGGCGTAGGGAGCGCGCAACAGCATCGTCTCAACGCCGGTCGCCGACTTAATGGCGTCGGTTCCCTTCGAGATCTGCATGCGCACTGTCTCGCGATCCTCGCCCTTGAGCGAATCATCGCTATAGCTATTGGAACCGACCTCGCACCCGGCATCGACAATCGGCTTAGCCGTGGCGGGCGAGGCCTCGGCGGCATCGCCCGAAAGGAAGAACGTGGCGCTCACGCCCTTCTCCTTGAGCACCTGCAAAATCTGCTTGGTGGCACCGCTCGGACCCTCGTCAAACGTCAGCGCCACGACCTTCTCGTTGCCCTTGGGCGCCACGCTGGCGCAGGCAACCACGCAATCGGTGGCGGGCACAACCTCGCCACGGTCCTGCGTCTTGCCCGACTGCTCGCCGACCCACACCTCGGAGCGACCCTGGACGCCCCATGTCTGCACATACTCGATGGCGCCCGTGCCCTCGACCTTCAGCTTGGGCTCGATGGTCGTGGCCTGCACCTCGTGCTTCTCGTAGATGTTGCGGCCGTCTTTGACCGTCACCTTCTCGCCGCCGGCAAGTTCGCGGCTATCCCATTTGCCCTGCTTCACACGCTTGCCGTCAACCTTCACCGACAGCTTTTCGCCCCCGTGGCGCTTGAGCACGCTGTCGTCGACGGCCAGCAGGTCGCCCGCGTCATAGGTGTCGGTCAGCTCCTGGTCGTCGATAAGATTCTGCAGCGTTGAGCCCACGCGCACCGCGGTCTTTTGTCCGTTGAGCTCCACGTCCACGCTGCGGTTGACGTAGCCCACGACGGCAGCGATAAACAGCACGAGCGCGCAGCCCACGGCGATGAGCGCATAGGGCAGACGGGATGGACGGCGGGGCGAGCGCCCGTTGCCAATGCGCGCACTGCGGTCGCTAAACCCGCGGCTATGGTTGAGGTACATCGCGCCGGGCTTACGGCGGCGACGGCGCTGGCCGCTGGGCAGCTGCCCCAGGTCGCGGCGAGCCGTCGGACGCGCACCGGAGTGCCCGTTTAAGTTGGATCCGTTTTGGCGCATGTGCCCTCCCCCATAAACACAGCGAGCCGGAGCAACATGTCTCCGGCTCGCCTCCCATCATTTGGTACGTCGCTATTTGCTAGCTTTTGACGAGCCCCCGCTCGCCTTTTGGTATTCGTCCTTAAAGGCCTTGAACATGCCGCGCGTCTTGCCGAGCTGCTTGCCCAGCGCGCGACTGCCCTTGTCCACGGCGACCGATCCCTTGTCATCGAGCACCTTGGCGCCCTTTTTGACCTTATCGCCCACCACGACACTGGCCTCGGCAGCCTTTGCAGCGGCGCCGCCCGAATACCCGAGCGCCTTGACCTCGTCCGAAACGATCATCGCGCCGTTCTCGTAGCCGCGCAGCATCGTCGGCGGCACCTGCGTGTCACCGACAAGCACGCTCGAAGCAGCACCAGCAGTCACATAGAACATCTGGACAATGCCCGAGCGCGGCTTGAACTCCACGTCCGAACAATATCCCACGACATCGCCCGATTCCGTGCGCACGTCCATACCAACCCAGATGATGCAATCGTCCAGGTTAATGTCGAGGCGCTTGGCCGCGGCGGCATCGTAGGTGTCCTTGGCGTCATCCACCGCGATAGCACCCTCATAGACGCCGATGGCATCGAGCGCCACAAAACGGTCGGGGCGCTCGATCATGCCCGCAATGTCGGACTGGCGAACCATAAAGCCCACCACGCGCGTTCCGCTCGGAGTAAAGACCGGAAAGTGTATCTTTCCGAGCTTTTTAGGGCTACGTGGCGTGCCGTCCTTTTTAGTGCGCTTGTCCTCGGTGGGCTTGCGATAGATCTTGGCGCCGACAAAATCCCCGGCGCGCATTATGCCTCGGTCGAGGGCTCCGCAGCCTCGGTGTCGGCCTCGGCGGCGTTCTCGACCACGACGTCGGCAGCGGGCGTCACGTTGCCGCCCGAGATGGCGTCGTTGAGCTGCTCGCGCAGCTGATCCATACGCTCGCGGGCCAGGTCGACCTTGGCGCGCAGGTCATCGGTCTTGGCATCGACCATCGGGCCGAAGTCGTTGACCGCGGCGCGGGCCTCCTCGGCACCGTGCTCGTAGGTATCGCGCATGTTATCCCAAGCGTCGTTGGCGATATCGGCAGCCATGGCGCGGGTCTCGGCACCCGAGCGAGGGGCCAGAGCAACGCCGATGATAGCGCCGGCGGCGGCACCAAAGAGTGCACCGGAGACAAAGCTAAAAGTCTTACCCATGATCATTCCTCTCCTGCGGGCACATCGGCGCCCACCGTTTGAATGCTGTCCATTATACCCGCAGCGCAACACTTGCCGCCCCGCTCATCTGCGTACGGCAAAGGCGCAGGTACGTGATGGTGATAAACGCGTAGGCCTACTCCTGAGGCATAGCCGGCATGGCCGTCGTGGCCGCCGGATCCTCGCCGGCACCGTCTACGAGCGGCAGCGCGCTTTCGTGCACCGAGCCAGCCGGAGCCGTCGCCGCACCGCCAAAGACGGCAGCGGAGGCCTCGTGGTTCTCGGCAACCGCGCCCTCGGTATCAATCGCCACCTGGGGCTCGTCGTCAAAGTTGGGGACGCCCTGGGGCTCGGTGGGAACGGGCTCGGCGGTCGCATCGGCAACGAGATCGACATCGGCGTCGGCAGGAGCATCGCCCTCAGCCGCATCCTCGGCAACGTCCTCGCCATTCGCGGCGGCGACGGCCTCGTGCGGATCCTTGCCCTCGGCCTCGGCGCGCATGCCCAGCACCAGGTTGCGCAGGCCCGCGACCGTGCCCTCCACATCGGGGGCGGGCTGGTCGGCGTGCAGGTAAGCCCAATCCATCATGAAGGTGGCAGACGACAGCGCGCCGATGGCCAGCGCATCGTCGGGACACGAAAGCTCAACCTCAAAGACGCGCTCGTCGTGCTCACTCACGCGCGTGCGACCGCACGAGATGCTGCCGGCAAGACCGGTCTCGTTCATGAGCTCGACCGTCACGTGCTCCAGCAGGTGGCAGAGCTCGGTCTGGCCCATGCAGTCCTGGAACTCGCGGCCCGAATCGCCCAGGCACAGATGCTTGGCAATCGCCGGCACCAGGTAGTACACGCGCGCCGTGGCCTCGATATCCTCCGAGGTCATGAGCGGCATGCCGGGGTTCACCAGCACATGCGCGCAGATCTTATCCTCGCTGACGGTGACCTTAAGGATGTTGAACAGGCCTGCCATAACTCTCCCCTACTCGTCCTTGTCCTACTCGTCGCCGTCGTGCGGAATCGCAGCATCCGCACCCGACGCCGCCGGCTCGTCCGCCGCGGACTCGGAATCCTTCTTATCGGTTTCGGCCGGAGCGATCACGCGAATGAGCGAGATGCGCTGGCCACGCATCGACTGCACCTTAAACTTGTACCCCGCAACCTCAAACACCTCTCCGATGTCGGGCACCGAGTCGCAAAGCTCCAAAATCCAGCCGGCGATGGTCTCATAATCATCGCTTTCCTCGAGCGGCCAACCAAGCTCAATCGCATCATCGCACGAAAAACGCCCATCGACGAGCCACTCGCGGCGCGAGAGACGCGTGAGGTACTTGTTATCGGGGTCGAACTCGTCCTCGATCTCGCCGACGATCTCCTCGACGATGTCCTCGATGGTGATGATGCCGGCTGTGCCGCCGTACTCGTCCACGACCACCACGATCTGGTCGTGCGAGGTCTGCATCTCGGACAGCAGCGGCAGGATGTCCTTGGTGTCGGGCACAAAGGTGGCGTCGCGCAAAAAGTCGGCGATGGGCTGACCGCCCTTGCCGTCGAGCGCGGGCTGGATCAGGTCCTTAATATGCGCGATGCCCGCCACGTTGTCGGGATCCTCGTGGTAGACGGGGATACGGCTAAAACCGGTCTGGCGCATGGTGGACAGCACGTCGGCGACCGTCTCGTCGTCCTCGCACATGGTGGTGTCCACGCGCGGCACCATGACCTCGCGGGCAACGGTGTCGCCCAGGTCGAAGATCTCGTGGATCATGCGCTTTTCCTCGTCGAGCAGGTCGTCCTGCTCCGAGACCATGTACTTGATCTCTTCCTCCGAGACGTTCTGGCGGTCGTCGGCGCTCTTAATGCGCAGGATGCGGGCCAGGCCGTCGGAGCAAGCACCGGTCAGCCACACGAGCGGGCGGGCGATCTTCTGGAACACGGAAAGCGGCCCCACGACCTGCTTGGACACGCCCTCGGCGTTGGCCAGGCCGATACGCTTGGGCACGAGCTCGCCAATCACGATGGACACGAAGGCGACGGCGACGGTAATGATGACCGGTGCCAGCCCGCGCGCGATGGCGGAGAGCGGCGCGATGCCAAAGCTCATGAGCCATGTGGCGAGCGGGTCGGACAGGCTCGTCGAGGCGACGGCGGACGAGGCAAAGCCCACGAGCGTGATGGCGACCTGGATGGTAGCCAGCAGCTGGTCGGAGTCGGCGGCGAGCTTAATGGCGCGCTCGGCACGCTTGTCGCCCTCCTCGGCCTCGTGCTCCAGCACGGCGCGCTTGGCCGTGGTGAGGGCCATCTCGGACATAGAGAAGTAGCCGTTGATGAGGGTCAAAACGAGGGTGGTGATAAGGGAGATGGTTATGTCCATCGGGAGTTTCTCGAACCTCCAAGATTCGGGACGTTGGCAGGAGACGTAGTTGGCGGATAAGACGGTTGCGCCCGACGGCCACCTGGACGGATCCGCGGGCACAGGCTCGGTCGTTAGATTACGAAGAGAATCACCGCCATGAACTGGAAGATGCTACCGGCGAGCACCCACAGGTGAAACACGCTGTGCAGGTAGCGCACGTTTTTGGCGATGTAGAACGGCACGCCCACGGTGTAGCACACGCCGCCGACGGCGAGCAGCGCCAACGCGACGGGATTCAGCAGCGCCACGAGCGCAGGCAGCTTAAAGACGACGAGCCAGCCCATTAGCAGGTAGACCAGGCCGCTTACCCAGTGCGGCTGACGCTCGCGCAAAAAGCACTCGAGCGCGATGCCAATAATGGCGATGGCCCATACGGCAAAGAACAGCGCGGCACCGCCGTCGTCTGCCAACGTGATAAGGCAAAACGGCGTATAGCTGCCCGCAATGAGCAGGTAGATGCAGCTGTGGTCGATAATGCGGAATACGCGCTTGGCGCGCTCGGGCTGAATCGCGTGATAGAGCGTGGAGGCCAGGTATTCGAGGATGATGCTGACGCCGTAGACGATCGCGGCGGCCATGTGTGCCGGCCCGCCGCCGCGCAGGGCAGCGAATACGATCAAAAGTACGAGGCCTGCGATACCCAGCAGGCAGCCGACACCATGGGTGACGGAGTTCATGATCTCCTCGCCCACCGTGTACTGCGGAACGGCCGCGGCCTTAGGTCGCGGCTTGGAACTGTCGCTCGAATCGGACATGCCGGTTACATCCTCCAACGTAAATAGTTCTCAACACTATATCAAAGCGTCTGGGTACGTGCGAAATTTGCACCTTACGTGACCCTTTGTTTACCCATTCTTTGCTTGTTGACGCATCAACGGTGAACATCCATAATGCGCTTGCATTAAATGTTGACATATAAACATCTTATAGGAGAGCGATTTATGGCTCATAATACGCGTCCCCATCGAGGGCTCAAGATCGGTCTGGCCGTTACCGCGGTGCTCGTTGTCGCACTACTCGGATTTGCCGGCAACTTTTTGTTCGACTTCGCGCTGAACCCTCGCGCTCCATACACCATGAAGATGATGCAGGACGGCAAGAATGCCGAAAAGGGCGAGCAGATGGATGCCGAGGAGACCGAAGCGCGGGCTTGGTTTAAGCAGAACCGCGAGAGCAGCAGTCTTACCGCAGATGACGGGGCTGAACTAGCTGCCTGGTATTTCGCGGCATCGGAGAACACACACGATTATGCCGTCTGCCTGCATGGATATACGAACGAGCCCATCGGTATGGCCCGATACGTCAAGCGCTTCCACGACCGCGGCATGAACGTGCTCGCGCCCGCCGCCCGCGCCCACGAGCGTTCCGGCGGCGACTACATCGGCATGGGCTGGCCCGAGCGACTCGATGTCGTCGCGTGGATCGAGCGGATTGTTGCGGCAGACCCCAAGGCGCGCATCCTGGTCTTTGGTGAGTCGATGGGCGCGGCAACCGCTATGAACGTGGCGGGAGAATCTCTGCCGGCAAACGTGAAGTGCATTATCGAGGACTGCGGTTATACGAGTGTTTGGGACGAGTTCTCCCTGCAGCTCAAGGATGTATTTGGCTTGCCCAGTTTTCCGCTGCTCGACGTGGCCAATCTGGTGTGCAACGTGCGCGCGGGCTACGATTTTCATGAGGCCAGCAGTGTGGAACAGCTCAAGCGTGCAACGGTTCCCATGCTCTTTATCCACGGCGACCAGGACACCTTTGTGCCGTACAGCATGCTCGACCAAAACTACGACGCGTGCGCCAGCAAGGTAAAGCAAAAGCTCACTGTCCACGGCGCCGCCCACGCCAAGAGCGCACAGGTCGACCCCGAGCTCTACTGGAACACGGTCAACGACTTCCTCGACGCTAACTTTTAGGCAAATAGCGGCGTCTGGAGATTTATCTAACCCCCCCCCTTTTTTCGGAAGTATGCGGCAAAATCTGGAACTGCCGACCAGACTGCAGTTTTACCAACAATTTATCAGGGGTTTTGTT
>CAKUGA010000019.1 GCA_934654515.1 uncultured Collinsella sp. | reverse complement strand
GGCCTTAAGAGCGCCGGCGTCACCTGGGGCTTCCGCGGCCGAGCAGAGCTGGAGGCCGCCGGCGCCGACTACGTGGTAGACACCCAGGACGAGCTCGCCACGCTGATCCTGGGCGAGTAACCGCTCATCCCTCCCACGGGTAGCTAATTTGGGACGGGGCTTTTTGACTACCCCCCGCACCAAAGGAGTGTCCCCAACTGCCGGCAGAAAAGGAACGTCCCCAAGTGCCGCCCCAATGACTACCATGGCAATGCCGCAGGTAGAGGACGGACAGCGAGCGACGTCCAGAACGAACAAGTTGGCATGAAAAAGGCGAGGCATTGACCTTCTGGTCATGCCTCGCCTTTTGAATGACAAATTGTCGTCCTGGACGGCGCGCAGCGTCGAGCCGTTACGCGGTTCGTAGAACCGCGTAACTAGTTAGCTCAGCATCGCATCCATCATCTCGGAGTTGACGGAGTCGTCAGCAGACCACTCGCCGTCGTCGTTGCAGGTGTACTTGAAGATAACCGTGGTCTTCCTGGGCTCGGTGGCCTTGGTCACATCGACCATCACCTGGCCGGCCATCTTGTACAGCTCGTCATCGGAAGGCATCGCATCAAGCGCAGCGACCTTCTCCTGATACTGGGTGGAGAAGTCCTCGACGATCTTGTTCATAGACTTGCAGGTGATGGAGACCTCTGCGGTTGCAACGCCCTTGTCCTCGTCGACCGTCACGTCGCCGATCTCGTAATCAAAACCCTCGAGATAGGTCTTGGCATACTCCTTGGGATCGATGCCCAGCTGCTCGAATTCGTCGCCCGAAGCCTCTTCCAGACCAGAGAGGAAATCGTCGCCACCGTTTTTGACCTCATCGAACTGAGTCGTAAGGTCCTCGGTGATGAGTTCTTCGATCGAGGGGCCTCCGCAACCGGAAAGCACGACCACGCATGCAACCAAGACGGCCATGAGGGGCGCAAGCAGCAGCTTCTTTTTCATGTTGTCCTCCCAATAAGCGGCACCGTGCCTCCCAACACGGCGCACGTTGTAATAAGTAAGCTCATACTATCCACTTATGAACACCCCCGACAGCACGAAAGCGCGGTCGGTTCGTTTTAGCGTCCGAACGGTCTGCGAGTCCGCTCAGCGTGCAATAAAGCGCATCGGTACCGTGCAATAAAAAAGGGTGGCCGGACAATCCGACCACCCCAAAACATCCTGTGAATGCCGCGATTTACTTGCGGACAACCTTGACGATAGCATCGCCGGCGGCGACAGCGGAGTCGGCCTCGACGGCGAGCTCGACATCGGCGAACTCGGCGGTGTTGGACACGGCCACGACGACGCAGTCCTTGTAACCGGCAGCGGCGATCTTGGCGCGGTCGATCTTGAGCATGGGCTGGCCAGCCTTCACGACATCGTCAGCCTTGACGAAGCCCTCGAAGCCGTCGCCGTTCATGTTGACGGTATCGACGCCAACGTGCACCAGGACCTCGATGCCGCTATCGGACTGCAGGCCCACAGCGTGACCCATGGTGACGGTCACCTTGCCGTCGCAGGGAGCGTAGACCAGGTCGTCCTCGGGCCACACGGCGCAGCCCTTGCCCAGAACCTCGCCACCAAAGACGGGATCAGGCACATCGGCCATCTTGATGACCTTGCCCTTGACGGGCGAGCACAGCACGTCGGCGCCGGCAGAAGCAGAGATGGAGGCCGGAGCAGCGGCAGCCGCGGGCTCAGCCTTCTTCTTGAACATGTCAAACAGACCCATACGTTTTCTCCTCTTGATTAAGCGCAACGTAGTGCGCATGCCTATGGTGATTATAGTGCCAAATGGACCAAAAACTAAGGTGGGGAGTCGAATCGAAAACCCCGCCGACGTCTTTGTCCCATCGATAGCCGTTTTGTTGATTAGCCCTCGATGAGCCCCAAGTGCACAAAGGCGTTCCAGATGCCATCGTCGTCAACGCCGGTGGCCGCGTAGTCGGCGGCCGGTCCGGCGTTCGGTAGAACGCCGGAACCTAAATCCCCTATTCCAGGCCTTCCACGCCGTTGGACTTGATGATCTTCTGGTATGCGAAGAAGCTGTCCTTGCGGCGGCGCTCGTAGGTGCCGGTGCCGTCGTCGTACTTATCGACGTGGATGAAGCCGTAGCGCTTGCGCATCTCGCCGGTGCCGGCGGACACCAGGTCGATGGGGCCCCACCAGGTGTAGGCGATCAGGTCGACGCCATCGGCGACGGCCTCGTCCATGGCCTTGATGTGGCTCTGCAGATAGGCGATGCGGTACGGATCGTGGATGGAGCCGTCCTCCTCGACCTCGTCGTAGGCGCCCATGCCGTTCTCGACCACCATCAGCGGAATCTCGTAGCGGGCGTAAATCTCGTTGAGGGCGATGCGCAGGCCCAGCGGGTCGATCTGCCAACCCCAGTCGGTGGACTCCAGGTAGGGATTCTTGCCGCCAAAGGTCATGTTGCCCTCGGTCATCTCGTGGTCCTCGTGGGTACCCACGGTGCCGGACATGTAGTAGCTAAAGGTGTAGAAATCGACCTTGCCGTCGGCGATATCCTGCAGGTCGCCGTCCTCCATCGCAAGCTCGACGCCGTTCTCGGCCCAGAAGCGCTTGGCGTAGAACGGGTACTTGCCGCGCACCTGCACGTCGGAGCAGTACCAGTTCATGGAGTTCATCTGCTGCTGCGTGGCGAATACGTCGACCGGATCGCACGTGGCGGCATAGGAGAGGATGAAGCAATCCATGTTGCCCATCTTGAACTGCGGGTAGTGCTCGTGGGCGTAGCGCACGACGCGGCCGCTGGCCACGAACTGATGGTGCAGGGCCTGATAGCGCTGCTGGGCGGTGGTCTTGATGGCGCTTGCCGGGCCCTCGAAGCCCTGGATCAGGCCAGTTTCCATCATGGCGCCCATGTCCATAGTGCCGCAGTTGATCTCGTTGAAGGTGAGCCAGAACTTAACCTTGTCCTGATAGCGGTCGAAGACGGTCTGGCAGTACTTCTCAAAGAAGCCGATGAGCTCGCGGCTCGCCCAGCCGTTGTACTTCTCGACCAGGTGATAGGGCATCTCGTAGTGCGAGAGGGTCACGAGCGGCTCAATGTTGTGAGCGCGCAGGCAGTCGAAGACGCGATCGTAGAAGGCGAGGCCGGCCTCGTTGGGCTCGGCGTCGTCGCCGTTGGGGAAGATGCGGCTCCAAGAGATGGACATGCGGAACATGTTGAAGCCCATCTCGGCGAACAGCGCAATGTCCTCCTCGTAGTGATGGTAGAAATCGATGCCGTCATGGTTGGGATAGAAGCGGTTGGGGTCGATATCGATCGTGATCTGGCGCGGCTCCTTATAGCTGCCGCCCAGGAAGTGGTCGTCGACGGAAGCACCGCGGCCGTCCACGTTCCAAGCGCCCTCAAACTGGTTGGCGGCGGTGGCGCCACCCCAATAGAAACCCTCGGGGAACTTGATGTTTGCCATGAGCATCTCCTTTGCATCGTGGGTCGATAAGCCGAGTATCGCCTACGCGGGAGACATGCGGGGGCGGGCGCGCCAAACCCGATACTTCTTTTCGCGCCTGCCGCCTGCCGCCACCCCGCCCCTGACACTTCCTGATATCTGCCAAAAAGGGACAGGTTTATTTTGGTCGGTTTTATCTGGGCAAACGCTGACGATAGGCAGCCGGCGTGCAGCCATAGCGCTCGGTAAACTTTTTGTAGAAGAAGCTCATGTTGGCATAGCCCGCCTCGCGCGCCGCGGCTTCTGCGGTGGCACCGGCGTCGAGAAGTGTTGCCGCGCAAGCCAAGCGGCTCTCCTGCACGAGCTGCATAAACGTGCGGCCTGTCTGCCGCTTGAGCAGCGCGCTTGCGTAGTTGGGACTCAGGTGCAGATGGCGGGCGAGGTCATCGAGCGTGCAGTCGCGAGCATGGCGCTCGATATAGCCCATCGCCGCCGCAACCTGCGCCGAGGGCAGCGCGGGTGCGTCCGTTTGCAGCAGGCCGGCTTCGTAGCTTTGCATGAGCTCAACCAGCAGCAGCTCGAACAGCCTCGAAACGATCTGGGGGCTCGCCAGTGTTGGCTCCAGGCGCTCGCAGAGCATCTCCTGCATATAGCGGCGCACACGGCGGCTGCTGCCCGTATGGAAATGCACGTGGCCGCGATGGTCGGTTTCATCGTTGAGGGCGTTGAGCAGGAACCGCGAGACCGTGCTTGCGGGCGAAAGGCTTTGCTCTAGGCTGCGGCTGAGCATTGGCCGCGAAATGATGACACTCAGCATAATGTCGTGCTCGCCGAGCTCGCCTACGGCATGCGGGCAGGCGGCATCGAGCAGGAGCACCTCGTTTTGAGCAAGCGCGAGCGCCGCACCGTTAACGATTTGCGGCGCTCGCCCTCGATAGACATAGCTGATTTCGACATAATCATGCACGTGTTCCGGCACAGGATTGAAGCGCGAGTTGCGCACAATCGATAGGCCCTCGGGCATGCCCTCTTGGTGCAGGATGAGCGTCGGGTTGCCGATTTTACGGATATGCCGACCATCGACATCTGCTTGATTAGTTTGACCGAGTGCATCGCCCCAGTCGTAATGGGCACCCGCGTGATAGGCTCGCTCGCTGTCGGTCAGCTCGAGTAGAAGGCTGTCCAAACATGCGATATCCATAGCACCACCATCGTTGATTCGGTCATATTCTGCCGTGGTTTTGATATTAGCAGGACGGCGCGCTCGGCGTACTCTGGCGTCAATGGGTTTGAAAGGTTGATTTTGGAGGAGCGTATATGGCGGCGTATTTTGAGCAGGTGCTTGGCGGCACCTACGACAACCATGTGCTTCCGTTCTTGTGGCTTAAGGGCGAGGTGCGCGAGACGATTACCGAGTATTTGGAGCAGATTGCCGGCGCGGATATCCGCGAAGTCTGCCTCGAGTCGCGCACGCATCCCGATTTTTGTCGCGACGGCTGGTGGTCCGACCTGCGGTTTATTATCGACGAGTGCAAGCGCCTGGGGCTGAAGATCTGGCTGCTCGACGACGCGCACTTCCCCACGGGCTATGCCAATGGCGCGCTCGAAGGCGAGGGCGTCGATCTCGCGCTCAAGAAGACCGTGCTCAAGCATCGCACGATAACGGTTGTCGGTCCTCAGCCGTCCACGACTATCAAGCTCGGCAATCTCATGGATCCCACGGAGCGCTTTGTGGGCGCAGCGGCTTTTGACGCCGCCGGTATGCCGCTCGATCTTGCGCTTGCTGTTGAGCATGCCGACGACGGCACCCCTACCCGCCTCCGTTTTGACGCTCCCGCCGGCGTTACCACGATTGAGCTCTACGTCACCAGCCAAAAGACCGGCTTTCGCGACGAGTACATCAACATGGTCGACGCCGCCTCGTGCCGCGTGCTGATCGATGCCGTCTACGAGCCCACGTTTGAGCATCTGGGCGACGAGTTCGGCAAGACCGTCTTGGGCTTCTTTACCGACGAGCCCGGCTTTATGAACGAGAAGGGCACCACGCTTGACGATGCTTCTACCAGTAGCTTTATCGGGCGAGGTGACCTAGCGCTGCCGTGGTCGGACGAGCTTGCCCACCGCCTGCACGATGCGCTTGGCGCGAATTGGCTTGCCAAGTTGCACGGCCTTTGGACGCGCGAGGCGGACGGCGCCCGGACCCGCCACGCCTATATGGACCTTGCCACGCAGCTCTACCGCGCGTGCTTTGACGAGCAGATCGGCGACTGGTGCCGCGCGCACGGCGTTATGCACATTGGACATGTGATCGAGGACAAGAGTTGCCACACACGTCTGGGCCAGGGCGCGGGGCACTACTTCCGCGCGGTCGCGGGGCAGGACATGGCGGGCATCGATGTTGTCATCAATCAGCTCGTCCCCGGCGTCGACCGTGGGCACTACAGCTATTTCCACGGCGCGTGGAACATGGAGTTCTTTACGTACGCGCTTGCCAAGCTGGGCTCTTCGGCCGCGCGCCTCGACCCCAAAAAGCAGGGGCGTTGCATGGCCGAGGTCTTTGGCGCCTTTGGCTGGCACGAGGGTCTGCGCGAGATGAAATGGATTGCCGACCATATGCTCGTCCGCGGTATTAACTGGTTTACGCCACACGCGTTTAGTATGGCCCCCTTCCCCGATTGGGACTGCCCACCGCATTTTTACGCACACGGCAACAACCCGCAATGGCCGCACTTTGGCCAGCTCATGCGCTATATGAATCGCACGGCGACGCTCCTTTCGGGAGGCAACGCCGCGCGTCCCGTCACCATCCTGTACCATGCCGATGCCGAATGGGCCGGCGACGCCATGCCCGTTGAGCGCGTAGCAGCCGAGCTCACACGAGCGCAGATTGACTTCGATTTTGTGCCGGCAGAGGCTTTTGAGGATGAGGGGCGTTACAAGGTTTCGATTGCCGATGGAACGTTTGCCGTTAACGGCTGCCGTTATCAGGCGTTTGTTCTGCCCGGAGCCTCGTTTATTGGCGCTGCTACGGCGGAGGCGGCGAGACGCATGATGGCCGCGGGCGTTATGGTGCTTGCCGTCGACAAGGTGCCGAGTGCGCTCTATGACGCGGATGGCGCGGCCGAGCTGGACGGGCTTACGGCGACGCCGCTTGCCGGCGTGGCGGACGTGCTGGCAGCCGCGGGACTGCAGGCCGTTGTGACCGGCACGCCTCAGCCCTGGCTGCGCGCACTACGCTATGAGCGCGCGGGCGAGACCTATGTGATGCTAGTCAACGAGCATCCGCGTGAGAGCATTCGCTGCACGGTTGCACTTGCTCGAGGCGAGCGCCTGCGCGGCACGCGTCTCGACCTGCTGAACGGTACCGATCCCGTTGCGTTTGACAGTGCGCTGGAGCTGGAGCCCTTCGAGAGCTGCATTGTTGTTCTGGGAGCAAACGGCGAAGTCGAATCCAATAGCAGCGCGGACACGAGCGGAAGCGCGGATGGTGCGCCCGCCCTCGATATCGACGGTCCCTGGACCGTCGCCCTCTCCCCCGCCGGAGGCGACGGGGCCTTTGGCGAGCCGCAAAAGCTCGAGCACCTGTGCGACCTCACGGCCGAGCAGTTCGCCGGCACCTGCGGCACATACCGTTACCGCACGTCATTCGAGCTGGCCGATGACCTCGCCGACACCGCCATTGACCTGGGTGATGTCTACGAAGTCGCGACGCTCACGCTCGACGGGCACTCGCTCGGCACGCGTATCTGCCCGCCCTACCGCTTTGCCGCCGGCCCGCTTGCCGCCGGCACGCACGAACTCACCATCGACGCCATCAACACACTCGACCATGCGATTCCCGACATTTTCGCCCTCACCGAGCCCATCGCCCCCAGCGGCGTCCTTGGCCCCGTTACCCTTTGTGGGCAAAACCTGCCAAAATAACCCTGTCCCTTTTTGGTCGGTTTAGTGAGTGCGGGAGTTCGCATGGATATCAAACGCAAGATTACCGAGGCGCAGGGCCTAACCCCTACCGAGCAGCAGCTCGGCATCTCGGCCCTTGCCATGGGCGAGGAAATCCGTGGACTGTCCATTAAGGAGTTTGCTGCCCGCACCAACGTTTCGGTCGCGAGCGTGCACCGCTTTTGCAAAAAGCTCGGCCTCGAGGGCTTTAAGGACCTCAAGGTCGAGCTTATGCGCCTGGCAACCGAGGCTGGCAACCGCCGCGACGTGGACATCAACTTTCCCTTCGACGCCACGTCCACGCCCGCGCAGGTCATGGAGCGCATGGAGGGTCTCTACCAGACCACGCTAGCCGAGACGCAGGAGCTACTCGACCCCGTGCAGCTCGACCATGCTGCCAAGCTTATCGCCAACGCCCGACAGGTCGACATCTACACGGGCTCGCACAACCTCTACCCAGCGGGAATGTTCCGCGATCGCCTGCTTTCCGCCGGCAAAAGCGCCACATGCTATAGCAGCATCGAGGCCCAGGTGCGCACGGCGCTCGCCTCGGATTCCGACCGCGCGGCGATCGTTATCTCCTACAGCGGTCTTGCCCCCAACCTCAGGGAAATCTTGCCGATTCTCAGCAGCCGGCATGTTCCCGTCATTGTCATCGGCACGCCCTATTGCGCGCGTATTCACCCCGGCTTTGCCGCCTACCTCACGGTGAGCGATCACGAGAGCATGACGCACCGCATCACACAGTTCGCCAGCCACATCGCCGTGCAATACGTACTCGATTCGCTCTACAGCAGCTACTTCGCCAAAGACTACGCCCGCTGCTCCGAATTCCTAGAGCGCTCATTCCCCTACACCCGCCTGCCGGGCCTGAAGTAAAACAAGCGTGGATTTTCGGACACTTATCTAACGAGAGTGGATAATCTCCCACTTTGAGCCCGCATGGGGCCCAAAAACGGGAGATTATTCACGCTCATTTCCGAGTAGTCGTTGGACGTTCTTAAATGACTAGTCAAACAAGAACGTCCCCAATGACTACTCTGGCAACGCCGATGTTTTGGTACCGACAGCGAAAGCCCGCCAGAGCGAGCAAGGTGCCTTGAAACAAGGCGGCATTGACCTTCTGGTCATGCCGCCGAAGTTGAAAGGCAGATTGCCGCTCTGGCGGGCTTGCAGCGTCAAGCCGTTACGCGGTTTGGTAAAACCGCGTAACTAACGGACTCCGTACTGCTCGTAATAGGCGTCGATGGCGGTCTTGAGCTCGTCGTCGATAACGACCTTGCCGTCGATCTCGTGGTTGTAGAGAGTCTCGACGACCTCGGCCATGGAGACGATGCTCGCGACGGGGAAACCGTACTTGGCCTCGATCTCCTTCTGCGCGGTGGTCACGCCACCCTTGCCGACCTCCATGCGGTTGAGGGACACGATCAGGCCCTTAATCTCAACATCGGCAGCAGCCTTGACCTTGGGATAGGTCTCGTCGATAGACTTACCGCTGGTAGTGACGTCCTCGACCATGATCACGCGGTCGCCGTCCTGGGGCTCGTAGCCCAGCAGGTTGCCCTTGTCGGCACCGTGGTCCTTGGCCTCCTTGCGGTCACAGCAGTACTTAACCTCCTTGCCGTACAGCTCGTGGTAGGCAATCGCGGTCACGACGGCCAGCGGAATGCCCTTGTAGGCCGGCCCGAACAGCACGTCAAAGTCGTCACCAAAGTTATCGTGAATGGCCTGGGCATAATACTCGCCCAGCTTCTTGAGCTGATAGCCCGTCACGTAGGCGCCGGCGTTCATAAAGAACGGGGACTGACGACCGCTCTTGAGCGTAAAGCTGCCGAACTTAAGAACGTCGGACTCGACCATAAACTTGATGAACTCTTGCTTGTAAGCCTCCATGCGGGCTCCTCTCGTAATCGCGTACGTGCCTCACAGTTTAGCGCAGGCAGGGCGTCGATGCGGGCGCGCTTTGCCGAGTCCGCAGCCGGCAAAAACCACCACAAAGGGGACAGGCACCTTTGTGGTGGTTTTGGTGCGCTATGAGGCGTTGGTCAAGCGGCTCCA
Organism: uncultured Collinsella sp.; assembly: GCA_934654515.1. Lineage (GTDB taxonomy): Bacteria > Actinomycetota > Coriobacteriia > Coriobacteriales > Coriobacteriaceae > Collinsella. Next base: position 12,702 of record CAKUGA010000019.1, on the reverse strand, counting down.
GAGCTCATCGATATCGATTTGGTCGCCGCCGCTCAGGTAGCCGGTGCGAATAAAAGCCTCGTTGTAGATATAGATGTCATGAGCGCTGTCGCCATCGTCTTCGGTGTCGTCGGCCATAATCACGTAACGGTGGCCGTCAAGCGCTTTGACCAGCCAATACAAGGCATCGTCAATCGTGCATTTCTCCTGCACCATCGCTGCGTCGCCAATCGCACCGATGAGTGCCCGTTCGCCCTTCGTATAGCCGCCTACCGAGAGTAGAATCGCCACACTATCGTCTCCGCCGCCCGGTTCAAGCTCCTCGTACTCGGACTCCGAAAGCGGTATCGCGCTATTTGCAAGTTCGTCCACATCGTCCGAAACCTTGGAAAAGGTAAAGGCGAAAAATCCCGCGTCATCGACGGCGCCGTAGCCCACGTTCTCGCCTTGCCACTCATAATTTTGATGTTTGAGCAGGCGCACCAGATCGGCACCACCCAGGTTGATTGCGGCATAGACCGTCACGTTGGCATTGTCGTCCACGCAGGCGGCGTCCGCTGTGCTCGCTGCTTTAGCGCCACCCGCGCCGCCCGTAGTGCCCGAGCAGCCAGCCAGCGCGCAAGCCGCCGCGCCCGCGCCCGCCACAAAGGCCGCGCGGCTCATCGTCATCTCATTCATCATGTTCATCCCTCGCTGTGATGTCGGTCGCGTCGCGCTTAGCCGAGCGCGCGCCCGGTCTTCTCCTGCCAAAATTCGTCAATCGTGGGGGCACCGCCGCCCTGGGTAAACGTACCGGTCTTGATAGCCTCCTCGGTAATGAGGTCCAGGCGATAGTCGCCATTTTCCATCGGGCTCACCATGGCAACGTGACGCGCCATGTTGGAACCGTAAACGCACGCGATCCACGAGCCCGAGGTGATCTGTGCCCGATCCTCGACCGGCACCGAAAAGCCCGCGATAACGTCCTCGCAGCTCGAATAGCCCGCAAGTTGCAGCGTAAACATCACGGTGCTCCCGGTTCCGCCCTTGTCGAGCTTTCCGATTTCGTCCTCACCGAGCCATTCGGTTGCGCCGTCCTTGCTGATATTGCAGACGCTGAGTACGCGGCCGGCCTCGTTCTCGTACATCTCGAGCGCATCTTGCCAGGTATAGCCCTGTTGCGACGCAAATTCCTGCAACTGCCAGCCCTTAAGCTCAAGCAAGGCCGCGATGCTGATGTTGCGGTGCGCATCCCAGCAGTCATCCGACCACGTATCAAACGCATCCGTCGAGCCGCCGTCCGCATCCGAGCTGCCGCCCGCATCACCGGAATCGCCCGATGACGAGCCCGCGTCCATCTTGTCCTTTACCGGGCGGTCGTCGTTAAAACCCGTCGTATCCTGCGCCTGCTGTCCACCGCACCCCGCAAGCGTCAGCAGCGCCGTTCCCGCCGCCACGACAAACGCCGTGCGCGAAATAACCGTCTCCCTCATCGTTGTTCCTTTCCCGTTCTTTATTACGGTGCCGAGAAACACGCCCGGCATCGATTCAGACATAGCCCGCTCACGCTATTGACGGGGCAGTTCCGTCCAGCCAAAACCGGGCTCAAAGCCATCGCGCGTGCCGATCACATCGCCCGAGCCGTTCACCCAAGCTTGGTCCGCCATCACCGAAACCTCGACATCGGTGCCGTCGGGCCTGGTGTAATGATTGACTCCGCGAATGGCATCGGAATACGAGGCAGCGCCCGTTCCCACACCCGCACTGGAGAAATTGGCCGCGCTGGCGGCCATGTTCGCGGCGTGCTGACGATCGCTGCGGTCGAACCATGCTTGCTGGTAACTGTCGAACGCCGCTTGCTGCGAAGCATGCATCTGCTGCCAGGCTGCAAACTGCTGTTGCTGCTGGGCGATATTCATCTGCGTACGTTGGCGCTGCTCAAGCACCATCTGCTGCTTTTGAGCGCATGCCTCGCGCGCAAGCTCCGGGTTGAGCCGCAGGGTCGATGCCATTGAGGCGAGCGCCGTAGAGGCCGCCTCGTCCAGACGGCCCTCTGGCGCAACCAAGCAGAAGCTGTCCCTGATACGCCACTGCAACAGGTCGGCCGCTCCCAGCTTGAACGGCGCCTCGTCTGGGCAATCGCCCTGATCCGAGGCCTGCTCCTGCGCGACACCCTGCCCCGCCGCTGCAGCCGCCTGGCGCTCGCGCAGGCGCTTGCCCAGAACGCCGCCGATGAGCCCGCTCGAAAGGCCCGCGCCCAGCAGCGCCTCGGCCCCGGCGGCAATGCCTTTACCCATAGAGCCCGCGATTCCGCCAATCGAGGCCACATAGCCCTCGACTTTGGCAGCCACCGCAAGCTCAGTGGGCACTGGAGCGCCCGCAAGCTGATATCGGCGCATGCCGCACTCATAGATCACATCGCTCGGTGCCATCGAAAAGCCCTGAATCGCAAAGTCGTTTGCCGCCTCGCGCTTTACGCGGGCACGCTCGTGCTCGATATCGACCGCTGCGCTCGATGGGTACGGCTGCTCGGCCACAACCTCCGCCTGCGCGCCCAGCTGTGCCGCACAGGCCTGGGCCAGCTCGTCGCACGCTGTCTCCACGTGCACAAACGCCTTGCGCTCGGTTTGCGTGGGAATACGCTTGGCAACGGCGCCCGCATCCACGTAGCAGAGCTCGGAGCGGTACACAATCCGCTCGCCCGCGGGGCCCGCCGCCGTCACGCCAACCGAAATCGGGCAGTCGAAGCTACCGCTACGCTCAAGATGTGCCTCTTCGACACGCCAATCCCGCGGCAATGCCATCTGCGCGAGTGCCTGACCGCCAGAAACATCGCATGCGGTATGGAGCTCAAGTTCACCAGCGCGAGGAGCGTCCGCCGAGGCTGTGCTGCCAGACGGCGACGCGGCCTCGGCACTCCGCGTTGGCGCATCTGCCGGCACGGCCACGCTCGGCTCGCAACCTTCACCCGCGCCATCATCGTCAGCCGCATCATCCACAGACCCCGTGGCATCCGGGCCGCATGCAACGCCCTCGAGCCGGACGCCGCAACCCGGGCAAAACCGCACCGGCACACCGGCAACCCGAGGCAGTTGCGCCCCGCATGCCGGGCAGAATCTCAAGTCACTCATCCCGTACATCCCTCATTTCATTGGCTGTTCTTGATGGCGGCAAGCTGTCGCCCCAGTTCCTCGGCACCGTCGAGGCGATATGCCGTCTTGTCGAGCACGATATTCTTGCCCTCGAGCTCCACCGATCGCTCCGAGCCGTCCGCATAGACAAAAACGAGCGTGCAACCGGCGTCGCTCATCCGCTCATCCACCGCATCTCCCACGGTGCAGCCATCGAGCGCGGCAAAGGTCGATGCGACCAGCTCGGCATCGTCGGTCTCATAGACCGTCCGTGCCTCTCCGTCCTCGATAAGCTTGACCGCCACCGGAGCGGCGGCACAATCATTGAGCGATGCTTGTGCGGCAGTCTTTCCCTGAGCGCCATGGGCGCCGGCGCCGTAAGCTCGCATGAGTGTCACCGCCGCGGCAACAACAACCACGGCGATAAGCGCGCCCGCAATTTTATTAGACGCGCAACCCCGAGACGCCATAGACGCACTCCCTCCGTTCTGCTTCGCTCAACATCACATTCATATGCCTTTGAGCGCCAAAACGGCAGGTGACAAATGTCTCATATTCACATTTTCGCAGGTAAAAACCACCACAAAGGTGCCTGTCCCCTTTGTGGTGGTTGACTAGTCTTGGGGCGTCCAGGACCAGAAGAAGTTGATGAGGGCCACGCGCGAGGCGGCACCGGTCTTTTTGTTGATCGAGGCGATGTGGCGGTAGAGCGTAGAACGCGAGAGGAAGAGCGCCGCCGCCACGTCCTGCACGCTGTCGTCCGAAACGACCAACGCCTCCAGCACATCGCGCTCGCGCTTCGTAAGCCCAAAGGCAGCTACAAAGCCGTCGAGTCGATCGTCAAACGAAAGCTCCGGCGTCTCCAGAGGCACCGTGTCTGCCTGATCGGGCGCACGGCTCACGCCAAGATCGTCGGTGGCAAACGCCAGCCCTCTGTGATCCGCTTCGTCCTCAACGCCTTGTCCAAACTGCCCCAGCAGCGAGATCGCAATGCCGACAAACAGCACGAGTACGACACCAACCGCCATTAGCACGTTTTGGCTCGAGATGATCGCCACCGCCGGAGCCGTCACAAGCATTGAGCAAATGTTGTTGATGACGCGGCCCATGCACGGCCACAAATACGACCAGCGCGCATACATCGAAATCGCGGCGAACTTCGCGGTGAAGAACACCACGAAAAAGCCCGTGCCCAGGTAAAAGATAATCGTGGCGGCGAGCGCATTACCGCCGTTGCCATCGGTGATAAGCACGAAGAACGAGAGCGTGGACAACATGGCGGCGCACGTCATGATGATATTCATATACGAGCGTCCTCGCAGGTCATACAGGGCGCCGGCGGCAAGCGCGCTCACGACCAGCAGCAAGCGCGGCCAGTCGCCCAGATCGATGGCGCCGGCGGCATGCGAGGTCGTAAGACCGGCGTTGAGAGCCGCGAATACGCCGGTAAGGCAGGCGGTCGCCACCGTCAAGCGCACTACGGCACCTTGGAAGGCCGCCTTTGCCTCGGGATTATCGCGCCACTTGGCGCCATGCTCCGACGCATCGACCGATAGCTCGGCAATCTCGACTTCGAACTCCGGCGCAGACTCATCGCGCAATTTAGCTCGGCGGGTACCGTGAAGCAGCCCAACCAGCGCAATCGCACAGGCGACCAGAACAAACTGTTGAGGAATGCCCGCAGGCATCACCATATGGTTGAGCACCTGTACCAAAATGCCCGCAGCATAAGAAACCGCCACGGCACGTGCCAAACAAGGCGTCTGCGCAAAACGCCGCGCCAGATTGGCATGGGCGGTCGATCCGCAGTAGCCCAAGGCGCAGCACGCCACCAGACCGCCCGCAATCACGACCTGAAACTGCGCCGCCATAATCAGCAGCAGCAATGCCGACACCAGCAGCACGCCCGTCATATCGCTCGTTGCATCGATTGCCTGGGGACGGCGATAGTACAGGAGAGGACGCACAAAATAGCCAATCACGCTCGCGCCGACGACGATGCTCTCGTAGATAACAACCTCGTTCGCTGGCACAAACTCGGCCACGCGTACGTCAAAGAAGTACTCGCCGGCCAAAAACGTGAAAAAGAAAAGCGCCAGGCACAGAATCTCCCGTATGCCCCGGCGCAAGTATGCGGTTGTGTCTCCCAGGTCCCTCATGGTAACCCCCACCCGCTTAGATGTCCGGAGAACCATTTTAATGGAGAACGGGTCTTACTACACACGCGATGCCGGAAGTATTACACATCAGACCTCAACCGCCCTCAACAGCAGTTGCGGTGGAATACGGACTGTTTACAGCCAAAAGGCTGGATTTAGACCGTATTTCACCGCAACTAAAGGAGCCCTTCTCCGATCGCGCGCTCAGCTGCGGTGGAATAGTTCCTGTTTGGCCGGCCCGGGCTGTCATTTAGGAACTATTCCACCGCAACTTATAAAGGGGACTGGGTTGTTGATGTCGGAGAAAGGGAGGGAGGTACCCGGGCCGAGGGAGAAACTCGGTGTTGGGGCTCGGGCGTTAGTGCTCGGGGGTCAGGATCACCAGAGCATCGTGCTCAAAGGGATGCTGAGCCACGCGCACGGTGCCGTCGCCGTTATCGCGAACGGGCAGTTTGGCAATGCGCTTGGCCTCCATGTCGAGGGCCGTCGCCGACCAGCCGCGCGCACTATCGAGCTTAAATGTAAGCGCCGTGGTGCACGGCAGATAGGTGACGACTCGATCGCCGATACGCGCCACGCGGATGGCCTCGCGCGCATCGTCGAGCAGCTCCTGCGCGGGAACCACGGCAAGGGCGTCATCGCACGCCGTGGCACCCAGGCCGGCAAGCACGTGCTCGATGGCGGCAAAGTCCCACACACCCGCAAACTGCAGGCACTCCTGCCAGCGGAACGGCATGTCGAAGCCCTCGCCCAGCACCGAGCCCTGGCTCTTGCTGGTCTGCCAGTTCCACACGCCATGCGCTCCGTAGGTCACGCCCGCGCTGGCACCGGCAAGGATCGACGACCACACGCTCGCGCGGCAATCCTGCGCGGTAAAACGCCAGTACACGTTGCGGCTCGCGCCCATCTGCTCATAGCAGGGCTCGGAATTGACCATGGGCTTTTTGGGATAGTTGGCGATAAAGTCCTGCGGCAGGCGCCAGGCCTCGGGCTGGCCCTCGTAGTTGTGGCCGGGCTGGAACATGTAGAAGTCCAGACGGTCCAGATACTGCGCGGGAATCGTGCGGTTTCCGCGGTTGATGTGCATGGTACGCAGAGCCTCGGGCGCGCGCTTTGCAACCTCGTCGAGCGCATCCTCGTAATAGGCAATCGCCTCGTCACCGGCAAAGTCCGTGTCGCCCGTCACCACATAGACGGGATCGAACTCGCCCAGGTTCTCGACGACGCGGGCAACATGGGCACGGACCTCCTCGCGCGGCATGACCTCGGCACCGCAACGCTCGGCAATCTTGGCACCCCAGGTACCGGGCACGTAGTTGCACCACATGAGCACGAGCGCCGGGCGAATGCCGTGCTCGACGGCAGCGCGGCACATGGCAGCGGCGCGGTCCCAATAGGCCTGGTTGGGCCGGGGCCAATCAAAGTGCACGCCATCCTCGCTGGCATAAGGCCAAATACCCAGATCGGGGCAGCAGCGATCCCACTGCGGCAGCGTGTTGATCTGCAGCACGTTCATGCCCTGCTCGGCGCGGCGGGTCAGATAGTAATCCCAGTCGGCCTCGGGAATGCTGGTAAATGCGCTCCAGCACGTGTCGGCAAACCAAAAGAACGGCTTGCCCTCGCACAAAAAACCGTCCTGACGACCGTTGACGGTCAGCTTTCCCAAACTCATCTGCATGTCCTTTCGCTCGATAAAGGAATTGCGAACCGGCAGAAGCTTTCGCGGAAACCCCTGGTGCAAAAGCCCCTGTCGCTTAGCAAGCCCCGGCAGGCGGTCACTATTCGCCCACTCCAGTCTACCTTGCAAGAAGGGCCCCGCCGGGCTTGCGCCTGACGGGGCCCTGTCGTGTAGGTAAGGTCGTAGTCGACCGAATGGCTTGGCCTTAGGCCTCCATCTCGGCGAGCTCCTCCTTGGAGAAGCCGGTGAAGTAGACCACCACAGCAGCCACGACGCAGGCGACAACCATGCCGATGATGGCGCAGATGGTGTTCTCCATGCCGCCCTGGAGATAACCCAGGAAGACCAGGAAGTTCGTCGCCATGGCGCCAACGTAGAGGGTAACGTGGAGCAGCGAGGAGACGAGGGCACCAGCGGCACCGCCGATGATCATGCCGATCATGGTGCGACGGAAGCGCAGGATGGTACCGAAGAGCGCGGGCTCGGTAACGCCACCGAGGAGTGCGGACACCACGTAGCCGGCGCAGAGGCCCTTCTCCTCCTTATTGCGGATGCGGAGGAAGGCACCGATAGCGCAGCCCCAGACAGCGGTCATAGCGCAGTTGGTAGCAACGAAGAGGAACGGGTCGCTGCCGACCTGGAGGATCTGCACCTGGGCGAGCATGATGACGGGCATGTGCATGCCGGCGACCACGAAGAGCTGCCAGAAGGCGCCGAGGATCATCATAGCGAGCGTGGTGAAGATGCCGCCCATGTTCTGCAGGCCAAAGAGGAGTGCGGCGATGCCCTGACCAAGGAGGTTACCAACGGGGGCAAGAGCGATGAACATGATGGGGACAACGACGATCATCGTGAAGAACGGAGCAAACAGCGTGGAGAGGACGTCGGGGACGTGCTTCTTCATGAACTTCTCGACAACTGCCAGAACCGGAATCGTCAGCATGATGGGAAGAACGGTCTGGGAATAGTTGGTCGCGGTCATCTGATAACCGTAGACGCTGATGGCGCCACCTTCAGCAGCAGCGGAGATGATGCTGGGTGCAATGAGGATAGCGCCGCTCAGCATGCCGAGCATGGGGCTGGCGCCGAGCTTCTTTGCGGCGGCGTAGCCCAGGAAGATCGGCAGGAAGTAGAAACCGGCCTCGTAGAGCGTCGTGTTAAAGAACGTGTACGTCGGGTCGGTGTCGCTCAGCAGACCAAAGACCTGGGGGCCGAGGACAACTGCAAAGGTGCGGAACAGACCGGCGGCCATGATCAGCGGAATGAGCTGAGTCATCGTGCCGGAGAGATAGTCGAGAACTGCGTTCCAGACGCCCTTAGGGGTCAACTTCTCCTTGGGCTTGTCGGCATCGAGGTTCTCCTCGACGGCCGCACCCCTCGTAACACCGGAGATGGCGACGAACTCGTCGAGCACCTTGGGCACGTTCTGGCCGATGATGACCTGGAGCTGGCTACCGGAGAACTGACAACCCAGAACACCCTTAACCTTCTTGATCTTCTCCACGTCGGCCTTGCTGTTATCCTTGAGCGTCAGACGCAGGCGCGTCATGCAGTTGGTGGCGATGGTGACGTTTTCCGCACCACCCACGAGCTCGAGGACATCGGTGGCAATCTGCTTGTTATCTACTGCCATGGGACCCCTCCCCATATCTTCGTGTGCCCGATTACCTAGATGCGGGCACGCCTTTGGCTCGGCGACTATAACCCCTTACGGTTGCCGAGCCCTTGGACACGCTGTCGTAAACAAGGTGTTTACTGAACGTTTACGGGCTTTAGTTTACACGGAACGCCTAATTTGTGGCAATTTTGCCGTCTATAGTCCGGTGAACGGTAGGAAATCGGGGGTGAACGTATCTAAATGGATGAGGACCGTCTCTTTGCCAACGTTTAGCTATATGGCTGTTTACGTGGGTTTTTCCTTTAACTAGAACCTCATAGCCTTGTTGATGTCTTAACAAAAGCCCTGATAGACGGTAGTAAACATACGTTTAGTAGTTCATTGGGTGTTCAATTCGACCGTTTACCGAGTTCATCTGCACGTTCTGCAATTCTGTATTAAACTAAACATGTTTAGATTGTATTGCCGCAGATGTTTACCGCTCGCGGCGCAAAGGAGGCAGCTCATGGAACTCAAATCGTGCACCTATGCAACCGTCACCACCTTGGGCGACTTTGGCCCCTGGATCAGCAAAGTCGTGCTCGATTTGCCGTGCACCGTGCGCACCAACGACATTGACGCGAACTCCTTCCATATATATGTAGAGCGCCACGAGCGCTCGGGCGAGGTCCTGATGCGCAAGGAGCGCGGCGCCGACCACGCCGCGCCTTCTGTGGGCTACGTCGATGTGCTCGCCGCCTATCCGTGCGATGAGTGTGGCCGTAAGCTCGCCTTTGGCACCCACGTGGCGCTCGAGGTCGCCGAGCAGCGCCTGACCAAGACCATCGAGGGCGGCGTGATGGGCTCGCACATGCTCGATGACCAGCTGCGCATCACGCAGCTCGCAGCCCTTCCCGGCAACGACGGCGACGACCCCACCTGCGGTCTGGTCTTTGACGCCTGCCGCGGCGACATCTGCCCTGCGCTCAAAGGCTGGAGCAACGCCACGCAAAAGACCGCCGTCAATGGCATCGCACTCGAGTACGGCTTCTTTGAGCCGAGCTTTAAGGCCGAGGACTCGGCATGCTTCAATCCCTTCGCGCCCGAGGCCACAGTCGTGCCCCAAAAGGCCCCGCTCGTGGTGTACCTGCACGGCGCCGGCGAGGGCAAGGGCACCACGCAGGGCGAGGGTGCCACGCGCGCCTATATCGGCAACCGCGTGACGGCCATCAGCCAGGCGCAGATTCAGCGCTATTTTGGCGGCTTTGCTTGGGTGCTCGTGCCGCAGTCGCCCACATTTTGGATGGACAACGGCGTCGAGCAGCTCGGCCACTCCAACCAGAGCATCTACTCCCCCGTGCTCAAGGCGCTCATTGACGAGTTTGTCGCCGAGCACGCCGACCGCATCGACACCGACCGCATCGTGGTCGCCGGCCTGTCCAACGGCGGCTTTATGACGCTGCGCCTGTGCGCCGACTACCCCGATTTCTTCGCCGCGGGCCTTCCCTGCTGCGCGCCGTGGTACAACGCCACGGACGAGGACGTCGCCGCCCTGGCCAAGACGCCGCTGTGGTTTACGCACTCCAAGGGCGACGAGCTCGTGTCTCCGCAGGAGACCGTGCTGCCGCTCACGGCTCGTCTGCGCGCCGCCGGCGCCAACGTGCACCTCACGTACTTTAGCCATGTCGAGGACCTGACCGGGCGCTACCGCGAGGCCGACGGTTCGCCCAAGAAGACGTTCAACCATGGCGTGTGGATCCACCAATTCAACGACCTGTGTTATCAAGACTTCGACGGGGGCAACGTACTCATCGACGGCGAGCCGGTGGGCTGCTGGGAGTGGTCGGCCAGGGTCGATAAGTAATCTTTCCCGGCGCGGGGCCGAGGGCTTACCTCTGATAATGTCCTCGGGCATGCGGCCCGGTTGCACCACGCGCTTCGCGCTGTACAACCGGGCCGCCCCCTGCGGAATATTTTCAGAGGTAAGCCCTCGGCCCCGCTGCGTTGACGTTGCTGTAGACCCTGGGCGAGCGCTTCCGGCGGGCCGCCGGGTTGACGGCGATGAGGGCGTGGGGTCCCGTCTTGCCTTGCGCGTAACTGGCTGAAATGATTTTGGTTGGAGCTGTTTTTATGTCCCAGAATTTGACTCGGGTGATTGTTACTACTGATATGGAAGTCGATGATATGAACTCGCTCGTTCATTTGGCTCTGTATCTTAACTTGATTGACGTGCAGGCTGTGGTGTATACGGCTTCGCAGTATCACTTTCTTGGGGATGGCGTCCATACGCTCGGTGAGGTGAATCCGCGTTGGCGAACTAAAGGGCGTCGCTCTTATGAGTGGGATGTTGTGCCTCATGAGCCTGATCCGCTGGCTGGGGAGCTTCGTGAGTATCGACCGTTTCCTGAGCATTGGATTGAGAGTCTCTGGAGTAATGAATATGCCCAGGCTTGGCCGCAGTTGCAGGCTAATGCGACTGCGGCCGGCGAGCCGCCGTTTCCCTCGCCGGCTCAGATGATTGAGCGTACCTTTGTTGGGAATGTTGCCTTTGAGGGCGATGTGCGCGAGGAGACTGAAGGTTCGCGCGTGATTGCTCAAGCGATTTTGGATGATGATCCGCGCACGCTTTGGCTGCTTAGTTGGGGCGGTATGAATACGATTGTTCGCGCCCTGATGAGTATTGCTGAGCGATATCGCGATACGCCTGAGTGGCCTTCCGTGCAGCAGCGTGTCTATCAGAAGGTGCGCGTGATGGGCGTTGCCGATGGCGTGGGGCAGGACAATTCGTGGCTCGACCATGGGCGCGAGCTCTTCCCCGAGCTCATCTTTTGGTGCGTGCCCTATATGTACGGCGGCTACGTTGATGCCAAGATGGCTCAGCCCGATACGCTGCCGCTGTTTCAGGCTCCCTGGCCTGCACAGAATCTCACCCAAGGCAACGGCCCCCTTATGGCGCGCTATATGCTCTACGGCGATGGCAAGGTGTACGAAAACGAGCCCGAGCGCTTTCAGTTTGGCAAGCATGCCCGTCTGGATTGGGGCTTAGAGGGCATGCCGGCCCTGCAGTTTGAGCGCGGCGATTTTATGGCCGAGGGCGACTCGATGACCTATATTCCGCTACTGCCGTTTGGCCTGCGCGGCATCGATAACCGCGACTTTGACACGTTGCTCGGCCGCATGTTCCTTGACGGGCATCCCGATTCGAATGCGCCCGCCGGTTTTGCCGCCATGGGAACGCCGGTGGACGGCAACCCCAATCCCTACCTGCGGAGCTATCAAGAGGACTTCGCCGCCCGTGCGCAGTGGTGTGCCCACGAGCCCGCGGCCTGCTCGCATCCGGCGTATGTTGCCGAGGTCATGGACGACCGCAGCGCCACAGCCGGCGAGCGCGTTGCTCTTGCAGCAACCATCGTCGACCCCGATGGCAGGAGCTTCGACGCGCATTGGGATGTCGCCATGGCGCCAACGCACTATGTGGGCGCCCAAGATCTGTCGCTCTGGCAGGAATGCGCGGCGGACGCCACGTTCACCGTACCCGCCGACGCGCAGCCCGGCGACCGCTTCGTGCTCACCCTTACCGTGCAAACGCATGCCGAGCGCCCCTGCACCCGCTACGCCCAGGTCGCCATTACTGTCGCGTAGCAGGCGACAGGCCCGCATTCGTCAAAGACTGTCTCCAACGACTAGTCGTTTAAGAACGTCCCCAATGACTACCCAGAAGTTGCGGTGGAATAGTTCCTGTTTGGGCCTCTAAGGCCGCCATTTAGGAACTATTTCACCGCAAGTTATTTGGGGATGAAAAATGGGCCATGTGTCCCAGTTGTGGAGACCTCTTGAGCCGTCTGGGTATCGTGAAAGATCGCGCGCTCCCCCATCATCAAAAGTGACACACGCTACCTGTTGATGGGAGGCAACCATGGGCTTCTTTGACAAGATGTTCGAGAAGAAAGAGTGCGCGATTTGCGGTACCGAGCTAGGACTTCTAGGTAAGACCAAGATCAACGAAGGCTACCTGTGCAAAGAATGCGTCGGCAAGCTCTCCCCCTTCTTTGGCGGTTATCGCTCTAGCACCGCGGACGACATTCGCGAGCAGCTCGCCTATCGCGAGGCCAATGCCGAGCGCCTGGCATCGTTCAATCCCACGCGCACGCTCTCGGCCGGACGCACCAATATTATGCT
>CAKUGA010000018.1 GCA_934654515.1 uncultured Collinsella sp. | reverse complement strand
CCCACCGCCGAAGAGGTCGAGGAGGAAATCGCCAAGGACATCAAGGGCGTTCAGCTGTACGAAATTACGATTGAGCACCTTTGCGGCAAGCAGATTCACGAAAAGTAGGGGTCTGGGATCAGACCCCCGCATAACAATCAAGCCAGAAGACCCCGCGCATGTCGTTCGTTCGTTACGGCTTGCTATGCATTAAAAACGTAGCGATTCAGGCGTTCGCACGCCTCCTGCACGCGCGAAAGCGGCAGGGCCAGGTTCACGCGAATGTGGCAAGGCCCGTGGAACGGACGGCCGTCTTGATAGCCCACGCCCACGCGCGCGCCCTCGTCGAGCAGCCACTGAACGTCGCGACCGTGTGCGCGGCACCACTCCGTGCAGTCCAGGAACGCCATGTACGTGCCCTGCGGACGCGAATAGGCCACGCCCTTAAAATGCTCGTCCACGTAGTCGCAGAAGTAGTCAACGTTGCCCTTGATGACCTCGTTGAGCTCGTCCACCCACTCGTAGCCCTGCGGCTGGTAGGCGCCGATGAGCGCATGCATCGAGAGGACGTTCATCTCGTTGTAATGGGTCTTGTTGGACACGGCGCACACGCGGTCGCGCAGCGTCTCGTTGTAGATGATGTGATAGCTGCCGACTAGGCCCGCGAGGTTGAAGGTCTTGCTGGGCGCATAAAGGGCGACCGTGCGCATGCGGGCGTCCTCGCTCACCGACTGCGTCGGGATGTGCTTGTGCCCAGGACGGATGATGTCGGACCAGATCTCGTCCGAGATCACCACGCAATCGTGCTGGCGATAGATGTCCATGGCGCGCTCGATCTCGTCGCGTTCCCACACGCGGCCGCAGGGATTATGCGGCGAGCAGAAAACGGCAGCATGGATGTGGTTTTGTGCGAGCTTGCGCTCCATGTCCTCAAAGTCCATGCGCCATACGCCATGGTCATCGAGCTTAAGCGGGCTGCACACAATGCGATAGCCCGCTGCCTCGATGGACTTGGTAAAACCGATGTAGGTGGGGCTATGGACCAGCACCGCGTCGCCGGGCTGGACGTACGCGCGCAGCGTCGACACGACGCCGCCCAGCACGCCGTTCTCGTAGCCGATATGCTTGGGAAGTAGGCCCTCAACGCCGTTGCGACGGCTCTGCCATTCGATGATGCGGTCGAAGTACTCGGCGCGCGGATCAAAGTAGCCAAACATAGGGTGCTGGGCACGCTGAATGATGTGCTCCTGAACCGTCGGCACCGTAGCAAAGTTCATATCCGCCACCCACATCGGGATGCGGTCGAAGCCCTCATCGGGTGCGTTTGGCGCCATACCGGGGATCTCGCCCCAGGAGTCAACGGCGATGGCATCCATACCGTGGCGGTCGATAAGCGAGGTGAAGTCGTATTTCATGCTGGGCTCCCGTGCAAAGTGGATTGGTTCGGTAGGCGTTATTGTCCACCAGGATGGACGGCTTTGGCACGGGTTTTGGGGTTGAATTTGACTGATGAGGGCGGGCGGCCAGCTAGTCCTGAGCTTCGGTGACGGCCGTTACGGTCAGCTGTGTCCCATCGACCGTAAACGCAATATTAAGCCCGGCGTAAGCCAGGTGGTAAACGCGATCGGGCTCGTGCTTGCTTCCAGCACGGCGCGGATCTTGGCGAAGGACCTCGATCAGACCGGGCAGTTTTGTGGACGGGACCTTGTCTTGCAGCGTTTGCGGGAATTCGACGTTGAGCTCTTGCCACGGGCTGTCCTCGATCCAGCCGCCCGTCGCGTCGGAGTGGCAGTCCGCGAACGGAATGTAGGGTTTGATGTCGTAGATGGGCGTGCCGTCGCGCAGGTCGGCGCCCAACACATAAATGATGGGACCGTTATCGGTGAGCTCAACACGGTCAAGCTTTACGCAGGTGAGGCCGATATGATTGGGGCGAAACGGACTACGCGTGGCAAACACGCCCACGCGCTCGGCACCACCCAAGCGCGGCGGACGCACGGTCTTTGACCACCTAGCATTGGTACCGGCCTTGTCCCGCATCTTGACATCGGCAGCAATATCCTCTGCCGTGCCGCCGGGCGTTCCATTTTCAAAACGCCAAAGCAGCCATAAGTGCGAGAAAGACTCGAGTCCCGCAACCGCGGCGTTAGAGGCAAACTCCGGCTCAAAGACAATGCGCCCCTGTAGATGAGGCGCCAAAAAGCTGTTGCGCGGAATGCCGAACTTCTGCGGCAGATCGGTATGTATGTGTGCGATAGGTTCCATGCCGGTCATTGTACGGCATGGGCGCACGAGGCGCTGCGCACAATCCCCCACCGCGGTCGCCGAACGTGCAACCAACGGTTGCTTGGAAGGGTGCCTACCGCCGCGTATGCTTAAGCCATCAACCAGCAGAGAGGAGCCGTCATGGCCTTTGCAGAAAAACTCATCGCCGTCCGTCGCGCCAACAATCTCACCCAAGAGCAGCTCGCCGCCAAGCTCTATGTAACGCGCCAAGCCGTCAGCCGCTGGGAGCGCGGCGAGGTCACGCCGGGCATCGATATGATGAAGCTCATTGCCGCCGTAACCGGAGAGCCACTGTCTCACCTGCTCGAAATGCCCGAACACTACTGCGAGAGCTGCGGCATGCTGCTCACGCCCGATGACTGCGGCACCGACGCTACGGGCGCCACGACCGATCATTACTGCAAATGGTGCTACGACCACGGCAAGTACACCTACGAGACCACCATGGAGGCAATGATCGAGGATTGTGCCCCGCGCCTGGCACAAAACACCGGCATGTCACTCGACGAAGCCGTTTCGCTCATGGGCGCCGTCCTACCGCAACTAGAGCGCTGGCGCACCGTTCAGGAAAACGAGGAGCGCTACGGTGCCGAAGCTCGAGCTCGCTATGGCGATGAAGCCGTCGATGCGGCAAACGACGCGCTGCTAGACATGGACCCTCAGACATGGAACGACATGAAGGAGCTTGAACGTGCCATTTTGGGCCAGCTCTCGATTGCCATGGGCGATGGCGACCCAAAGAGCGATGAGGCCCGCAAGCTTGTCGTAATGCACCGTCGCTGGATTGGCCTCAACTGGGGCAGCGAGCCCCAAGATGAAGCGTACCGGGGCCTCGCACGCGGCTATCTTGCCGACCAGCGCTTTGTAGACTACTACGACAAGCCTTGCGGAGATGGAGCTACAGCATTCCTGGTCCAGGCCATCGAGTCGTCGCTAGCCCACGCATAGACCGCGGCGGCTTTGGGTATTTCAATCGAAACCTCAACCGATTGGAGGCCTATGGCTACTTATCACGATCTCACCCTGTACGTTATGACCGGCTGCCCGTATTGCATAAAGGTCAAGCGCTTTCTGGCAGACAACGGCGTGACCATCCCCGAGCGCAATATCACGACCGATGCCGATGCCGAACAGACCCTTATCGCCGTCGGCGGAAAGCGCCAGGTTCCCTGCCTCTTCATCGACGGCAAACCGCTCTACGAGTCAAGCGACATCATCGCATGGGTGCAAGAGAATCTGCTCTAGCACGTCCAACGCCCAAAGCTAACGACCCAAACATGTACACCAGCATCCAAAGTCGACATTTTTCGACATCTTTGGATGCTGGTGTACAACTTTTAGGTAGTCATGAACGCTCTTAACCGGCTAATTGTTTGAGGCGACCTTTGGATTATGACTGTTTGATGCCTCAGGAAAAAGTTTCCGAGGGGGCTGTGGTCAAAAAAGGGCAAATATGAGTACTGCTACCTGTTTAGTAGCAGCAATTTTGATCATTTCAGGAACTATTCAACGTCCCATGCGCCCGCAGACGATGCTATTTCTCCTCATATGTTCAATAAAAGTTGCTTCTAATGGGAACAAATCTCATCAGGAGCTACTATTTATAGCAAAATAAATGCAACCATAATGGCAACAGTACTCATATTTGCCACTTTTTGACCACGGGACGACTCTAAATGACAAAATCCGGCACTTGGACGTTCTTGTATGCCTAGCCATTAAAGGACACCCAACGACTACTCCAATTCGTGACACACTGTGTCGCGAATTAAGCTGGTCCCACTACCGAAGACCGGTGAGAGCTCCTGCCCAGAATCTCGATAGCTTAATAAAACGCTCCCCTCCGGAAGTTCAATGAGCATCCGAATTCCAAGCTGAAAAGCAAAGGAGTATCGAAGCCGTCAATGCTCATTTCCTATCGATAAACCAAGTCAGAAGAAGCTGATTAGCTTGACAAACTGCTTGTATTTTTGTCTACAAAACTGTATACAAAAAGAGATTCTGAGAACCAGCGCTCGACATTATACCAATCGATAGGAGGCACAATGGATGCTAAGCAGCTCGAAAAGATGATGGGATTTGCCCCTGGAGAGCTTGAGAAAGCCGCAGAGGCATACGAGAGGGATGAATGGCCGAAGGGCCACACCATCAAGTTGGGAAGACCGCCAATCTCCGACGAGCCAAGCGTTGTTTTATCGGCACGTGTAGGCGAATCGATTCTTGCAGCCTTCGACGAAAAGGCGAAACGTCATGGTCAAACACGCACGGAGCGACTCAGAGAGCTCATTACGCTCGACGCGATGATTGCCTAGGCCCTACTCCCCTGCCGGAATCAAACGCGTACGTCAGCATCTATAATCGTCGTTTTTCGGCATCTCTGGATGCTGACGTACAGCTTTTTGCATGGGGCCGCCGCAAATGATCCGTTTTTCTCCGTCCCTGAGGGATCATTTCCGTTATTCGATGATGAGGGTGCGACCGTCGCGGCGGGGCTTGGCGGCGGGATAGGGGCCGTCGCAGTAGCCGAGCGTTACGAATGCTCGGCAGATGTAGCCCTCTGGCACGCCCCAAGATTTGAGCAGCTCCTGGCCCTCGTCACTCGCAAAGGTTGTCTCGGCTCGACTGACGATACAGCTTCCAAGCCCCAACGCATGCGCCTCGAGCGCCATGTTCTGCGCGATGGCAAACGCATCGGCGACGCTAAACAAAAAACGCTCTTGGCAAAAGATGCAAAACACCGTCGGCGCATCGTAAAAGCCGTTTTTGATTGCCGGGTTGTCAATAACGCTCGGCTGATCGCAACTCACGTAGTTGCCCACCAGGCCGGTGCGGCTAAAGCCCGCCATGTTCATGCGACCGATGCGTGCGGCAAGCTCGGCGTTGCGCACGGCAACCACCATGCTGCGCTGTCCGCCACCGGCGTTGGCGGCATAAATCCCCGCCTCGAGCACCTTCTCGACATCCTCGCGAGGCACCTGCTTGTCCGCATACTTACGGATCGAACGCCTCGTTTTGATAAGTTCGAGCGTACCCATGGCAGTCCTACTCCTCAATCTCTTTCCAGCACTGGGGATCGGCATCGTACATATCGCCCGTGTAGCCATACGTCACAGCGGGGCAGCCGCGGCACCAGCCAAAGAGCTCACATTTGGAGCACTTCTTGAACTTCTTGAACTCGCGTTTGGCTTCCATTTGCGGAGAGAAGAAGAGCTCCTCCAGCGAGTTTTCGGCAACGTTACCCACCTTGCTCTCCATGCGGCGACACGCATAGACATCACCCGTAGGCAGCACCGTCATATGACCCGTACCGCAGTGGCAGCCGTCATAGATCATGCCGGGCTTGGCGTCCTCGGGAATGGTGAACTTACCCTGCTCCCACAAAAGCAGCGTCCACAGGTGATCCTTGAGCTGGAAGAACGTCTTGCAGCCCGCCGCCTGATGGAACTCCATACGCTCCTGTGCGGCCAGCAGCACATCGCGATACTCCAGCGGTTCCAAATGGAACTCGTCGCGCTTTTGGCCCGACGTGGGGCAGTACCGACCAAAGGCGAACACGTCGACCTCGAGGCTTGCCACCAGATCGATGAGCTGCGGCAACTCGGCAGCATTCATGCTCGATACCGTGTTCATGACGGCAACCCAGATACCCGCGCGCTTAAGACAACCGATAGCACGCATGGTCTCGGCAAACGAGCCGGGTTTACGGAAGTAATCGTGCGTTGCCTCGAGTCCATCAAGCGAGAGCTGGTATTTGCGACAACCCAGCTCTTTCATGCGAACACAGACTTCGTCGGTCAGATGGAACGGATTGCCCATTACGCACCACATGAAACCGCGCTCGTGCAAGAGCTCGGCAAGGCGCCAAAAATCGGGATGAAGAATGGGGTCACCGCCCGTAACGTAAAAGTACGGCTGGCGACCGATGCGCTCGCAGAGCGCCTGGGCCTGATCGACGACCTGGACCATTTGTTCCCACGGCATGCGCTTAAAACCGGCGCAGGCACCGTTGGCAAAAATATAGCAATGCTTGCAACGCTGATCGCATTCATCCGTAATATGCCATTGGAAGGCAAACGCAGGCTTTTGCATCGTGGGACTCCCTTGGTCGATGTTGAAACTGATGACGGTATTTGGGCTACAGGCGCGCAACGGCGCCGACGGGACAATTCTCGACACAGGCACCGCAATGTAGGCAGTGCTCGGGCTTTATGCGATATGAGTCTCCCGGCTCGATGCACTTCTGCGGGCAGTGCTCAAGGCAGGTGCCGCAACCGATACACGCATCGGCATCGATGCAGAAGCCCTTGGCGGGCGCAGGTGCCATGCTCTCGTCCAAGGTAAAGACCGCGCGCTCGATGGGATGAACTCCCAGGTTAAAGTAGTCGAGCACTATGTTCTCAACCTTAAAGATGATGTTGATCTCGCGCGTATCACCGGGATACACGTTCGCAAGATACGGCTGCTCGGCGTAAATCACGTCGCGCCAGTGAACTTGCTCTGAATCCGGAGCGGGGGCGGCAACGCCGGACATGCGAATCATCTCGTTAAACCGCGTGTGAACGAGCGTTTGGACACGCCCATCGGCCATAAGCTGACGAGCCATCTCCTTGCCACGTGCCGTGAGAAAGTAGATAGCACGGGGCTCGTAATGGACGGCGCTCACGCAGCGAATTTGCGGTGCGCCACTTTCGTCCACGGTTGCCAGAGAGAGCGTCCCGGCAAGCTGCATCTTTTTGAGGCAAGTCTGAGCATCCATTACGAGTCCCTTCCTAGCGATTGCTTACTGAGCGTCGGCAGCGCCGCAAGCGGTGCCACAGGCAGGAGCAGCAGCCGGATCAGCGGAGCCACAGGCAGGGGCAGCAGCCGGATCAGCGGAGCCGCAGGCAGGAGCGGCCACCGGATCGGCAGAACCGCAAGCGGGAGCGGCCTTGGGGTCGACGGAGCCGCAAGCGGGCGCAGGATCGGCAGTACCGCAGGAGGCAAAAACGGCGACGTTCTCGAGATTCTCGGACATGGCATTTCCTTTCGGTCGAGGATGGCCGGGCGAAGCCATCCAGTTTTTGACGCTCTTTGCGTCTATATGCATCATGCAAAAAGTGCGCAACGACAAAAAGAAGGCACCAATCTATTAGCCAGTTACCAAAAGGTAAGTAGTAGCCACAAGCGATAGCGGCTGCGAAAATGTAAGCTGTCCACACGATTGAGGAGTCCCCATGCTTACCAAAGAAGAACTGCCTCCCTGCCCTGTTGCCACGTGTTTTCAACTCTTTGGCAACAAGTGGAAGATCTATATCATCCAACAGCTCATTAACCGTCCCATGGGCTTTAACGCGCTGCATCGCGCTATCCCGGGCATTAGCCAAAAGGTACTCTCGTCCAACCTCAAGGAAATGGATGCCGCGGGCCTCATTACGCGCACCGTCATCCCCGAGACGCCCATCCGCACCGAATATGCGCTTAGCGAGCTGGGCCACAGCCTCATGCCCATCATCGATTCCCTAGTGGAATGGGGCACCGACTATCAGCAGCTCGTGCGAAACTCCTAACAGCGGCGGGCTTCTGCAAATTGAGCGCCGTGGGGCATATCGCTCCACGGCGCTTACCTTTTTGTGCCTTCTTTTGAAGAAACGAGTTAGGCCGCACACTACTGTCGAATGAAACCATCTCAATCGAACAGGAGGTCGGCCATGAATCAGGCAGAGCGCCGTGTTTGGCTTATCAAGGCATTGCTCGATGAGCGACCAGACGGGCGCAGCATTGCTGTACCTGCCGGAGCCAACGAACAACGCGATTTGCTTCGAGCCCTTATGAACGTGCGCCCGCCCGAGGCGCTTGCTGCCGAGACGCTCGACATACAAGACGCCTACTTGCAGCAACGCCTTCTTGAACGCGGCGGGGCAACCGACGCCGGCACCCTCCCCTACCGCGATCGCGTTGCCATCTGGCGCGGCGACATTACGCTGCTTAAGGCCGACGCCATCGTCAATGCCGCCAACAGTCAGATGCTCGGCTGCTTTGTGCCAGGGCATCGCTGCATCGACAATGCCATCCACACCTACGCCGGCATGCAGTTACGTCTGGCGTGCGCCAATCTCATGGACGAACAGGGGCACGAGGAACCGACGGCACACGTCAAAGCCACACCGGCGTTCAACCTGCCCAGCAGCTACGTTTTCCACACCGTCGGCCCCATCGTGCCCAGCCATAAGCCTGGCCCGCGCGAGGAATTGCTGCTACGCCGCTGCTACACCAGCTGCCTGGAAGAAGCGACACGCCGAGGACTCGGCACGCTTGCATTCTGCTGCATCTCGACGGGCGTGTTTGGTTATCCGCAAGATGCCGCCGCGCGCGTGGCCATCGATACCGTTCGTCATCATCTAGACCATAACGACCCCAACCTTAAGGTGATCTTCAATGTTTTTCTCGCGTCTGACGAGGCAATCTACCGCAGCCTTCTCCAAACAAATCGATAAGCTCCGAGCTGCACTCGATGCATCTGACGCCGTGGTAATCGGTGCCGGAGCAGGACTCTCGACCGCCGCCGGATACACCTATTCGGGCGAGCGATTCGACGAGCTCTTTGGCGACTTTGCCGCACGCTACGGCTTTACCGATATGTATTCCGGTGGCTTCTATCCCTATGGTTCGCTCGAGGAGTACTGGGCGTTTTGGAGCCGCTACATCATGTGCAACCGATACGATCCCGTACCGACGCCGCTCTACGAACAGCTCTTGAGCATAGTGCGCGACCGCGACTACTTTGTGCTGACCACAAACGTGGACCATTGTTTCCAGCGCGCCGGCTTTGACAAGCAGCGACTCTTCTACACGCAGGGAGACTACGGCCTGTTCCAGTGCAGCAAACCCTGCTGCCAGGAGACATGGGACAACGAAGAGCTCGTACGCCATATGGTCGCCGCTCAACAGGACCTGCGCATTCCATCTACGCTCGTGCCCCACTGCCCCCACTGTGGCGCCCCGCTTACGATGAACCTGCGCGCCGACGATACGTTTGTGCAGGATAAGGGGTGGTACACTGCAGCCAATCGCTACCAGGATTTCCTGCGCCGTCACAGCAACATGCGCGTTCTGTTCTTGGAGCTTGGCGTAGGCGGCAACACGCCCGTCATCATCAAGTATCCGTTTTGGCAGATGACAGCCAAAAACGAGCGCGCCACGTACGCGTGCGTTAACCTTGGCGAGGCAGTCGCTCCGGCAGAAATCGCCAATCGCAGCATTCTGATCGACGCCGGTGCCGAGCGCGTAATCGAAGCACTTGCCGTCCAGGCCGTCAGATAGCGATGACTAGTTAGCCGTGGAAGCGGGCTGTGGGCGCGAGCGGTTGCTCGCGAAAGACGCGGTCGACGGCGGCACGGTATTCGTCGACCTTCTTGGTCTTGCGCACGAGCTTGTGGACGGTGGCGGGATCGGCGAAAGCGCACTTGGCGTAGAACCACCACTCCTTCATGCGAAAGACCGCGTTGCCGCCAATCTCTTCTGCATAGGCTGCGAAGAGTGTGTCGTGGAAGCGCTGCAGCTCGGCAGTCGTGGCAGCAGGGCCGCCGTTGACCATGCGAGCAAGCGCAGGGTTCGCGAGCAAGCCGCGGCCCAGCATCACATGGCGTGTACTGGGATAGGCACCCACCAGCGCATCCATATCCTCAAGATCAAAGATATCGCCGTTGTAGGCCACCGGAAACGGCGCACGCTCCAGCGTCTCACCGTAAAACGCTTTGCGCGGCGAGCCCGTGTAGCGATCCTTTTGCACACGAGGGTGCACGATTAGCTCGGCCAGTGGCATGCGGCAGTACAGATCGAGCACGCGCTCGTATTCGCCGTCATCCTCGAGTCCCAGTCTGGTCTTTACCGACACCGGCAACGGCGAGCGCTCGCACACGTCGCTCAAGAACACCTCGAGCTCATCCAAGTTACGCAAGAAGCCCGAGCCCTTGCCCTTGGCGACGACCGTTCCCGAGGGACAACCCAAGTTGAGGTTGACCTCGCGGTAACCCATGTCGGCAAGCACCCGAGCCGCCCATACGAACTCGTCCGCGTTTTTGGACATAAGCTGGGGCACCACGTTGAGCCCCTGATTGTTGGCCGGATCGATTTCCTTAAACGCCTTACCGCCAAAGCGATTGCCCACCCGCGGCGGCGGCAAAAACGGCGTGTAGTAGCAGTCGAGCGCGCCAAAGCACTCCGCATGCACGCGACGGAACACGTGCCCGGTGATCCCCTCCATGGGGGCCAGCGATAGAATCATCAACATCAACTTTCAGATCAATGTGACAAAGGGACTGTCCCTTTGTCACATGTTCAGACGGTTCAGCAGCTCTTCGCAGGCGCGCGAGCGCAGGCGGTACTTTTTCCATACCAAGAAAGACGCGATCTCGATGGCCGGCTCGAGCGGTACAAATCGTATATCAGAACTCGCATCAACTTGCAGCAGATGATCGATACCCATGGCGCACGCCGTCCCCGAGCTGATGAGATGTGATGCGTTGCCAATCAGGTCAAAATGCCCCACTACGTTGAGCGCTTCGGGGTCGAGCGTCCCGCCCGACCACGTCACCAGATCGATTGCCTTGTTCGACGTGCGCGAACTCAGCAACAGCGGCATCGCCGCCAGATCTGCAGGGGTCAGCGCGTCGAGTGACTCCCACGGCCCATCGCTTGCCACGGCAACGCCCACGCGGTCGGCCTGCGGCATACGAATCCACTCGTATTTGTCTAGGTTGACCGGCTCCAGTAGCAGGGCAAAGTCCAGTAGACCTCGCTCCAAACGCTCCTCGGCAGCGTCGGCATTGCCCGTGTAGAGCTCAATCGTCACGGCGGGATAATCGCGGTGCAGCCCGGCAAACGTATCTAGCACATAACGCATAGCCTGAGTTTCTCCCGCACCGATGCGTATGTTGCCGGCGATGCCGAGCTCTTGGTCACTCATCTCGGATTCGGTCTGCTCTACCAGCGCCAGAATTTCCTCAGCGCGCTGACGCAGACGCATTCCGTCCCCGGTAAGCACACATGACCGATTGGTCCGCTCAAACAGCTCGACACCCAGCTCGCGCTCCAAGTCGGCAATTTGGCGCGATAACGTAGGCTGCGTCACGTGCAGCACGTTGGCCGCCTCGGTCATGTTTTCCTCGCGCGCCACCGCCAAGAAGTAGCGCAACGTTCGCAGTTCCATCGCAGCCTCCAAATCCGCTCGTTCGTCTCAGCAGTCTATCATTTGTATTCCGTATATCCAGCTAGTCTTTATAGGCAATATACATTCCCAGCGCACCGCCATACGCTATAGCCATCCCCTAGAGAAGATGGAGAGCGTTATGCAATACACCACCCTCGGACATTCCAATATCAAGATCTCCAAGCTCTGCCTGGGTGGCATGAGTTTTGGCGAGGCAAGCCCCGACTTCCATCAGTGGACCATCGGCCCCGACGAGACCCGCGCCGTCATCAAGCGCGCAATCGACGCAGGCGTGAACTTCATCGACACCGCCAACTGCTACAGCTTTGGCACGAGCGAGGAGTACATTGGCGCCGCGCTGCGCGACCTGGGAATCGCTCGCGAAGATGTCGTTCTTGCCAGCAAGATCCACTTTAACGAAGGTGGCCTTTCCGCCGCAGCCATCAAGCGCGAGATCGAAGGTTCGCTCAAGCGCCTGGGCACCGACTACCTGGACCTCTACATCATCCACCGTTTTGACTACGACGTGCCCATGGAGGAGACCATGGAAGCGCTCGACAGCTTGGTACGCGAGGGCAAGGTTCGTGCACTGGGCGCCAGCGCCATGTACGCCTATCAGCTGCATAACCTGCAGATCATTGCCGAGCAAAACGGCTGGACCAAGTTCACGAGCATGCAGTGCCACTACAACTTGCTCTATCGCGAGGACGAGCGCGAGATGATTCCGGTATGCCGCCAGTACGACATGGCCATCACGCCATATAGCCCCATGGCCTCCGGCCACCTGTGCCGCCCCACCTGGGAGAGCGCAAGCACACGCGGCACCACCGACAAGACCATGGTCAACAAATACGACCACGACCGCGCCATCGACATGCCGATCGTTGAGCGCGCGGCCAAAGTCGCGGCGAATCACGGCGTGCCGATGTCTCAAGTAGCACTCGCATGGCACTGGGCGCGCGGCGTCGAGGCCCCCATCGTGGGCTGCTCAAAACCCGAGCGCGTCGATGACGCTGTAGCAGCACTCGACCTGACCCTCTCCCCCGCCGAGGTCGACTTCCTCGAGGGTCTCTACCAGCCGCACGCGCTCGTGGGACCCAAGGGTCGTCCGGGCGAGAAGGCACTCGCCGGCACTACCAAGGTCAAAACAAGCCGCTAGGCCGCGCAATGGACGAAAAGACCATCGCCAATCTTCGTGACGCGGGCTGCTGTGACGCGCTCATCGGCGAGCTCTCGGAGCTGCCAAGTACGTGTGCCCGCATCTGTCGCCTTAAAACCTACCGCCGCGACCTGCTCGACCGCATCCACGCCGAGCAGCGCAAACTCGAGATCCTCGATTACCTCATCCACATACTGCAAGAAGAATGCAGAGCAAAGGAGTAACCCATGACCGTAAAACAGACAGCTGGCCACGATGCCCTGGGCGAGTTCGCGCCCGAGTTCGCACACCTTAACGACGACGTTCTCTTTGGTGAAGTATGGAGCCGCGAGGCACAGCTGCCGCTCAAGCTGCGTAGCATCGTGAGTGTGAGTGCGCTGATCGGCAAGGGCATTACGGACAGCTCGCTTAAGTACCACCTTGCAAGCGCCCGCGCCAACGGCGTGACGCGCGAGGAAATGGCTGAGCTTCTGACACACGTCGCCTTCTATGCCGGCTGGCCCAACGCCTGGGCGGCCTTCAACATGGCCAAGGAGGTCTATGCCGACGATACCGTACGCACCGACGGTCACGGCGGGTTCTTTGGCCTTGGCATGCCCAATACCACCTTTGCCCAGTACTTTATCGGTCAAAGCTATCTTAAGGCGCTCACCGATCCCGATGATTACCTGCCCATCCACAACGTCACGTTTGAGCCGGGCTGTCGCAACAACTGGCACATCCACCACGCGAGCAAGGGCGGCGGCCAGGTGCTGATCTGCGTTGAGGGCGAGGGCTGGTATCAGGAAGAGGGCAAGCCTGCACAGCGCCTGCATCCCGGCGACATCGTCGAGATTCCGGCAAATGCCAAGCATTGGCACGGAGCCGCAGCCGACTGCTGGTTTAGCCACCTGGCCTTCGAATTCCCGGGCGAGGACACCAGCAACGAATGGCTCGAGCCCGTGGACGACGAAACCTACAACGCACTGGACCATCACTAGAAAGGAACCAACTTGAACTACGTAACTCTCAATAATGACGTCAAGATGCCCCAGGTTGGCTTGGGCACGTATCTGCTCACGCCCGACGACGCGCAGCCGTCCGTCGCCTACGCTCTGGACAACGGCTACGAGCTCATCGACACCGCCAACGCTTACGTCAACGAGCGCGCCGTGGGCCGCGGCATGCGCGACTCCAGCCGCTCCCGCGAGCAGATCTTCCTCGAAACCAAGCTGTGGCCGTGCTTCTATGAGTCCGACACCGCTGTGGACGAGACCCTCGAGCGCCTGGACTGCGACTACATCGACCTCATGATCCTGCACCAGCCCGCAGGTGACTACGTGGCCGGTTACGCCAAGCTCGAGGCAGCCTACAAGGTCGGCAAACTGCGCTCCATCGGCATCTCTAACTTCAATCAGTCCGAGATCGAGAATCTGCTCGCCCACTGCGAGGTTATGCCCGCGCTTATCCAGGTAGAATGCCACCCCTATTTCCCGCAGACCGAGCTCAAGGCGCTGCTGGACAAGCACGGCATCGTACTTCAGGCCTGGTATCCGCTGGGCGGCCGCGACAACAAGGTCATCCTCGAGGAGCCCGTCGTTCGCGAGCTTGCGGCTAAGTACGGCAAGACCCCGGCCCAGGTCATCATGCGCTGGCATATCCAGCAGGGCAACGTCGTGATCCCCGGCTCCAAGACGCCGTCGCATATCAACGACAACATCGATATCTTCGACTTCGAGCTCACCGACGAGGACATGGCGCAGATGGCCACCCTCGATCACGGCAAACCCTTCTACGAGCGCACGGCCGAGAAGCTCGCGTTCTACAACACCTGGCACCCCGACGTCGAGGGCCAGAAATAAAAAGGAAGGTTAGAAGCAAACTCTTATGGCACAATCGAACACCAACATCGACATCCTTCACGGTTCGCTGTGGCGCGATATCCCGTTGTTCGCATTACCTGTCGCCATCACCGGCATTCTCGAGCAGCTTTCGAATCTCATCGACACCTTGATGATCGGACACTTCTCGCCTGATGGCGGAACGCTTGGTATGGCTGCCGTAGGCTCAACCACACCCATTGCCACCCTGCTCATCATGCTGTTTGTCGGCCTCTCTTTGGGCGCGAACGTCACGATCGCGCATGCCGTAGGTGCCGGCAATCGAGATCGTGCGAATCGCTGCGCGCACACCGCCGTCGTCCTCGCGCTCCTCGGCGTCGCTGTGACCATCCTGATGGAAATCGTGAGTCGACCGGTTTTGCAATCCTTAAGCGTGCCGCCCGAGATTTTTAACGATGCCCTAATCTACCTGCGCGTGTATCTGCTGGGCATCCCGGCAATCCTGCTATTTAACTTTGAGGCCGCCGTGTTTCGAAGCGTTGGCGTTACGCGCATGCCGCTTGTGGCACTTGCCATCTCGGCAGCCCTCAACGTCGTGCTCGACGGCATCTTCGTAGCATTCTTGGGCTGGGGCGCTGCCGGCGTGGCGCTGGCCACCGTGCTGTGCTACATCGTAAGCTCCGGTTTTCTCTTCACACGCCTCCTCAAAGCGGACGAGGCCATTCGCATCGATCCCAGGCGCCTACGCATCGACCGCGAATCGGTCACCAAAATCGTTCGCATCGGACTCCCCGCAGGCGTCCAGGGCAGTTTCTTTTCGCTGGCAAACATTCTCATCCAGACCTGCATTAACAGCCTGGGCGCCCAAGTCGTGGCTGCATCGTCTGCCGCACTTGCACTGGAGTTTGTCTGCTACAGCCTGCTCAACTCGTTTAGTCAGGCATGCACCACGTTCGTGGGGCAAAACAGCGGCGCGGGCAATCTAGAGCGTTGCAAAAAGGTGCTCAAGGTCGCCCTTATCGAAGACGCGATTATCACCGTCGTCATGATTGTGCTGGTCGTATGGCAAGGACGCACGATTTTGGCGCTCTTCAGTTCGGATGCCGAGGTTCTCGATATCGCCTATGTGCGCGTATGCACGCTCTTCCCCGCCTACGTGTTTAGCATGGCGTACGAGAACATGTCCGGCTACCTGCGAGGATTTGGCATCTCGGCGCTGCCTTCGGCGCTCACGGCAATCGGCGTGTGCGGCACACGTTTCTTCTGGGCTCTGGTCGTCTTTCCGGCACACCCCACGTTTGCCACCGTCATGCTTGCTTATCCGGTGAGCTTTAGCACAACGGCACTGCTCATCGCCGGCGCACTCGCCTACTGCAGGCCCGCGCAGCAGGCCATGCGCCTCAGCACGACCACGTCGTAGCATTCTCGAAGCTGCGTCATAGCGACCAAAAGCAAAGGGGACCGTCACACAACGGTCCCCTTTCTTGTTATTCATCCTTCGGCATTCTCCAGTCATCGGACGTAAAGAACGAGCGCCCTATTGCTCATTTACACTCAAGGACACACGTGTGTCACGGACAGAAGCGATGAGAGTCGAGGACCCCATGCAGCAGCTCAGCGAACAGGAAGCAAAACGCATCCAGCTGTACTGCACGTACCCTAAGATCGCAGCAGCCGCGCTCGTCATGGCGTTCGCAGCATGCCTGCTGATGCTGCCGCTTCAAATGATCAACGATATCGCGTTTCACCAAAAAGAGTTCCAACCGGCGGGAATATATACGGCCATTGCGCTCACCGCGATCGAGCTCGCCATCTTTTGCTACTGTGCGCTGGTGCCACGTTTTGGAATGCAGGGCAAGCAGTGGAAAGAGCTGCAGAACAGGCTCGCAGTAGCCCAAACCAACAAAGACCGTTCCGCAGAGGTCGCCGGCGTACTCGCCGCGCAGGCCGCCTATGTCTGCCTTACTTTTGATGCGGACGGCATGCTCGCGGACGTCGACTACGCCAGTCAAATCGATCCCAAGGCAAGTCTTGCGGACAACCTCGCACGCGTCGAGCAGGACATCGCGACGCTCTGTGCCCCGCTCAATGGGCTGGATATTTCCGTGGCGACCCCAAGCCTCCTCACGTCATGCGACCTGTCGGATGAGTTTAAACAGGCGTTTTTGGCCGGCTCCCTGTACGAAGGAATCAGCCTCAAGACAGAGGACGACTCCATCAAGTCGTACTACACCTTTGACACCGAGTCCGAGGAAGAGTTCGACAAATGCACGCACCCAGAGATCAGCCTCATGCTCTCCGCGAAGAAGAACTAGACCCATACACAGCGATTACCACACGCAAACAGTCTCGATATGCACTTTCGATACGCTCGACATATCGACATCCTATTGAGCGTGAGGACGGTTGCTATGAATCGCATTATGAAAGCCCTGCGCATCACGGGCATACTCGGAGCCATCTGCGGCATCATCGGTTACATCGGCTTTTTTGTCGGCGGCAACTTTGGCGCCTTCGTCGAAGGCGCCCTGCCCGGCATCCTGCTCGGCTTCTCGCTCCTCGTGTTGCTCGTGATCCCGCGAAGCTACAAGGAGTAGTAGCCAATTTGGTAATATCACCAGTTTCTACGCAGCGAGGTCTAATACTTTTTTCCGAGAAGTGAACGACCGTTTTTGGACCCCCGAAGCACCGACATTTTTAGACACCAAAACCGCAGGATCTTGCAATCAAAACCGCAGGAAACCGCGTTCAAAAAGTGCCGATGCTTCGAGGGTCCATTTTGGCTCGTTCACTTCTCGGGAAAAGTATTAGACCCGATTTTGCAAGGGTCTCAATGTGGCAAAGGGACTGTCCCCGTGCCACATTATTCCGAGCGCAGGGCCTCCACGGGGTCTTTCTTGGACGCGCTGCGGGCGGGCAGCAGGCCGGCGACCACCGTCAGCAACACGGAAATCGCGATGAGCACCAGCGCATCCTGCACGGGCAGGCTCATTAGATTGGGAACCTGCTTGTTCGCAAGTGCCCAGGCATTGACCGGGAAGCTCACGAGCACCACCACGACGATGGCAAAGACGCCAGCGATGAGGCCTTCGATAAAGGTCTCGGCATTGAACACGTTGGCCACGTTGCGTTTCGACGCGCCGATCGCGCGCAGGATGCCAATCTCCTTTTTGCGCTCCAGCACGCTGATGTAGGTGATGATGCCGATCATGATGGAGCTCACGACCAGACTGATGCTCACGAATGCGATGAGCACCAAGCTGATGGTGTTTACGATGTCGGTCACCGAGCCCATGATGATACCCATGTAGTCGGTGTACGAGATGGCCTGTTCATCGTGGCCGGCAGCTTTGACCTGCTTGTTGTACGCATCGATGTGATCAAGCACGCGCTCCTTGGCCTCAAAGTCGCGCGGGAAAATCTTAACCGAGATGGGGTCTGCCTCGTCCGCATAGCCCAGCGTGGTCAGATTGTTGTCGTAGGTGAGCTTCGACGCCTTGGCATAGCTCATCATGAGCGAACTCAGGTCCTCGGCGTCCATGTTGAAGTGGATAGCATGAGCAAAGGCACTCGCATCCACGTGCATGGCGCTCGCCAGGTTGGCAAAACTCGAAGACATCTGCGTCGCCATCTGGTCCATGAGCCCTGCCGCGCCCGCCTTGAGCTGGGACGATACCGTCGACGCTATCTGCTCGCTGATTGCCTTCATCACCTGATCCATAGCCTGCTGCAGATACGGAGCCAGTTGCTTTTGCACATAGTCGGTCATCGCCTGCCGCAGCCGCTCAGCCAGCGCATCTCCGCCCAGCGCCTTGAGCTGCGCCAGGTATTGCTGCGCCGTGGCATCGTTCTCAAGATACGCCGAGAACGCAGCAGCGAGCTTCGATGCCTCCTTAAGGTCCTCGGGTGTCAGAGCCTTAAACTGCTCCGACTGCATAAAGCCCGTGAACAGCTGATTGGCAAGCGCGCCCACCTGCTGCATCTGCTCGGGCGTAAGCTCCAGGCCATCGAAGACGCCTGAGAAATCCGGGGTCGGCGCCTTGGCCATAATGTCGGTGAAGTCGATGTCCTTGCCAATGCCCGAAAGGTCGATATCCAACCCGGACAAGTCAAGACCCGACAGATCCATACCGCCGGTCGCACCCGAGAGCGCAGATGCATCGAACGAGAACGCACTCTTGAGCGCCGCCTCGTCCACACTGAACATGCTACTCAAATCCACGCCCTGCTTGGCCTCGCCTTGCAGCTCGTCGAACGACTTGCCGGTAAAGACATCCGTCTCGGGATGAGCAAGCTGCTCCTGAACAATCTTCGAACCGGCCGCGCGCTCCATAAGCTGGCGAGTCAGTGCGTGCGTGTAGGCGATGCCCGGGGACAGCGCACTCGCGTTGGCCGTCTCGTTGGGTCGCACCACGCCCACGATGCGCACGTCGATGCCGTCGGCAACCTTGGCTGCCATAAAGTCGGCGTCGCCAGACATGTCAGTCCACGTGCCTGTCTCGTCATTTTTTCGATAGGCATCGGCCGGCGACAACACCTTAAACGTCGTGGACAGCGCATCGTCGTAGGTAAAGTCGGTGTCAGTCTGGGACGTTTCGACCCCGCCGTCAGCCGTCATGGCACTGTTAACCAGGTCGTTGAGCTCATCGATATCCAGTGCGCCGATGCTATAGAGCGT
The DNA here is from genome assembly GCA_934654515.1 of uncultured Collinsella sp. Classification (GTDB taxonomy): domain Bacteria; phylum Actinomycetota; class Coriobacteriia; order Coriobacteriales; family Coriobacteriaceae; genus Collinsella. Next base: position 4,295 of record CAKUGA010000018.1, on the reverse strand, counting down.
GTAGTCGCCCACCGTGCCACGGCTCGAAAGCACCATCACGGCCTCGTTGGCAGACGTGGGCCAATGACCGGCGACAACATCGTACTGGCTGTCGAGCAGGCTCTGGTCGTCAATCATCTCGTTGAAGACCGAGGTTCCCATGGAATCCATGCTCACCGTTGCCGCCGAACTCGCGCCGCCGCTCATGGCCTCGGTCATCGCGTTGGGCACCAGGCGCACGGGCTTCTCGTCGCCCTTGCCCGCGCGATACACGACTGGCGTCACGCCGTAGCTGTACTGAATGGCGTTGACCTCTTTGTCGATGCCGTCGCCGCCGCCATCGAGCCACGCCTTAAAGCTCGTCATATCGTTGGACTTAACGCTCGCGAACATGTCCTTCACGGCCGTGACCACGGGAATCTTATCGGACTTCTTGACCGAATCGTCCTCACTGTCGGAAGCGCCGCTCACACCATCGCCATCCTCCGTGGTCCCATGCCCACCCATCATGGACGACAGATCGTAATCCTGCTTGGAAATGGTGAGCGGATAGCTCGAGAGCGTATCCTCCTCGACCTTTTTGATGTAGTCGTTCACACCGTTGGAGAGCGCCAGAATCGCCGCGATACCGATAATGCCAATCGAGCCTGCGAAAGCCGTCATGGCCGTGCGGCCCTTCTTAGTCATAAGGTTTCGGGCAGAAAGACCCAACGCCGTCACAAAGCTCATCGAGGTTTTGCGCGTGGGCCTGGCTTCGCGGCGCGTGGCTTTGGCAACATCGAAGGGATCGGAATCGGCGGTGATCTTGCCGTCCGCCAGGTTGACGATGCGCGTGGCGTACTGGTACGCCAGCTCGGGATTGTGCGTGACCATGATGACCAGACGGTCGCGCGCAACGTCCTTGAGCAAATCCATGACCTGCACGGATGTCGTTGAGTCCAAGGCGCCAGTCGGCTCGTCAGCCAACACGATCTCGGGATCGTTGATCAGAGCGCGGGCGATGGCCACGCGCTGCATCTGTCCACCCGAAAGCTGGCTCGGGCGCTTGTTCACGTGCTCGCCCAGGCCGACTTTCTCCAACGCCTCGCGCGCACGCTGGCGGCGCTCGGCATGCCCCACACCCGTGAGCGTGAGCGCCAGCTCCACGTTTTCCAAAATGGTCTGATGCGGAATGAGGTTATAGCTCTGGAACACAAAGCCGATGCGGTTGTTGCGATAGGCATCCCAATCGCGATCGTGAAAATCCTTGGTCGAAATACCGTCGATCAGCAGGTCGCCCGAGTCAAAGTGGTCGAGTCCGCCGATAACGTTGAGCATCGTGGTTTTACCCGAACCCGAGGGACCCAGAATGGCCACGAACTCGTTATCGCGAAAAGACAGGCTTACGCTGTCGAGCGCCACCTGCGTAAACGACTGCGTAACGTATCTTTTGCAAATTCCTTTGAGCTCCAGCATGGACGGCAACCTCTCCTGCGCAGGCACCCTGCCCGCTCTCCTCCGCCGTTCGTATTCGACGCGTTTTTCCTACTCTATTCCCATTTTTTTGCCGACACCAGTGAGGAATGTAGGGAACCGCATCAAAAAACGAACGGGACGGCGCCTAAAAGAAGAGGTCCCGAGCGGGACCTCTATATGGTGGAGCTTATCTTGAAAGGTAGCGGACTACTTCGCACAGCGGCCCACGATCCTCGCTATGCTTTACGCGTTTTCTACTGCTCGCTATTCGCAATCGCCTGGTCGATAAGCTTGTCGAGCGCCGCGCGCTGCTCGGCGGAGCTGATGGCTCCCACGATTGGATCCCCTACGATGTTGCCATTCTGATCGATGACATACGTTGTCGGGAACGAGAACAAATTTGACGTAAACTTACCGGCCTCGCTATCCGACTTGAACCAGATGTTCTTATATGTCACGCCCTTCTTGCTCAGCACGTCCTTGGCATCTGCAATCTCGCCCTTGTTGCCATCGAGCGTAAAGGAATTGACGCCCACGACCTGGCCACCCTTCTTGGCAAGCTCCTTATTCAGGTCCTCAAGGTCGCCCAACTCACCCACGCACGGCTTGCAAGTGGTGAACCAGAAGTTCATGACGGTGACCTTGTTCTTAGAGAACAGCTCGTCGCTGTTCACGTCGTTGCCATCCAGGTCCTTGCCCGTAAAGCTGGGGAACTTCGTCGCCTCGCTCGAAGCATTGGCACCAGCCGTCATGCCAGCGGTCGAAGCGTCGACGCTCTCGCCTGCACTCGGCGTGCTTCCACAGCCGGGGAACTCTTTCTCCAAGCTCTCGAGCTTGTCCTCGATCTCCTTGATCTGCTGTGCACCGACCTTGAGCGTCTTAAGCTCATCCGCCGTGAACTCATCCTTGGCACCGTCGATGGTCTTGAGCAGGAAATCGCCGTAATTGCTACCGTCCTCAATCATTGCCGAGTCTTTATTTGCCGCATTGAATACCTTTTCCCACAGCGCGTTATCACTCGAAAAGATCTCGTTCTCCTTCTGCATGAGCTTCGCATACAGCTCGGCGGCCTCGTCGGCATTGGCCGGCTTCTGCGCAGTGAGTTCTGCGATCTTAGGATCGGAACTCGCAGATTCGCTCGCATTGCCACCGGGTGCCGAACATGCCACAAGGCACAAGGCCAATACCGGCACCATAAACAGGGCCGCAATCTTAGAAAGCTTCATAGTCATTCCTCCGTTTTGTCGAAGCTTGTTTACTTTTTATCGGCGGTCAAGGGAAGCTTTTCCGCCGACACATCCAGGCCATAGCGATAGCTGATGGCATCGACAGGACAGGCTCCGATGCACTTTCCGCACCGGATACATTCGGCATGATTGGGCGTGCGGACCACATCAACGTCCATCTGACAAACCTTTGAGCACTTGCCGCACGAGACGCATTTGCACGCGTCAACCTGAATCCCCAACAAGGACACCCTATTCATGAGCGCATAAAACGCACCGAGGGGGCAAATCCATTTGCAGAAGGGGCGGTAGAACAACACGCTCAGCACCGCAACCGCAATGAGAATCGCGAGCTTCCAGGTAAAGAGCTTTCCCAGCGCGGAGCGGATTCCCGTATTCATGATGGACAGCGGAATCGCACCCTCGAGCACGCCCTGTGGGCAGATGTACTTGCAAAAGAACGGGTCGCCCATGCCCACATCGTTGACCACCAAGACAGGCAGCAGCACCACGGCAAACAGCAGCACGGCATACTTGATGTACGTGAGCGCCTTGAGCCTTTTTGTCGAAAGCTTTTTGCCGGGAATCTTGTGAAGCAGCTCCTGCAGCCAGCCAAACGGGCACAGAAAGCCGCATACAAAGCGTCCCAGCAGCACGCCGAGCAAAATGAGCGTACCGGTGACGTAGTAAGAAAAGTTGAACTTGGATGAACCCACCACCGACTGGAACGACCCGATGGGGCACGCACCCGATGCCGCGGGGCACGAATAGCAGTTAAGCCCAGGTACGCAGACTGTTTTTCCCGCACCCTGATAGATGCTGCCTTTGGCAAAGTTTGGCAGGTGAATGTTGGTGACGAGCGTCGCCGCCGCCTGAATGAATCCGCGAATTCGGACCAAAACATGCGACGCAGTGTTTTCTCTTTTATCCAATTCCGATACACTCCAAGCACAGCCTAATCGCTTTGGCCAGCACGGCATCCGCCTCGCCACGCATAACGCCAAAGCACACCATGGCAATTCCGACGATCAACAAAGCGACCTGTACCACGGGTTTTACCGCTTTGAACAACCTGACCACTCCTTTCGTTACGCGACCATTGGACCATATCGGCTATAAAATCCGTGTTAAGCGCGATATGGAATGTGCAAGGAGACTGTTATGCGTATTTTGATCGTCGAAGACGAGCGAGCACTGTGCGATGCAATCGCGCGCAGCTTGCGAAACTTGGCGTACAGCGTCGACTGCTGTCACGATGGACAGGAGGCGCTCGACCTGCTGGGCGTCGAAGTCTTTGACCTCGTGGTGCTCGACCTCAATCTCCCCCGTATCGATGGCATGACCGTGCTCAGGGAACTTAGGAAAACCGACTGCGAGACCAAGGTACTGATTCTGTCCGCACGTGGCGAAGTATCCGATAAAGTCGCCGGACTCGATGCCGGCGCCAACGATTACCTCACCAAGCCGTTTCATCTGGACGAGCTTGCGGCAAGGATCCGCAGCCTTACCCTCAGGCGCTTCGCACAAAGCGACATAGTATTAACCTGCGGAAAGCTCTGCTTTGACACCAAGGCGCGCATCGCCTCCGTGGACAGTGAGGCTCTATCTCTTACACGCAAGGAAACGGGAATCCTG
>CAKUGA010000017.1 GCA_934654515.1 uncultured Collinsella sp. | reverse complement strand
ACAAGGATTTACAGGTGAACGGTCGATATTGTCCGATAAACGGCTGATTTGTCAGTCGGGCAGGTAGTGTATGCTAGAACGCAAAAAACAAGCGATTCAAAACCGACTGGAGAAGTAGTGGCAACGATGGACAAGAAAAATGTCTCAATGAATGATGTGGCAGTTGCCGCGGGTGTTTCTCTCAAGACGGTGTCGCGCGTGATCAACGAGCCCGATAGCGTACGAGAGTCGACGCGCGATAGGGTCCATGCGGCCATGGAGGAGCTTGGGTTCCGGGCGAACTTTGCCGCGCGTTCACTCAAGTTGGGCCGTTACGGGTGCATCGGCGTGGTGATGTTCCACTTGTCGGGCGGCGCCGTGGACATGATCGACGGTATCGCCGATGCCGCCGAAGAACGCGGCTTTGCGCTCACGATGATCAAAAAGCGGGCTGGGGAGAAGATGACCCTTGCCGAAGCGGCGCGTAGGATGTCACGGCTTCCCGTCGACGGCATGATTTTCAACCTGCGCCAGATGGTCGATGATTTCGATACGTTTGAGGCACCGATGGACCTCAAGACGGTGATTATCACGCCGATGGAGCATCCTACCTGCTCTACCGTCAGTGACGACCAAGAGGGCGGCGCGCGTATGGCGTGCGAGTACTTCTTAAATCGCGGGCACAAGAACGTGTACTTCGTCTCTGGTAAGAAAGAGTCGCTGTCGAGCCAGTGCCGTATGAAAGGTTGGCGTGCGGCACTCGAGGCGCGTGGCATTGAGCCGCCCGAGCCGCTACAGGGTGATTGGAATGCGGATAGTGGCTATGCCGCAGGTCTCGCGCTTGCCGACAAACCTGATTGCACGGCGGTCCTCGCTGCTAACGACTGCATGGCAAACGGCGTGATGATGGCTCTACGTGACAAAGGGCTCAGTGTGCCCGACGACGTGTCCGTGATCGGCTTCGACGACGAGCTCTATAAGACGATCCCCAATTCGATTTTGACGTCGGTGAAGTTCCGCCACCGTGAGTTGGGCATCCGTGCGCTTAACGAGGTCGTCGCAGGCCTGGAAGCCCCGAGCTCCAGAAGCCGTACGCTCGTCTCGGGCGTGTTGGTCGAGCGTTCCAGCGTAAAGGACCTACGGGCGTAGACGTGCTCGGCTCATTCATCTTAATCTGTAACAGGTAGGAGCGAAATAACTCGCTAGTTGTTACAGATTTAGATTGAGGGAACTACCCCGTGCATTCATCTCGATCTGTAACAACTAGACGCCCAAAACCGGTTTTAGTGTTACAGATTTAGACAATTCGGTCCGGCCCACCCTGTTTATCTCGATCTGTAACAGTTAGGACCCAAAGACTCGGCTAGATGTTACAGATCGAGACAAACGGCTCCTGACCAGCCCAAAAACAAAAAGGCCGGGGGCGGCGCGCCGTGTGACGCGCCGCCCCCGGCTGAGAAATGGGGACAGGTTGTGTGAGCGGGCAACCCCGCAGGCCACTAGTCTAGACGACGGGTCTGCGCCACGTGCTTGTACCAGTAGGCGCTTGCCTTGGGCGTGCGCTTCTGGGTCTCAAAGTCTACGTAGAAGAAGCCGTAGCGCTTGTTGTAGCCGTTGGTCCAGGAGAACTGGTCCTGCAGGCTCCACAGGAAGTAGCCGCCCACGTTGACGCCGACCTCCATGGCCTTGAGCAGCCAGCGCAGGTGCTGCTCGATGTAGTCGATGCGCGGCTGGTCGTCCACAAAGCCGTCCTTGTAGGGGTCCTTGTAGCCCATGCCGTTCTCGGTGATGAAGATCTGCTTGTAGTTGGGGTAGCGCTGCTTAATGTAGACGAGCAGGTCGAACAGGCCCTCGGGGTAGATGATCCAGTCCCAGTCGGTGGTGGGGATGCCGGGCTTGTTCACGTGCTCGCCAATGCCCTTGACGCGCCAGCGGCCGGTGCCCTTCTCGCCCGTACCGTTGTGGTGCAGGTCGTTCTCGCCATCGTAGGCCTTCAGGAAACGGCACTGGTAGTTGTTAACGCCCAGGTAGTCGTTGTAGAGCGCGGCTTCGCGCATGATCTCGAGGTCCTCGTCCAGGATCTCGATGGTGCCGCCCGAGACGGCAGCCAGGCGGTTGGCACACTCGAGCGTGTCGGGCGCGTAGTCGCCGCGGAAGGTGGCGTCGAGCAGGAACTGGTTCTGCAGCACGTGCTCGTTGTTGGCTGCCTTGATGTCGGCAGGGTCGTTCTCGTTGAGCGGGTACTTAAACTCCAGCGACTGGATGACGCCGATCTTGCCCTTAAAGCCGCCGTTGTGGAAGGCGAGCACTGCCTTGGCGTGGGCGAGCATCATGTTGTGCTCGCACTGGAAGGCCTCGGCCAGATGCGCCTTGACGCCGCCGGGGAAGGTGCCCTCGATGTAGGTGTTGGAGGCGTCGGCCCAGATCTCGTTAAAGGTGAACCAGTAGGTCACCTGGTCGGCGTACTCCTTAAAGCAGAAGGTGGCAAAGTCCACAAAGGCGTCGATGGTCTTGCGGTTGAGGAAGTCGCCCTTCTCAAAGAAGGGGAGCGGCGTATCGAAGTGGTGCAGCGTGACGAACGGCTCGACGTGATGCTTGTGGCACTCGGCGAAGAGATCGTGGTAGAACTGCACGCCCTCGGGGTTGATCTCGCCGGTGCCGTTGGGGAAGATACGGCTCCAGGCGATGGAGAGGCGAATGCCATTGATGCCGAACTCCTCGCACAGCTCCAGATCGACGGGATACTGGTTGTAGAAGTCGGATGCGGGATCGGGGGAGAAGCGGCCCTGGGCTTCCAGGAAGTCGTCCCAGGCAACCTTACCCTTACCGTGGGTGCGGGTCTCGCCTTCTACCTGGTAGGCAGCGGTGGCGCCGCCAAAGACAAAGTCCTCGGGAAACTGCGCGGGCGGGTTGGTGACGCTGGCGGGGTTAACGGACATGATGAAGGATCCAATCATTTGAGCGATGGCAATGGTGCAGAGCGGGTCAAAGTCAGCGAGCGGCGTCCAGGCGAGTCAGATTGCCCCGAAACAAGGCGGCGTTGACCTTGTGGTCGCGCCGCCGAAGTTGAGCGGCAATCTGGCCGGCTGGGCGCCGCGCAGCGTCGAGCCGGCCGCTGTTCGTTAGAACAGCGGACTAAAGGGAGAGCTGCTCGGAGACGAAGGCGAGAGACTTGTCGCCGTTCTGGGAGAGCTCGATGTACTGCTTACCGCGGCAGGCGACGCACTTGTTGCCCACGCGCTCGCAGTCCTTCTGCAGGTCGGCCAGGTAGCTGGCTGCCTGCGGGGCCAGGACGACCAGGTCAAAGTCGGGGAGCATGTCGACGTGGTTGCCATAGGCCTCGGCAGCAGTCTCGAGGTTGATGCCGCGCTCCTTGGCGGCCTTGGCCAGCGCGTTGGCGAGCAGGCCCGAGGTTCCGCCACCCTGGCAGAGTACGAGCACGCGCTTGCCGTTAAGGTCACTGGCGGCCGTGGCCTCGGCAGCGGGGGCTGCAGCGGCGGGGGCGTCGGCCTTCACGGCCTCGGCAGCAGCGCCGGCGGCAACGCTCTTGGCGTCAGCCTTGCCCTGGAAGGCGTCGTTGAGCTTGGCGGCCTTTTCGGCGCTCTTGGCGGCGAGCTCCTCCTGGGAGATCTCGGCCTCCTCGGCACACTTCTGGGCGTCATAGGCACGGAAGAACGGATAGTACAGGGCAAAGTCGACGACCAGGATGATGGCGAGCATCACAAAGGCGAGCGGCTGGAAGCCCAGGCCCATGATGGTGCCGATGGGGCCGGGGACGGTCCAAGGCAGGGTGTACATAAAGCCGTTCATGCCCAAGAAGTCGATAAAGATCTTGAGGATCCAGATGTTGGCGATTGGGGCAAAGACAAACGGGACAAAGAAGACGGGGTTGAGCACGATGGGCGCGGCGAACAGCAGCGGCTCGTTGACGGCGAAGCAGACCGGGACGATGGCGGCCTTACCGACGGCACGCATCTCCTGAGACTTGGCCAGGAAGCAGAACATAAAGACGAGGACGAGCGTGGCGCCGGTGCCGCCCATGCAGACGACGAAGTACTGGGCACCCTGGGTCAGGACAGCGGAAGCGTGCTGGCCGGCCTGGAACGCAGCCAGGTTGTCGGTCATGTTGGCAACGAGAGCGGCGGCGATGGCGGGCTCGACGATCGAGGGGCCGTGGACGCCCACGAACCAGAAGAGGCTCATAGCGCCGTAGATCACAGCGAGGCCGATATAGCCGTCGGCGGCGGTGAACAAGGGCTGGAACACCTGGATGACGCCCTGGGCAAAGCAGAAGCCAAAGGCAGAGCGGAAGACGATGTCAAAGACCCAAAAGACGGTGATGCAGACGGAGAAAGGGATGATGTCCTTAAAGGTCTGCGAGATGTTGGGCGGAACCTGCTCGGGCATCTTGACGGTGATGTTGCGCTTAATGAAGAACTTGTAGATGATGCCAGTCACAAACGCAGCGATGAAGGCGGTCAGCAGGCCCTTGGAGCCAAGGTAGGTGGTGTTGAAGCCGCTGGCGGCATCCGTGGAGATCGTGTCGCTCGAAAGCAGCAGGAAGCCGATGATGGCCGCGCACATGCAGGAGATGAAGTTGATCTGGTTATTCTTGGGCAGATCGCGGTTCTGAGCGTCGGCGAAGTGCTTGGCCGTGGTGGCGGCGCAGGCGATGGCCAGGATGCCCATGGAGTAGTTGTAGCACTTCCACAGAGCGTTGTTGATGTCATCGGGCCAGTAGAAACCCCAGATGTTGGGGACCGAGGCCACCAGGCAGAAGATGGACGAGAAGATGATGATGGGGATGACGGAGATAAAGCCGTCGCGGATCGCCTTGAGGTACTTGTTGCGGGCGATCGCGTTGAAAAAGGGCTGGCCCTTTTCGATGGTGGCGATGAGTTGCTCCATGCAAAGCTCCTAAGAGTCGGTGGGTTAGCAACGATGGTAACGTTTGGACCTTGTTTGCCAAAATGTTGACGTTGCCATTTTGTGACACAAAAAAAGACGCGAACCGGTGGCCCCTGTGCCTGTGGACCGTCGATTCCTTGCGCGTAAACGTTTGAGCCGCCCGGTGGCTCTGTGTTTGCACAATGGCAACGTTAACATTTGGGCGACAAAAGCCGTTCGGGGACGCAGGATTGTCGGTGAACGGTAGGTTTTGGGTGGTGAGCGTATGGCGGGGGAGGCGTTGGATATACTTGGAGGCGTTCATTTTGTCTGTTGGGATGCCCGTGATGGCATCGTTGACATAGAAAGATCGACCTATGGCGGCTGTTAAAAAATCGATATCCGTTAAGGACGTGGCACGTCTTGCGGGCGTCTCGGAGCAGACGGTCTCGCGCACCGTGCACGATTCGCCCAGCGTGCGCCCCGAGACCAAGGAGCGCGTGCGTGCCGCCATGCGCGAGCTCGGATATCGACCCAACTTTGCCGGCCGGTCGCTGCGCCGCGGCAAGTTCAAGACCGTCGGCGTCGCCATGTTCAACATCACCGGCACCGGAAACCTCGACCGCATGGAGGGTTTTGCTGCTGCGGCTGACAAGCACGGCTATGCCATCACCCTTACTAAAGTAGATGGACATCCCTATACCCTCGAGAGTGCGTCGTCGCGCATGAGTGCGCTGCCGGTGGACGGCATGGTTGTGATCATGAACCGTATGCCGGCAGACTTTGGCACCTTTGAGCCGCTGCCCGGCATGCAGACGGTGCTCGTTACCATGCTGGAGCATCCGCTGTGCTCGACGGTCGACAATGACCAGTTCGATTGCTCGCGCCAGGTGGTCGAGTATCTGCTGGAGCATGGTCACAAGACCGTGCACTTTATCTCGTGTCCCGAGCGCTCGCTTTCGGGCATGCAGCGCGAGGAGGGCTGGCGCGAGACCCTGCGCGCGCATGGCATTGAGCCGCCGCGGCTCATCCGTGGCGATTGGACGGCCCAGAGCGGGTATGCCGCCGGGCAGGCTCTGGCGGACGATCCGACTTGTACGGCTATTTATGCCTCGAACGACGCTATGGCCTATGGCTGCATTCGCGGACTCGAGTCGCGCGGAAAGCGCGTGCCCGAGGACGTGAGCGTAGTGGGTGTTGACGACAGCCTGGGCGATATCGTGCCCGATCGTCGCCTGACTACGGTGCGCTTTGATAACAAGCGCGTTGGCATGTGGGCGGTCGACAAGATTGCCGGCGCCGAGGGCGTCGTGGCCGGCGTGGAGCATATGCTGATCCCCGGCGTGCTCATCGAGGGCGATACGGTACGCGGTTTGCGCTAGGGTGCGGACCTGTTTGGGTCGCCATTAATTGTGTTTGATATTGTTCGAAATGGTTTAAAAACCGTTCACGGGTGAAAATCGACCGTTCATAGCTTGAAATTGCGTTTTGGATTGTTCTTTTTTGTTTGAATGTTAATGTTTCTGGCATACACAACGCAGCGCGTATGCCCGGACGCGATGCTCTCCATTGGTTCATATGTGAAAGGAACGCAATATGGCAACCAAAGAAGAAATCTCGATGGTTGGATTCGAGATCGTCGCATACGCGGGTGACGCCCAGACCGACCTGCTCGCTGCACTCGATGCTGCCCGTGAGGGTGACTTTGAGAAGGCCGAGCAGCTGCACAAGGATGCCAGCGACGCGCTCATCGGTGCTCACGACACGCAGACCAAGCTGCTTTCGCAGGAGGCCGGCGGCGGCGAGATGGAGATGACCTTCATCATGGCTCACGCTCAGGACACCCTTATGACCACCATGATCCTGGAGAAGCAGACCCGCTTTACCATCGATGCCTACAAGCGCATCGCCGATCTCGAGGCCAAGCTCGCCTAACGAGCCCCCACAACCAAGTCCCCTTCCAAAAGCCCTGCCGCAACCCCGCGGCAGGGCTTTTCTGTCCCTCAGCCTAAGTTGCGGTGAAATAGGGACCGAATGGGCCTTCTAACAGCAAACAGTCCCTATTTCACCGCAACTCATTCGGCGCTGTTGGATATTTTGCTTCGTGGGTATACTTCCATCCGCAATACAGGCCGGACTGAGGAGGTATCCAAATGCCGGACAACGGATCGATTCAAAAGAAGGGCGCGCATGAGATGGCTCACGGGCGCCCCGTCCAAATAACCGAGCATACGACAGTGACCGAGCTGCAACCCAGCCTGTCCGATGTCGTGTGTGCAAACAAAAAGCTGCAGATCGGGCTCATCGTTGCGCTCGTGGTACTGGCGCTTCTGTCGGGTTTTGTCGCGCGCCCGCATTTTGCAGACACCAAGACCTGGGACTCAACTATCGAGGTCATCGACCAAAAGAAGGGCAACGTGTTGGCGCTCACGACGTCGTGCGTGGCGCTGTCTGCGGGCATCACCGCGCTGCCGGGCGACACGGGAACGCCGGTGGCCGAGCAGCTCGCACAACTCTCGGGCAACTTAGGCATCGTGCTTGCCGTGCTGTACCTCGAGAAATACCTGCTTACTATATTGTGGTCGGTCGGGCTGGGCATCCTGATCCCATTCTCGCTCATACTCTTTGCGGTGTCGCTTGGTATTCACGGGCGCTGGAGCACCAGCGCCGTTCTGCGCCGCGTGGCAACGCGCGTGCTGGTGGTCGCCATGATCGGCATGGCGTTGGTGCCCGCGAGCGTGTGGGTATCGCAAAAGGTTGACGAGACGTACCAGGTGAGTATCGAGCAGGCCGAGCAAAAGGCGACAGGCGCGGCTGAGGCGAGCTCGTCAAAGAGCAAAAAGAAATCTGAAGCAAAGACAGACAAGAACGTGCTCGAGCAACTGACCGAAGGCGCCTCGAGTCTGCTGACTTCGGTGACCGATAGCGCCAAGTCGATGACCGACGAGGTTGTGCAGCAGGTGACCGACCTCGTCGAATGCGTCATCGTGATGATCGTGACCTCGTGTGTGATTCCTCTTCTGGTGCTTGTGGCGTTCCTATGGCTAGGACACGTGCTGCTGGGGATCGATATCTCCGGTCCCGCGAACTATCTGACGGGTCGTTTCTTGAGCGCTCCGTCCAAACATGCCAAGAAGAGTGGGCAGTCTGAGTAGGCGGCAAAGCGATCTTTGGAAGATCAACCGTAAGAAGGGCGGCCGAGACACGTTCTCGGTCGCCCTTTTTTTGTTGAGTACGTGAACGCTCACGCCTCTGCCAGACCCAAACGGTCAACAAACACCCGCGAACGGCAATTGTTCAAAAAAGAACAAAGACAAACAAATAGTTGTTGCAGTTACTGTTCGAATATGTTCAAATAAACATGAACAGTGAAGAACCGCACATTCAGATGCCCGGACCTGAACGCGATTCAACACTTCCAAACAGAAACTACGCACCTGCGTATCTCTCAAGGAGGATGTCATGAGGGTTGTAATCGCTTCCGATGCCGACGGTATGTCGATGAAGGAGTCCATCAAGGAGATGCTCATCGCCGACGGTCATGAGGTCGTCGACTATTCCGAGACCCCTGCCGCGGACTTTGTCGATTCCGCGACCGCCGTCGCCAAGGACCTGCTGGAGCACAAGGATTCCCAGGGCTTTGCCTTCGATAAGTACGGCGTCGGTTCCTATATGGCCGCCGTCAAGATGAAGGGCATGGTCGTCGCCAACATTTCCGACGAGCGCTCCGCCTACATGACCCGCGAGCACAATGGCTCGCGCATGGTCACCATGGGCCCGGGCGTCGTTGGTACCGAGGTCGCCAAGAAGATCGCCCGCGAGTTCCTGCGCGCCCAGTACGCCGGCGGTCGTCATCAGATCCGTGTCGACATGCTCAACAAGATGGCCTAACGAGAGCCACCGAGAACTCGAACTTCTACCTCAACTTGTGAATTCAGACGAAAGGACGTTCTGATGAAGAAGACCATCGCAATCGGTTGCGACCATATCGTTACGGACGAGAAGATCTATCTGGCCGACCGTCTTGAGCAGGCCGGCTACCAGGTGCTCGATTGCGGTACCTACAGCCACAGCCGCACGCACTATCCCATCTACGGCAAGGCCGTGGGCGAGGCCGTTGCCAGCGGCAAGGCCGACTTTGGCGTGGCCCTGTGCGGTACCGGTATCGGCATCACCAACGCCGTCAACAAGGTCCCCGGCGCCCGTTGCGCCCTGGTCCGCGACATGACCTCGGCCCTGTATGCCCGTCGCGAGCTCAACGCCAACATCGTGGGCTTTGGCGGCAAGATCACCGGCGAGTTCCTGATGGCTGACATCATGCTCGCCTTCCTGGAGGAGCCCTACGAGCAGACTCCCGAGCACGACGCCCTGATCGCCAAGATCGACGCCTGCAACAAGGCCGACGCCGAGGCCCAGGCCGACCCGCATTTCTTCGACGAGTTTTTGGAGAAGTGGGACCGCGGCGAGTATCACGATTAGCGGGGATCCGGCGTAATTAACTAGTCCGTTGACGGCTCGCGTTTCTGTGAGGGGGCGCGGGCCGGTTTTCTATCAGCCCCACTGACTCGGCGGGCTGGCGTACGAAAGGGAAGGCTCCTATGGAGTTTGTTCTTGATAACGGTTCTGTTCGTGTGGCACTGAGCACGGCTGGCGGATCGTTCACTTCGATTAAAGCCAACGGTCGCGAGTACCTGTGGCAGGGCGATCCTTCGGTCTGGTCGGGCCAGGCGCCCATTTGCTTTCCGATTTGCGGCGGCCTTCGTAACGGCCGCGCGATGACCATGGGCGGCCGCGAGGTCAAGCTTGCCCGCCACGGCTTTGCCCGCAAGCAGGAGTGGAAGCTCGAGGAGCAGGGCGACAACATGGTTGCGCTGAGCCTAAGCTCTGCCGACCATGCCGAACTGCTTGAGCAGTATCCGTATCCGTTTAAGATCGTCGCGCGCTACACGATCGATGCGGCTAAGGTGGCCGTGTCGTACGAGGTGACCAATGAGGGCACCGAGGATATGCCATTCTTTGTGGGCGGTCACCCCGGCTTTAAGTGCCCGCTCGACGAGGGCGAGTCCTATGACGACTATGAACTTCGTTTTGATCAGCGTGAGGCCGCCGAGCTCTGTACTGCCGTTCCCTCGACGGGCCTGATTGATGTCGAGCATCGCAGCAAAAACCCGATGATCGGCCACGACCTGCCGCTGACCCACGAACTTTTCGACTTCGCGGAGACCATCTTTGACGTGCTCGAGAGCCGCGTGGTTACGCTGACCAAGAAAACCGAGGACAAGGGCGTGCGCTTGAAGTTCCTCGATATGCCATACCTGATTGTGTGGAGCAAGCCCGAGGGCGACTTTGTGGCCGTGGAACCGTGGGGCGGCCTGTCCACCTGCTCCGACGAGGACGATGTTCTGGAGCACAAGCGTGGCTGCCTGGTTGCCAAGCCGGGGGAGACCGTCACCCGCGGTTTTGAGATCGAGATCCTTTAACGAGCTATCGTATGTTTGGGGCCGCACACGTCGTGCCCCGGAAACAGGAGTTCAATATGATTCTGACCGTTACCATGAACCCGTCGATCGATACGCGCTATCAACTCGACAAGCTGATCATCGACGACGTGAACCGCGTGACGCCCGAAAAGACCGCTGGCGGCAAGGGTCTCAACGTGAGCCGCGTGCTGCTGCAGTTGGGCGACGATGTGCTCGCGACCGGCCTGCTCGGCGGCCACATGGGTGCCTATATGGCCGAGCTTATGGATGCCGACGGCGTCAAGAACGACTTTGTGCCCATCGCCGGTGAGACGCGCATTTGCCTGAATATTCTGCACGAGGGTAATCAGACCGAGCTGCTGGAGAGCGGCCCGCAGATCGCCCCGGCCGAGCTCGAGGCCTTTACGGCCAAATTCGCCGAGCTTGCAGCGAAGGCGGACGTCGTGACGCTTTCGGGCTCGCTGCCGCGTGGCGTCGATGCCGGCTACTATGCCGAGCTCGTCAAGATTGCCGAGGAGGCGGGCGCCAAGGTGCTGCTCGACACCTCGGGTGCATCGCTGGAGGCCGCGCTGGAGTCCGACGCTAAGCCTGAGCTCGTAAAGCCCAACCTGACCGAGATCAACGGCCTGCTGGGTACGTCCTTTACGACCGATGATGTCGATGCCCTGCGCGAGGCGCTCGCCTCCGATGGCCGCTTTGCCGGTATTCCCTGGGTTGTCGTTTCGATGGGTGCTGCCGGTTCGGTGGGCTTCCATGAGGGCCACGCGTTCCGCGCCAAGACGCCCGCGATTGCGGCTGTGAACGCGACGGGTTCCGGTGACTCGACCATCGCCGGCTTTGCGCATGCCATTGCTGCTGGTGCCGACGACGTCACGGTGCTCAAGACCGCCAATACCTGCGGCAAGCTCAACGCCATGGATCCCAAGACCGGCCACCTGGTAATGGACCGCTGGGACGAGGTCTACAACAGCGTTGAGGTTACAGAGCTGTAGGGTTACGCGGTTTTACCAAACCGCGTAACGGCTCGATGCTGCGCGGGCCGCATTTGGACAATCTGACGTTCAACTTCAAGGGCGCGACCAGAAGGTCAGCGCCCTTTCGTTTCACGTCACCTTGTCTCAAATGCGGCCCGCTCGCTGGCATTGCCAAAACATCGGCGTTTCCGGCACTTGGGGACGTTCCTTTGCGGCAGATGGGGACGTTCCTTTTCTGCCGGCAGTTTGGGACACTCCTTGCGGGGCACCCCCCGCAGCGACTATGTCAACTTGCCGATTTGCCCAATCTCCCAGAGCGGAATGTTGACGAGCGTGCCCTCGTCTCTATATGCCGCTAACGATGTTCTCACGCAGCGCTCGAGCTTGAACTTCTCGCAGGCAATCCTCAGGCTCTTTGCTTTGAGATTCTCTGCCGCCTTGACCTCGAGCGGAAGCACGGTCCCCGCATGGTCGATGGCAAAGTCGGTCTCTGCATTGCCGGAGGAGGATGACCAATACGCGGGAGTTTTGCCTTGGAGCAAAAGCTCCTGTGCGACGTATTGCTCGGTCAGCGAGCCTTTGAACTCCGTAAAAACGGCGGGCCCGTTCAGAACAATGGCCGGCGAGAGGCCGGAGAGTGCTCCGAGGATGCCGGTGTCGATGCAGAACAGCTTGAAGCCCGAGAGATCCTCGTAGCTTGTGAGCGGTGCTCTTAGGGCGGAAACACGTGGTACCTTATGAACGATTCCATAGTCCATGAGCCACTGGAGGCTTTCCTCAAAATCGCGTGCTCGTGCCCCGGGGCGAAGCGCGCCGTAGATGAACTTCTTGTTTTCCTTTGCGAGCTGGCCGGGAAGGGATTTCCAAACCAGCCTCATGCGCTCGACGATGCGGGCTGGTGCATGCTTGCCAAAATCGGATTCGTAAGCTTCGATGATTTGCTGCTGAAGCCTGCGGGCCTCGATGAAATCGTGGGAGGCGGCGAAAGCGGAGACAACTTCTGGCATGCCACCGACAACGAGGTATTCCTTGAGCAGGCGCTCGAGCTTTTCGGAAACGTTTGCCAGCAGGTCCATGTTTGCGGCAGGGATGGCATCTGCGAGCGGACCGCCATCGACGGCACGAACGAACTCGACAAACCCCATGGGGCGCATGGTGAGCTGGTCGATCTTGCCGACGGGGAACGACTCGTTTTCTCGTCGGAGCGCAAGGCCCATATAGGAGCCGGCTGCCACGATATGGTATTCCGGCGCCAGCTCGTTGAAGTATTTGAGCGAGGTGATGCCACGCGGTGCCTCTTGGATTTCGTCGAAGATGATGAGTGTGTCTGTCGGCGTTATGGTCTGGCCGCGCAGGAGCTCTATCTGGGAGATGATGCGCTTGGGGTCAAGGTTTCCATCGAACAGCGAACGCGCGCCCGGTTCGAGCATAAAGTCAAAACGGATGACGTTTTGATACTGCTGGCCTGCGAATTCGTTGAGAAGCCAGGTTTTTCCCGTCTGGCGGGCCCCCTTAAGCAGGAGGGGCTTGCGGTTTGCTCTAGATTTCCAAGCGATGAGTTCGTCCATTAGCTGTCGCTGCATACTGCCTCCTAACGATCATGGTTAGTATAAGACTGTTTTGGTTTTTCCATCGAAAAATGTGGGAGTGAACCACGTTTTTCCATCGAATAATGTGGGAGAAAACCACGTTTTTCCATCGAATAATGTGTTGGTTTAGGTCGGCACCTGGGGACGTTCCTTTTCTGCCGGCAGTTTGGGACACTCCTTGTTTTGGTGCAAATTAGCTACCCTTGCATCAGAAAACGGCGCCCGTCGGCTATGTTGCCGGCGGGCGCCGTTGTCGTGTGGGCGGAAATGATTCGTTTTCCTCCGTCCCCAAGGGATCACTGGGACGGTTGGGGCTGTGTGCTACAGCGAGTCGATGAAGCGCTGCTGGGCGGCGCGGCCGGCTTCGTCCCACTTAAAGACGCCGGCGTTGTCGAGCACATGACCAAATACCACGCCGACCTCCTCGTGCAGGATGTCGATGGTGTTATCCGCCGTGAGCTCATCGGCGCGACGGGCAAAGACGTCCAGGGCCCACGCGGTGTGGCTGCGGCAGAGGTCGTCGCCCTCGAGCGCGGCGGCAAGGTCGTAGCTTGCGTCGACCTTGGCGGTCAGCAGGTGCTCACGGACGGCGCCGAGCTCGGGAACCAGGCGCGGCGGAAGAATGGCCAGGCCCATGACCTCAATCAGGCCGATGTTCTCCTTCTTAATGTGGTGGTACTCGGCATGCGGGTGGAATACGCCCAGCGGGTGCTCGTCGGTCGTGATATTGCAGCGAAGCGCCAGGTAGGCCTCGTAGATTTCGCCGCCGGCATTGCCGCGGGAGTCGACGCGGCGGATGACGGGCGTCACGGTGTTGTGGGCCACGCCATCCGCTGT
Organism: uncultured Collinsella sp.; assembly: GCA_934654515.1. Classification (GTDB taxonomy): domain Bacteria; phylum Actinomycetota; class Coriobacteriia; order Coriobacteriales; family Coriobacteriaceae; genus Collinsella. The sequence continues at coordinate 10,450 of CAKUGA010000017.1, read as the reverse complement.
GTGCGCGATGACGCCAACCGACTCATCGGTCCACTCGCGCCATGCCAGGATAATCTTCTCGGCGGCATCGAGCAGCGCGCCGCGGTCGTGCGAGCGCAGACGCAGCACCGAAAGCGGCCACTGCAGCACGGTACCGGTGACCTTGTCAAAGCCGGGCACGCTAAACTGCGAAACCTCGGCCGCGTGCATCATGGGGAACTCGTGCGCGCCGCCCTGGAAGTGGTCGTGCGACAGAATCGAGCCACCCACGATGGGCAGGTCGGCGTTGGAGCCGATAAAGTAGTGCGGGAACAGGTCCACAAAGTCGAGCAGGCAGGAGAGACCCTTGCGATCGACGTGCATCGGACGATGCTCAGAGCTCATGGCAATACAATGCTCGTTAAAGTACGCGTACGGGCTGTACTGGAAGCCCCAGCGCTCGCCGTCGAGCTGAATGGGGATAACGCGCAGATTCTGGCGAGCGGGGTGAGCGCCGCCGTCGGCTGCGGCGGAGCGTCCGGGATAGCCCTCGTTTTCGATGCAGAGCTGGCAGGCGGGATACTTCTCGCCCGTGTTTTTGGCGGCACCGGCCGCGGCAATGTCGCGCGGGTCCTTTTCGGGCTTGGACAGGTTGATGGTAATCTCGAGATCGCCCCAGTTGGTGGGGGTGCTCCACTTGATGTTGCGCGCGATGGCGGCGCGACGCACATAACCGGCGTCGCAGCACAGGCCGTAGAACCAGTCGGTCGCGGCGCGGGGTTCGTTGACGCCCATACGCCCATTGAACTCCTCGTTTACAACCGAAGGCCTCGGCATAAGCACGCCCATGATGCGCATGGCGATGCGGTCGCGGCCCGACGCCGTGTCCTCGGCGGCGCCGTTGGCGACGGCGGCCTCGGAAAGTGCGGAGAGCGTGCCCTCCAGATCAAAGTCGGGGAGGGTATCGGGGTGCAAAAGCGAGAGCTTCTCGGTCTGCAGCGCCCAGGTCATGTCGAGCGCGGGGCCCGTGGCGCCGATGCACTCCAAAATGGTGTTGTAGGCCCAGATGCGATCGTCCTGCCCAATCATGGATCGGTGGATGGCGTACTCGATCAGGTTTTGCGCGGCCTCGCGCACGTCGGTCATTACAGCCATGCCGCGTATGCCCCCTTGTCAGAGATAGCGTAGTGACGGGCAGAGCCCTCGCCCAGCCAGCCGTTCATCTTGGTAATGAAGGTATCGACCAGATCGAGCGGCACGAAGGCCTGAATAGTGCCGCCAAAGCCACCGCCGTGGATGCGGACGGCGCCGCGGCCGTCGAGCACGTGCTCGGCCAGCGCCAGGGCGTACATGGAGGGCTGCTCGGAGCCCAGCTTGGCAACGACATTCTGCAGGTACATGGCGGAGCTGGCGCCGGACTCGCGCGTCAGGACCAGGAACTGGTCGATGTCGCCGGCATTAAGGGCTGCCCAGCGCTTGTCGACCAGGCCGTTCTCGTACCAGTAGTGAACGGCGCGCAGGCAGGCGCGGTCGCCCAGCTTGGCGCGCAGCTCGGGGAGCTTGGCGTCAAAGTCGGCAACGTCAACCTCGCACAGACGTGCCTTGCCAAACTCGGCGGCGACGTCCTGCATCTCGCGCGGAACGGCGGCGTAGTCGTCGGTGGCGGCCACGTGGTCGGCGCCAACCTTAACGAGCACGAGCGCATAGCCGTGATCCTCAAAGTTGAGCTCGAGCTTCTGAGTTTTAGGCTGAGCCTGGTCCTCAAAGTCCATGTAGGCAAGGCCGCCCAGACACACGGCAGCCTGGTCCATCAGGCCGCAGGGCTTGCCGTAGTAGTTGTTCTCGGTGCGCTGGCTCATCTGCGCAAGCGCGACGGGCTCAATGGCGGGTGCGCCCCAGAGCGTCTCCATGGCGCGGCCGTATGCGGCCTCGACGGCAGCGGAGCTCGAAAGGCCGCCGCCCGAGGGAACGGTGCAGGTGAAGGCGAAGTCGAAGCCGTGGGGCTCAACGCCCAGAGCAGCGATTTCGTGGGCCATGCCGCGAACGAGGCTTGCGGACGTGCCCTTCTCGGACTCCTGAACATTCAGCGTGTCGAGCGTGATCTCAAAGGTGGGGTAGCCCTCGTCGGCAACGCGGACCTTGTTGGTGTCGGTTGCCACGGCAATGCCGTCGACGGCGACATCGAGTGAGCCGGCGATAACGTGGCCGCCCTCGTGGTCGGTGTGGTTGCCGCTGATCTCGGAGCGGCCGGGCGCGTGCACGTAGAGCACCTGTCGGTCGCCGATGGGGCCAAACTCCTCCTCAAACAGCTTGGTGAGCGTGGCGAGTGTCTTTTCGTCGGGGGCGGTCATGAGGGTCCTTTCTTTGGCGCGTACGGACGATTTTTGCGTCGTTATGAGTACGTTAACAATTTGAAGCGGTGTGAACTCAGCATCCACGATGCCGCACGTTAAGGGCTATGTTAACGTACTCATAACACAACGCTTATTACTTTTTGAGAATCTGGTAGTCGGTCGAAATTCGGCCGTGAACGGTAGTGCCGTATGGACTTATAGAGCAGAAAAGCTGCAGCTAGAAAAAGTAGAGTACGTTAACATGCGTCCGACGATAGCGGCCCTCCGCGCGGGGTGTATTTCTGCCCAGGCCGGCATTCACGCTATTCAGATTTCGCAAGGGTGAAGGTGATCCAGTGGCAAGGCGCCCGTCCAACGATACAGGTACGCGTCCGGTCTCCATGGCCGACGTCGCCCGCGCTGCTGGCGTTTCGCAGCAGACGGTTTCGCGCGTCGCCAACGGCTTGCCCAACGTTAACGAGCAGACGCGCCAGCGCGTGCAGGCCGCTATGCAAGAGCTCGGCTTCCGTCCGAGCTATGCCGGCCGTTCGTTGCGCGACGGCCGTTACCATTCGGTCGGCCTGTGCGTCAACGATGTCACCAAGTTTGGGAACCTGACGATGATCGACGGTATCGCCAGCGCCGCTCGCGAGCACGGCTGTGCCATCACGCTAGTCGAGATGTCCAAGACCGAGGAGTTTTCGCTTGCCGAAGCCACGCGTCGCATGGCGGCGCTGCCGGTCGATGGCATCATTATCGGCATGAGCCGAATGGCACCCGACTTCGAGTCTTTTGATCCGCTGCCAGGAATCGGCACGGTTATCGTCACCATGTATGCGCATCCGCGCGTGACCACAGTTGACTCCGATCATTACGGCTGCTCGCTATTGCTTATGGATCATCTGTTTGAGCTGGGACACGAGCAGATTCGTTATATCGGCGGCCCGTCCTTCTCGGTGGACGAGCAGTTCCGCCGCGCCGGTTGGCAAGACGCGCTCGAGCGCAGGCATATCGAGCCGGCAGAGCCGCTCGAGGGCGATTGGTCTGCCAACAGCGGCTACGAAGCCGGCAGGTATCTGGCCGAGCACGACCGCGCCATGACGGCGATCTATGCGGCAAACGATCAGATGGCAAACGGAGCGATTGCCGCGCTGCGCGATAGCGGCCTGCGCGTGCCCGAGGACGTGAGCGTGGTGGGTGTCGACGATTCGCTCGATGATTTTGTCGCACACAACGAGCTCACGACCGTGCGATTCGATTTGCACCAGCGCGGGCGCGAGGTGTTTGAGCATGCGGTCCCCAAGGGGGGGACGCCGGGCAAGACCGTCGCGATCCGTATCCCCGGCCAGCTCATCGTTCGACATACCACAGCGGCTCCGCGCGCGTAGTTTGCGCAGGTAAACGGCGCGTTGCTGCGTTTGGATAACAAACGGTAAGGATGCCGGCAGATAGCTGTTGGGATGCAGCCGAGTGCTATGATAGACGGGTTCTTTTGTCTATCTAGGAGGCTTTGCCTGATGGAGATCACCAAGGATATCCGCTACGTTGGCGTCGACGATCACGACATTGACCTGTTCGAGGGCCAGTACGACGTGTCCGAGAACGGTATGGCATACAACAGCTACGTTATCTTGGGCGAGAAGATTGCAGTCGCTGATTCGGTCGACGGCGGTTTTGTTGACGAGTGGCTCGGCAACATCGAGGCCGTGCTCGACGGCCGTACGCCCGATTACCTGGTCGTTCACCACATGGAGCCCGATCACTCCGCTGGCATCGCCGCTTTTATGGAGCGCTATCCCCAGGCCCAGATCGTGGCCAGCATGGGCGCCTTCCGCATGATGGTCAACTACTTTGGCACCGACTACCCCGAGCGCAAGATGGTCGTCAAAGAGGGCGACGTGCTCGACCTGGGCGGCCACAGCCTGACCTTCGTCGGCGCCCCCAACGTGCACTGGCCCGAGGTGCTCTTCTCCTACGAGGCCACCGACAAGGTGCTCTTTAGCGCTGACGGCTTTGGCAAGTTCGGCGCCAACGACATCGAGGACCCGGAAGGCTGGGCCTGCGAGGCGCGCCGTTACTACTTTGGTATTGTCGGCAAGTTCGGCAAGTTCGTGCAGGCCGTGCTCAAGAAGGCTGCCGATCTGGACATTCAGATTATCTGCCCGCTCCACGGCCCCGTGCTGACCGAGAACCTTGGCTACTACCTCGACACCTACAACACCTGGTCGAGCTATCAGCCCGAGGACGAGGGCATCACCATTGCCTACGCGAGCGTCTACGGTCATCTGAAGGCTGCCGTCGAGGAGCTCGCCGCCGCACTCGAGGCTCGCGGCCAGAAGGTCTCCGTCTTTGACCTTGCTCGCGACGATATGGCCGAGGCTGTTGAGGATGCGTTCCGCTACGACCGCCTGGTGCTTGCCTCCATTACCTATCAGGGCGAGATCTTCCCGTTCATGAGCACCTTCATCCACACGCTCGCCGAGCATGCCTACCAGAACCGCACCGTGGCGCTTGTCGAGGCCGGCTCTTGGGCACCCGCCGCTGCCAAGGTCATGACCAAGGAGCTCGAGGGCATGAAGGACATCACCCTGACGCAGAACAAGGTGACCGTCCTGGGTTCGCTCAACGACGCATCGCGCGCCCAAATCGAAGCCCTCGCCGACGAGCTGTCCAAGTAACAACACTCCACTTTCACCGTCAAAACCACCACAAAGGTGCCTGTTCCCTTTGTGGTGGTTTTTTCTTTTTAGGCGTTGGCGATGATGAGGGTTGGGGCGTCGGTGTCGGCGATCTCGGCGATTGAGGTGGCGACGGCGTGATCGGGGTCACGGTCCATCACGATGGCGTTGACGTCGGTCAGCTCGGCAAAGCGGTACATGCCGCGTCCGTTGACCTTGCTGGCGTCCATGAGGGCAACGCCTTGACGGGCGGCGACGATCATGGCCGTTTTGGTTTCGGCCATTTGCGGAAAGTCCGTGGTAAAGCCGCAACCCGGGACAAAGGCGCCGGGGCACATGATGGCGAGGTCGGCATGAACCATCTGCAGCGCCTGCATGGTGAGCGGACCGTACAGATAGCGGTGGCCTTTGCGCAGCGCGCCGCCCAGCATGACGACGTCGACCGAGGGCATGCTCTCGTCGATGTAATCGGCGATGGTAATGTCGGCCGTGATGACGGTGATGCCGTCGCGTTGGTCGAGCAGGCGGACAAATTCGAGCGCGGTGGTGCCCGAGTCGACGAGCAGCGTGTCACCGTCGCTGACGAGCTCAATGGCGCTTTGGGCGATGGCCTGCTTTGCGGCCACGTTGACGTTAATACGCCGGTCCTGCGTGGAGACCGTCAGGCGCTTGTGGAGCGACACGGCGCCGCCGTGCGTGCGGCGCAGCTTGCCAGCCTCGGCGAGCGCGTCCAAGTCGGCGCGGGCCGTGACGGAGGACACGCCAAAGGTCTGGGCGATTTCTGCTACCTGAACCGAGGCATTGTGCTCGAGCATTTCCATGATGGCGGCACGGCGTTCGTCGGCAAAAGCTCGGGTTGCAACTTGGACCATGTCAGCTCCATTCTCAGCAATATTTGCAGGAATTGTGTTGAGTCCATTTTCGTTCATTTTCTTTTTGAGTAAGAAAACGCCTTTCGAATACTTATCTTTTCTATAAAAGAAAGACATGAAGCATTCAAAACTCAATATCGAACACGTGCGTTCGGTTCCAATCCCTTCCGTTTGCTTTTCAAATTTGAGGGCTCAACTCCGTGTAGGGGCGTTTTCCCACACATCCAGACCCTTTGAATTTCATACAATGAGCGCAGCAAAACGCAAGGTAAAACGCCTTGCGAACACGTACGCCCGATGTCCAGATGCGGGCGAGGGAGAGGAGCAAACGCTCATGGCACTTGTTACCACCGAAAAGATGCTCAAGGACGCTCAGGCCGGCCACTACGCCGTCGGCGCGTTCAACGTCGAGAACCTCGAGTTTGTTATGGCCGTTCTGGCCGCTGCCGAGGAGACCAAGTCCCCCGTCATCATGCAGACCACCCCGGGCACCATCAAGACCGCTGGCCTGGATTACTTCTACGGCATGGTCAAGGCTGCCGCCGAGCGCGCTTCCGTGCCCGTCGCCCTGCACCTCGATCACGGCGATGGCTATGACCGCTGCATGCAGGCCTTCCGCACTGGCTACACCTCCGTCATGATCGATGGCTCGCACGAGTCCTTCGAGGACAACATCGCCCTGACCAAGTCCGTCGCCGACGCTGGCCGCGCCATGGGCGTGCCCGTCGAGGCCGAGCTCGGCAAGGTTGGCGGCAAGGAGGACGACGGTCCCGCGGTTGAGGGCGAGAGCCCCTACACCGATCCTGCTGAGGCCAAGGAGTTCGTCGAGCGCACCGGCTGCACCTCGCTGGCCATCGGCGTTGGCACCAGCCACGGCGTGTACACGAGCGATCCGCACATCGAGCAGTCCGTGGTTAAGGCCATCCGCGACGCCGTCGACGTGCCGCTGGTCCTGCACGGCACCTCTGGTGTGCCCGATGAGCAGGTTGCCGAGGCTGTGAAGAACGGCATCTGCAAGGTCAACTACGCCACCGAGCTGCGTCAGGCCTACACCAAGGGCTTCATGGCCTACATGGCCGAGAACCCCGCCTGCTTCGATCCCAAGAAGCCGGCCAAGGAGGGTATGCGCGAGATCACCGAGCTGGTTAAGATCCGCATGACCAACCTCAACTCTGTGGGCAAAGCAGAGTAACAGCAAAGGTACTCTGATCCCACCGGGCCGTCCGGAAACGGAAAAGGGCCTATCTCTCAGAACGTCCTCGGACATGTCGGAAGCTCCGCTGCGCGCTACGCGCGGCGGAGCTTCCTCCGTCCTGTGGAATGTTCTGAGAGATAGGCCCTTTTCCGTTTCCGGACGGCCCTGCTCAATCGCCCTTGTGGTGTTGGGGCTGAAAGGGTGGGACGCGTGGGTTACTTGGTTGTTAGGGTTAGTAGGTCGTTGGGGGTTTTAAGGTTGTAGGTGGCGTTTGGGATGTCTTGGTGTGATCCCCATGCTGCTCGGGCAAAATTGACCCCTGCTGAAGTTGCGCATTGTTCGTCGTAGACGGTGTCGCCAATGTAGATGACGCTGTTGGGGTTTGCGCCCGTGCGCCGTAGATATTCGAGCATGGGTGCGGGTGCGGGTTTGTGTTCGGTCGTGTCTTCGACAAGGATGATGTGTTCAAAATACTTATCGAAGCCAAGGGGTGCAATTTCTTCTGCGTATTCGTCGCGCGCACGTGAGGAGACGATGCCAAGTTTGCAACCGCTATCGGCGAGTTTTGCGATGACTTCAAGCAAACCTGGAAACACGCTGATGGTGCTTTTAAAGCTGGCGGCAACGTGGCACCAACGATCCAACGTTGCTTGCGAGTAGATTCCAAGCTTCTCAAGGGCATCCTTGCCGGGTATGCCGAGGGCAAATTCAAGCTCGTTTCGGGGGAGCGTTTTGCCGGTCTCCTCTTGGACTATCTGGGCAAGCGATGACAGAACGCTTTCTTCTGTATCTGCCAATGTTCCATCAACGTCAAACACGATATGGTCGAATTGTTTCATGGCATTCCTTTCTCTCATCTGTCTGATAGTGTGGGACAGGTGAGGTGGGAGCGCTAGCGTTATTTCTGCCCCGTAGTATCGAAATTCTGCCTCATGGCTCGATACTCAGAAGGGGTACAGCCAATTTGTTCCTTGAATACCTGCCCAAGGTGGCTCGCCGTTGCAAAGCCGCATTGGCGAGCGATCGTCTGTACCGTTCGCGTGGTGTGCGTCAAGAGCGTGCAAGCGCGGGTGATGCGGTATGCGCGTAGATACGCGGCCGGGGTTGTTCCCGCGCAAGCTTTGATGGTGCGATAACAATCTCTTTCGCTGATGCCGACCGCGGATGCAATTTGGGGAACATCTACGCTGTCTGCATAGTGTGTGCGGATGTAGTCCAGAATTTCCCTGAACCGAACATCGCGGCTGGTCATCAAAGAACTATTGTCCAAAGCGAATTGTGGTTCGGTTTTGGTATAGATCTGAACCCAGAGCTCTGACAGGCTATTTCGAAGCGCCATCTCGTTCTGCGGCTGTTGAAGATCGTGGCTGAAGGAGCTCTTCAGCAAATCGATAAAGGGCATATCGTCGGGGTTGGTGGGCGACCATTTGAGTACATCGACGCCTCGACATTGCAGTAATGGATTGATGTAGCGCTTTTGAAGGCGTCCCGCGGGATCGCCGAGCATTGACGGCTGAAAGATATGCAGCATTTGAATGGCTGGCGCCGAGTTGGGTGATTGCAGGGTGCTGTGCAAAATGCCGCCGTTGATAAAGCCGGCGGACCCTTCCTCAAAGCGCATGTGCTCATGAGCCGCACGCGTGCGATAGTCAATTGCTCCCTGCTCCATGTAGAAAAGCTCGACTTCGGAATGCCAGTGCCAGGGGACGGAGTTGCCCGGATAGCGAGCGAATTCTGCGCGTTCGGCAATGTAGGGCCAGTCTTCGGCGGTCTCGGGAAACGCTTCCTCGCGTCCTCCGCGGTGCAATTCTATGTGATCCATGTTTCGCATGGCATCAGTATAAAGCGCGATGGGCTTAGATTGCCCTTGCCTGTTCGGGGAACGCCTTGTCTAGGGATGCTTGGAGCTTTTCGAAGGATGCTCGTAAGTTGAGGTTCTGATTAGTTGAGCGTTTGGCTTTTGTGGTGGAGGAGTCGAGGAGACCGTCTCTCTGTGTCGGGGGGAAGGAGAAAAGGTCCGCATGTTTTAGGGATGGCTGTGCTGCGTCATTGGAAGAATGCATGCGTGCGGCCTCCTCGATGTCCACCAAAAGGTTGCGCACGGGGTGTGCTGCTAGGTCCCGTGCGTTGGCAGTATTATGCCGCGGCTGCTGCAAAGAAGCGCTAAAGAAAGGCTTAACCTGGTTTGGTGCTACGATGAAACTGCAGGTCAGAGGTATTGAGTAACACTCTTGAAAGGTTTTGGGCTTAAGGGCTTTCTAAGGTTTGTGACGTGGATGTGGCGCGGACGTACGGAGCGTGTGAATGCACGCTGTTAACGCTGCGACTCTGCGGCGCGCACCTGCTCGATGACCTTTTCCATCGTGGCGTCGATGCGGTCTTTTTTGAGCTCGCATTCCCAGATGGTTATGGGTGTCCAGCCCATTTGAGTGAGTGCTGCCACGGCAGCGCGGTCGCGCTCGACGTTGCGACGGAACTTTGCCTCCCAAAACTCAACGTTGCGCTTGGGCTGGCTCGGGTTGCACTTGGGGCAGCGGTGCCAAAAGCAGCCGTTGACGAAGATGGCGATCTTGCGCCCGGGAAAGGCGATGTCGGGCTTGCCGGGAACTTTCCATTCCAAGCGATAACCCGTAAGGCCCGCTGCGCGCAGGCGCTGTCGTACGAGTAGCTCGGGCTTGGTGTTGGCACGCTTGTTGCCCTTCATGGACTTTTTGATGGCGGCGCGGCGGCGCACCAGTTCACGCTCGTCGGCGGAAAGGTCCGAGGTATCGATGCCGTCGAGTAGACCGGGCTTGGGACGCTTCTTGCTGCGGCGCTTAGGTGCGCGCTTGGGTTTGGTGGCGGGCTCGTCGGTCGTGGCGGCCTCGGCGTCGTTGGCCTCGAGCCGGTCTTCCTTCAGCTCAATCAGGGCATCAATGAGCCTCTTGTCGGCGGGCATCCATTCCACCGTGGCAAGCGAGGTGCGCGGAATCCAGCGGATATCGAGCTGACGGTCGTGCTTCTGGGGCTCGTCGGACTCCTTAGCCAGCGAGCAGTAGTAGCACTCCATGGAGAGGTGGAAATCGGGATAGTCATACTCAACGGTGTAGAAGTCACGCAGGTTGGTGACTTTGACCTGCAGCTCTTCCATGAGCTCGCGGCGCACGGCGTCTTCGGGCGTCTCGCCGCGCATGAGCTTGCCGCCTGGGAACTCCCAAAGTCCCTGCATGTCGCCATAGCCGCGCTGCACGGCAAGCAGCTCGTCAGATCCTTCCTTGCGAATGATCCCAGCGGCAACATGGACAGTCTTCAACAGGAGTCCTCTCTCAACATCAACACGTGACAGGCTAGCTACCCGTACCTTACACAACGGTAAGGCAAGCGTAAGCCATATCGATGGTAGCCGACTCGTCTTCTTGCGACTATAGATGCCGT
>CAKUGA010000016.1 GCA_934654515.1 uncultured Collinsella sp. | reverse complement strand
ACCGAACGAGGGTATGGGGACTCGTTCGGCCAGACGCGCCGCCGCGGTTTGTGATCCGTGGCCGCCTTGGAAACCGAATGATGGTACGAGCATCCATTCGGCTTCCAAGGCGGCCACGGACAGAACGGGGCGAACAGGAATAGGCGGCGACCCGCTACTCCCCTGCCACGCTTGCGCGCAGCTTGGCGGCGATGGGCTCGGATGCCAGCAAGAATACGAGCATGACCACTGAGCACACCAGGCACACGACCCAAGTGCTCGCAAAGGAGCCCGAGGCATCGAACAGCACGCCCGAGACGATGGCACCCACGGTGCCACCGACCATCTCGAGCGAGGTGATGGTGCCCGTGACCTTGCCGAGGTCGGCCATACCGAACTGCTTGGACGCGGCGATAGTGGGCGTGATGGTGCCCATGCACGTTCCAACACCAAAGCTCACAGCGGCCACGATGGGACCAAGATCCGTCGTTGGGAAGCACAGTGCCACGCAGGCGATAATGCACGCAACGGAGCCAAGGATATTGCCAAAACGCAGGCCAAAGCGATCGTAGATCGCACCGAGCGAAATCTTGGCGATAACGACCGTGACCATGTAGGCCGAAAGCACGGTACCCGCCCACATGGGGTCGTGGCCGCCCGTGACGATCTTGGCGCCGTTGACGGTAACACTCGTCATGTTCGTAACCTGGTTGGGCAGGATGGCGCCATTAACCAGACCCATAAAGAGGAAAGCGACGACGAGCAGCCAAAATGCCGGGCTCTTCTTGATACGCGACCAACCCACGCTGACCTCGGGGGCCGTCTTCTCGTTTTTATCACCCGCGGTGGAGGCGGACGGATCGCCCGGGTTCTCGCCGAGCGGCTTGAGGCCGATCTCGGAAGGCTTGGTGCGGAAGGAGTAGGCCGTGATGGGCAGTGCCGCCACAATGCAGACGGCAGCGAGCACCAGGAAGGCGGAACGCCAGCCCACGCTCACGATCAGCGAGCTCACGATCGGCGAGAGAATGGCGCCGCCAAAGCCTGAGCCCGAAAGCGCGATGGAAATGGCAAGACCACGCTTGGCGGTAAACCAGTTGGCGGTCACCAGACTAATGAGCAGACGGGTCGAGGCGACGGCAAAGCAGCCCGAGACGGCAAAGAGCACGTAGACCTGCCAAAGCTCGCCCACAAAGCTCATGCCCACGAGCACCGCCGAGGTGGCGATGACGGTAAGCGAACCCAAGACGCGGCCACTGACCTTATCGGCAACATGGCCGATGACGAGCGAACCCACAACGCTCACCACGGTGGAGATAGCATTGGAGATGTTGTACTGGGCAAGCGTGATCCCGAGGTCGCTAACGATGAGCGGCTGGAACAGGCTCATGCAGTTGACGAAGATCGTGTAGCACGTGGCCATGATCACAAAGCCAGAGGCCACCACGAGCCAACCGGGGAAGAACTTACGTTGCTGGGACATACTGCTCCTTTATAAACAAACGAATAGCCTGCGCTGGGCGCCGGTAGTGCCCAAGATTGCCTTGAAAGACAAGGGCATAGGCCTTATGGCCATGCCCGCAGGCTTGAAAGGCAAGGTTGGGTGTTACCGGTGGTCGGCGATGTAACCTAAGGCGACGGCGGCATAAGCCGCGGCGCCGAGTGGCAGCTCGGCATCGTTAAAGCGTGCCTTGGGATGGTGCTGGGCAAAATGCTCGTCCGTGTCAGTCACGGCTGCGCCCACGGTAAAGTACGCGCTCGGGACCTCGCTCGAGATCAGCGCGAAATCCTCGCTCGCCATGGCGTGGAACAACGGCAGGAATGCGGCCTTGGGCAGCACCGCGCCCACATAGCCAAGCGAGACTCGCGTCATATCGTCATCGAGCACGAGCGGCGGAACGTCCGAGAGCGTCTCGATGGTCGCCGGCGTGCGATACGTTGCCGCCACACCGTTGACGACCTCGGCGATACGCTCCTTGAGATGAGCCATGAGCTCGACATCGAAGCCGCGCAGCGTTCCCTCGAGCACACAGGTATCGGGAATGACGTTGGCCGCCAGACCACCGGCGAACTTGCCCACGGTCAGCGCGACCTCCTTGGCCGCCGGCACCTCGCGGGAGATGAGCTCCTGCAGTGCCAGGTGCACATGCACGCCAGCCGTGATGGGGTCGATGCAGATCTCGGGGCTCGAGCCATGGCCGCCCTTGCCCTGGAGCGTGATGCGGAAACCGTACACGCCCGAGAGCGCCGGACTTCCGTAGAGCACCAGGCCAAGCGGCGACTGGCTGTTGACATGCATGGCGAACGCGGCTTGGGGGCGCGGATTCTGGAGCAGGCCGTCGGCAATGGCGGCGCGGGCGCCCTCAAAGGTCTCCTCACCCGGCTGGAACAGCAGCTTGACGGTAGCGTTGGCATCGACAAGCTCGGCCTCACGGCCTTTAAGCAAACGAGCAGCGCCGAGCAGCGCCGTCGCATGCATATCGTGGCCGCAAGCGTGCATACAGCCATTAGTGGAAGCGAAGGGCTCGCCCGACTCTTCGGTGACAGGCAGGGCATCCATATCGCCGCGGAGCATGATGACCGTGCCGGCCTGCTCGTCCGCGCACGTACCATTACCCTGAGCGGCAGTTGCCGCGCCGGCGCCGATTAGGCCCACGACACAGGAACCGTCAACGAGCAGGGTATAGGGAATGTCCATCTCGTCCAGGCGTGCCTGAATATAGGCAGATGTCTGCGGGAGGTTGTTGCCGAGCTCGGGGGTCTGATGGAGGTCGTGGCGCCATGCGGCAAGCTCATCGGCAAATGCCTGAGCCTCTGTGACCAGGCCATCGCCGATAGCGGTCTGCGCCACCGCAGTGGTCTGAGGCGCTGGTTGCGGTTGAAAATCGGACAGAGCTGGTGCCATAGATGCCCTCCAGTGACGTTTTTGCAGCAAGCACTTTGATAGCATAAAGTGCAAGGTACTACTTTAAGGGCGATGCATAAAAAATGCCGCCCCAGAAGGGCGGCGCAACAAGTTGTTTACAATTGCGGGCGCGGCTTTCGGCGCAAGAAATCGAAGTGCGTCTCGCTCAAGATAATCGATAGGAAGATGAGCGCAAAGCCGGCGAGCAAGCGCGAGGTGAGCGCCTCTCCCATCAACAGCACCGAGAACAGCACGCCCGAGGGCGACTCCATCGAGAGAAGCAGCGAGCCCGTCGAGGCCGGGACATGTGCCAGACCGACATTTTGGATGAGCAGCGCCACGCACGTACAGCCCACCGAGAGGAAGGCCATCACGGCGATAAAGCTCGGCGTCCATGCGGAGAGGGGCGCCTGGGTCTCAAACAGCAGCGACGTGATCAGACTCAAAACGCCATTGCCCACAAACATCCAAAACGTGATGACGTTGATATCCATCTTACGGCCGTACTTGGCAGTCACGGCCATCTGAATCGCGAAGAAGATCGCACCGCCCAGCGTAATGGCATCGCCGATATTGAACTCGACGCTATCGAGTGCCACCAAGCCAATACCCGCCAGACACAGCAGCGCCGCGCCCAAGTTATAGCGAGTGAGCTTTTCGCCGCTCAAGAAGTAGCTCGCAAACGGAACGAGGATGCAATACGTACCGGTCAAAAAAGCACTCTTGCCCGCCGTGGTCTGCGCCAAGCCAATCGTCTGCAAACCGTAAGCGCCCCACATCAACGCGCCCATGCCAAGCCCGACGATCAAGTTGCGGGCATTGAAATGCGCGATGATGCGCTTGTGGAAGATGGCGAACATGACCAGCGAAGCCGGAAGGAAGCGAATGTAGAGCAGCTCAAACACCGGAATGGTATCGAGCGCATCCTTCATGGTCGTAAAGGAATAGCCCCAGATGACCGCCACCGAAAGCAGCAAGACCTTCCAGAACAGCGGCGATCGCGCTCCGGCTCCACGGGAGGCACCGGCACCTAAATCCTCGCGGGCTACAGGGCTATCGGGCATCTTTTCGATTTCATCAACGGCATATTGGGGCATAGGGCATCCTCGCGCTCGGTCCGGGCGTGGTGTCCGCACGCGCATGGCCGCGTGCCGCCTCATGGTCAAATAAAAACAGGGCGCACCGGACCCCCGGCACGCCCCGCTACTGTAGCAACAACCAACGTCACCCCGCAATCCAGCCCGCTAAAGTATCGACCCGGAAAACTGTGATGTTATGGCGGCGTTTACGTTGTTGTACTAAATCAACTTAGTGGATTCCAGCTTTTCGATGATCCAGTCGTTGGCTTTGATGACTGGGCGACGGAAGACGATGCCCAGGGCGAGCGACGGAATCAGGTAGCTCGCCAAGATGCCCAACTCAATCCAGTACTCCATATGGTAGGCACCGGCCATGGCGGCATGCATCGCGTTGATGCCGTGGGTGAACGGCAGGAACGGATAGATCGCCTGGAACACGGGGCCGGTCATCTCGATGGGGAACGTACCGCCCGAACCGCCGACCTGCATGACCAGCAGCACGACGGCGAGGGCCTTGCCGATATCTCCAAACGACACCGTGAGCGTGTAGACGATATTGGAGAACACGAGGCTCGCGACCCAGCCGGCAAGCACAAACTGCAGAGGGTTGTCGCACTGGATGCCAAAGAACAGAATGTCGCCCGCGCACACGAGTGTTGCCTGCAGCAGGGCCAAACCGCCAAAGAACAGGTAACGGCCCAGATAGATCTCGTGCAGGCGCACGGGGATGAGTTCGTTGATGAGCTCATCGTTAACCGAAACCTTCATCATGGCTGCCAGGACAATCGAGCCGACCCACAGCGACAGAATCGTGTAGAACGGAGCCATGGCAGAGCCGTAATTGCGAATCGGATAGACCGGTTTGCGGTCGAGCGCCACAGGGCCGGAAAGCGACACGGCGAGACCCTCGGGGTCGCTGCCGATCATCGTCTTTATCATGGCCAGGTCACCCGACATCAGGGCGCTATCAAGCCCATCCTTAAAGGCACTGATCTTGTCCGACGCCTCGCCCAGCTGATCGGAAGCCTTGTTGACGAGCTTTGCAGCCTTGGACAGGCCCTTCGCGAGCGAGCCGGAAGCATCAGTCAGACCGCTC
This sequence comes from uncultured Collinsella sp., assembly GCA_934654515.1. Lineage (GTDB taxonomy): Bacteria > Actinomycetota > Coriobacteriia > Coriobacteriales > Coriobacteriaceae > Collinsella. Next base: position 20,817 of record CAKUGA010000016.1, on the reverse strand, counting down.
ACAGCGCTATCCAGGTCACCCGAGATACCGTTCAGCGAATCCAGAACGCCCGAAATGGTCTTCTTAAGCTCCTTAGCCTTGACCGAGAACGTGGAATCGTAATCGGTCTTGGCACCCGAGATACCCGCCTTGGCATCGGCGATGGCCTGGTCGACCTCGGCACGGGACGCATTGACCTCCGCCATGCTGTCCGAGAGGGACTTCGCCGTGGCCGTCAGGTCCTTCGCATTGTTGCGGTACTCCATGGCAATTCTGCCCAGCGACGTCGCAGCAGACTTGAGACCGTCTTTGAGCTTGTCGTCACTCACCTGGTCGGCAAGGTTGCGGAGCTGATCGGCCATCGCGTCGATATCGTCGGCACGCGTATTGAGCGCCACAGCGGCTTCGTTGAGCTGAGAAACCGTAAGGTCGACATGCTGATTCGCGGCATCGAATGCCTTCGCGAGCTCGGCGGACACGTTGTCAAACGAGCCCGCACTTCCGTCAATCGCGGCGTTGATAGCATCGTTGGCGGCCTTGAGTGCTTCCTTGGAATCATTGATGCCGCTCTTGGCGTGCTCCATCAGCTGCTTTGTCGACTCATCGATGGTACCCGTCTGCTTGAGCATGCCGCCCGCCGACGCGAGCGAATCGGACGTGGAGCTCAAAATGCCCGCGAGCGACGTCGCGCTGGCCTGAACGTCTTGCAGGTCCTCGACCGAATCGCCCAACGTCGAGGACAGGTTGGCGATAAAGTTGCTCACCTGGTCGGTGCTCATATAGTCGAGCAAGCTGGACACGGTCTTAAGACCGATGGTCGTGATGGTCTCGGTAAACGTCTCGTTGACCTGGCTCTGGACGGCGCTCGAGCCTTTTTCGGTCACGATCTGGGCGATGGCGTTGGCCTTTTGGTTCTCGTAGAACTCGATGTCGGCGTGCTTCACGTCGGTCGAGAAGAGCGTCATCATGTCGGCGCTAAACGTTTTGGGGATGACGACGGCAGCGTAGTACGCGCCCGACTTGACGCCCTCGATCGCCTCATCGCGGTCGTTGAGGACAACCCAATCGAAGTTCTCATTGCCGCGCAGGGTGGCGGTCACGTTTTCGCCCACGTTGATCTCGACAGGGATCAGATCGCTCTCGTAACCCTCGTCGGTGTTGACCACCGCGATCTTGAGGTTGCCGGTATTGCCGTAGGGATCCCAGCTTCCGGCGATGTTAAACCATGCGTACAGGCACGGCACAATGATCAGGCCCATTACGACGATCATGCCGATCACGGAGTGAGACACGTTTTGGACATCGCGCTTAAACAGGTGCAGGATGTTTTTCATTTATGCCTCACCTCCTTTGGAGTGCTTGCCAAGCGGGGTGGTTCTCCCGTCGTTTCCGCTTACGTTGTCGGTGCCGTCGACATCTTGAGCCTTGCGATGCGTACCGATATGCGGCAGGCGGCTCGTAGGCTGGTCGCTATCCTTGGTCCCCCGCTCGCTGGCGTTGAGGCCGAACATGCGACGAGCAGCAGGGATGGCAGACGTGTGCTCGCGCATCTCGCGGCGCAGGTCCTCGTCCGAAAGCGCCGAGATACGCATCTGGGTATTGAGACTTGCACGGATGTACTCGATGTTGATGAGCCAGCCGCAGATGGCGATAACCGAAATGATCCAGATGACGAGCAGGATGATCTTGCCGTTATTGTCGATATCGAGCACCGTCGACAGCACAAAGAGCAGGACCTGCACGCCTACCACAGCGGCGAAACCGCCCTTGATGTAGTACGGGTAGCGATGCTCAAACGCCACCGCATGATCGAGCAACTCGCGACGGTACGAATCGGAATCGAGCATGACGCGCATGGCCGTGCGCAGCGAATAGCGCTGGCGCGGCAGGTCGTTAGACTCGCAGATCATAAGACCCGTCGTGGAAAGCTGCTTGTCAAAGAGCAGGTTGAGGTTGAGCAGCAGCGGACGCAGCTGCAGACCGATAAAGAGCGCGATGATAAGGAACACGCCCAGGATGCACAGGTTGAACAGGTAGTTGAACGAATACATGCCACCGACGGTCTCGCGCAGCAGGTTGATGCCATAGGTGAAGGGCAGCAGCGGATGCAACCATTGGAAGAAGCCGGGCATCATCTCGATGGGATACATGCCCGACGAGCCTGGGATCTGCACAATGACGAGGATGACGCCAATGGCTTTACCGATATGCTTAAAGGTGGTGGACAGCGCATAGATGATGTTGACGTAGGTGAACGAAATAGCGATGCCACCCAGTACAAAGAGCAGCGGATTGACGCACTGAACGCCAATGACCAGGTCGCCCACCGTAACGATAATGGCCTGGAACGCGCCCAGGATCACCAGCAGCAGCCAGCGGCCAAAGTAGCCCTGACGCGCCGTAAAGCTACCGATGCCCTCACGGTCGACCTCGAGTTTATAGATAGCGATGAGCACATAGCCGCCTACCCACAGCGCCAGATTGGTGTAGAAGGGCGCGATGCCCGAGCCAAAGCTCTTGACCGGATAGATTGACTTGGACGTCAGCTCAACCGGAGATGCCATGAAATCTGCCACGTCATTGACGTCGACGTCCATGAGGTCGGCTAACTCGCCCATAGACTCAGAGGTCTGCAACGCCGCAATGTCATTGGCGGCGGTCGCGAGCTTGTCCTGAACCTTGGCAAGGGAGGCGTCGGTTTGGGACAGCGTGGTCTTTGCCTGCTTGAGCGTGGCGTCGAGCTGCGCCAGCGTGCCGCGCGCGTTCGCTATCGTGGGGGTCATACCCGATACAATGCCGGTCAAATCGCCCGAAACGGCGGCAAAGGAGTCAAGCGCGCTCGAAGCCTTCGGCAGTGCGTTCTGTCCCAGATCCGTCTGAGCCTGATTCATGTTGGTCGTACCGGTTTGGATCGCATTGTTGATAGCATCGCTGGCGCCCGAAACAGCCGAAGCGTCATTCGCAATAGCGCTTGACTGTGCGGAGAGATTATTCTTGACGGCCTGAAGACTATCATTTTGCCCTCGAAGCATAGCAACCGCAGACGCGATCAGCTTATTAACCTCTTCCGAGCCCGTCGGCGCGCTATCGGCCAGCTCCTGCAGACGTTCGATAAGAGTATTGTTATGGTCGATCGTCGCCTGAAGCGATTCGAGCGAGCTGTCGATACGAGTAGTTGTGGACGTCAAAGTGCCCGTCATCTTTCCGACCGCGGCGTTCGCAGAAGCCGACGTCTTGCTCAACGCGGCGCTGCCCTCCGAGAGCGCCTTGGAAAGCGAGGTGATGGACTTACCCGCTGTGGTGCGAGCCTCGCCCAACAAGTCATTACCCTGGGAAATCGCTTGTGTAAGCGAAGGGGTCTGCCCCTGCAAGCCGGCAAGTGCCACGTCAGCAGAAGCGATGGCACCGCTCGTCTTATCGATGGCGGTATTCATGTCGCCGATGGAGTCGCGCACTTCGCTCAGGGTTTCGGACGCCTCGGACACCGAGCTCGTCAGCGAATTCTGCGTCTGGGTAGCCTTGTCCTTAAGATCGATGCCGGCATCCTTGGCAATGCCCGCGACGGTCTCGCCCACCGTGGAGACAAACTCCGCGTTGATCTGCTCCTCGATGGTGTTGGCGCCGGTGTCGGTGACCTTGGGCGCAATGGCGCTCTTCTTCTCGTTGACGTAATAGGTGAGCTTGGGCTGATGGTAATTGCCGTCGAGCATCGAGACGAGATTGTCGGAGAAGTTCTTGGGAATCACGATGGCGGCATAGTACTCGCCGCTCTCGACGCCCTCTTTGGCATCGGCCGCCGAGTCAACGAAGGTCCAGCCGAGCTGGTCGTTCTCCTTGAGCTGATCGACCACCTTATCGCCTGCATTGAGCTCGCCCACCAGGTCGTTTTGAGTGCCCTGATCGTTGTTGGCGATGGCGATTTTGATGCCCTGAGTATTTCCGTACGGATCCCAGTTGGCCACGATGTTGTACCAGGCATACAACGAGGGAATGACGCATACGCCCAGGGTAACCACCAGGGCGACGGGGTTCACGAGCAATCGCTTGATGTCGCGTTTAAAGATCGCAAAGGATACCTTTGCATCGGATAGTTTGCTGCCGAGACTCACGCTTGGACCATCCATCCTGTCGTTTAGCCGAATCATGCTATTAACAACCATTGTATGGAGGCACCCTAGCGTCTCGCAGCACAATGGTGCTGAGTTTTGCGGGTAGCAATATACTACGAAGATGAGTTAACGTACAGATGTACAGTATCTCAAATTCCCGCAGCTCACAAAACCACAACCCGCACAAATTAGCTATCCAACGGTCACGCCGATGTTTTGGCAACGAGAGTGGATTTTCGGACGCCTATATATCGAGAGTGGAAAATCTCCCACTTCAAGCCCACATTCGAGCCAAAAGCGGGAGATTATCAACTCTCGTTCTAATCTAGTTACGGTGCCGTATCCCCGAACTACATCAAGTTACAAACAGCTGCCGCGAAGGCTACGGGGTCCTCGGGGAGAATGCCTTCGACCAGCAGGGCCTGGTCGTAGAGCAGGCCGGAGTACTGCTTGATCTTGTCGGCGTCGCCCGCCTTCTGAGCAGCGACGAGCTTGGCAAAGACGGGATGCTTGGCGTTAAGCTCAAGCACGCGCTGGCTCTTAGGCATACCATCGGGCGCGCCCTCGGGTCCCTTCTGGAGCACCTTCTCCATCTCGAGCGAAAGCGGACCCTCGGTGGTGATGCAGGCGGGCGCGTCGGTCAGGCGTGCGGAAACGGCAACCTTCTCGACCTTGTCGCCGAGCGCCTCCTTCATGGCGCTAAAGAGGTCCTCGTTCTCCTTGGTGGCGTCCTCTGCCTCCTTCTTCTCATCATCGGTTGCCAGATCAAGATCGCCGGTCGCGACGTTCTTGAGCTCCAGATGACGATCCTCGACCTCGGGCTCGGCACCATCGGCCACGGCCTTCTCGGCAGCCTCGCGAGCAGCATCGTCCTCGTAGACCTTGGGCATATCGGCGGCCACGTACTCGCGCATGGCCTGGAACGTGAACTCGTCCACATCCTGCGTCAGCAGCAACACGTCGTAGCCGCGATCGAGCACGCCCTTCACCACGGGCATCTTGGCCAAGCGCTCACGCGAGTCGCCGGCAGCGTAATAGATGGCCTTCTGGTCCTCGGGCATGCCCTTGGCATACTCGGCCAGAGTGATCATCTTCTGCTCCTTGGCAGACCAGAACAGCAGCAGGTCGGCGAGCTCATCGGCCTTCATGCCATAGCTCGAGTAGATGCCGTACTTAAGGCCGCGGCCAAAGTTCTCAAAGAACTTCTCGTAGGCCTCGCGGTCGTTGTCACGCATATCCTCAAGGTCGGCGGTAATCTTCTTTTCCACACGCTTGGCGATGGCCTTGAGCTGACGGTTCTGCTGCAGCGTCTCGCGCGAGATGTTGAGCGACACGTCGGCGGAATCCACGACACCACGGACAAAGTTGTAGTAGTCGGGCAGCAGGTCGTCGCACTTCTCCATAATCAGCACGTTGGAGCTGTAGAGCGACAGACCCTTCTCGTAGTCCTTGCTGTACAGATCGAACGGTGCGCGACCCGGAACAAACAGCAGAGCGTCGTACTCGAGCGTGCCCTCGGCATGGAAGCTAATGGTGCGGGCGGGATCGTCAAAGTCGTGGAACGTGGACTTATAGAACTCGTTGTAGTCCTTCTGCTCCACGTCGGAGCTGCGCTTTTTCCAGATCGGCGTCATGGAGTTGATGGTCTCGAGCTCCTGGTAGTCCTCGTACTCGGGCGTGTAATCATCGCCAGCGTCCTCGGGCTTGGGCTTCTGACGGCTCTTGGAAACCATCATCTGAATCGGGTAGCGCACATAGTTGCTGTACTGCTGAATCAGGCTCTTAAGGCCCCACTCGGTCAGGAAGCGGTCATAGGTCTCGGCCTCACCGTCGGCGTCGAGCTTCTCATTCTCACGCAGCGTCAGAATGACATCGGTACCGTGCTCAGCACGCTCGCCGTCCTCGATGGTATAGCCCTCAAGGCCGTCGGACTCCCACACGTGCGCTGTGTCCTCGCCATAGGCGCGGCTGACGACCTTCACGTGGCTGGCGACCATAAAGGCAGAGTAGAAGCCCACGCCAAACTGGCCGATGATGTCGACATCTGAGCCCTGCTGCTCGGCGTTCTCGGTCTTAAACTCCTCGGAACCGGAGTGCGCGATGGTACCCAGGTTGCGCTCGAGCTCCTCTGCGGTCATGCCAATACCGTTATCCGAGATTGTGATGGTACGTGCATCCTTATCAAAGGAGACGCGAATGGCCAGGTCGCCCTGGTCGAGCTTGACGCTCGAATCCTGCAGGCTCTTAAAGTTGAGCTTGTCGACGGCATCGCTCGCGTTGGAGATAAGCTCGCGCAGGAAGATTTCCTTATTGGTGTAGATGGAGTTGATCATGAGGTCGAGCAGTTTTTTGCTCTCGGTCTTAAATTGACGCATGTGCAGTCCTTTCGCGCTACCCCTGCCCGCAAAAACGGCTCGGTTGCCCGAGCCGCATTGCAGACCTGCTATGTTCAGACTTAGATTTTATAACCCATTAGCGCGCATATATACATACGGAATCGAAAAACTGTATGTCGGAACGCCCATGCGTCGATTGCCGAGGAGTGTCCCCCCCCCCCCGCTGCCGGCCGAAAAGGAACGTCCCTATCTGTCGCTCACGCGTTTGGCCATCCAGGCATGGGGCTGGCCTTCGTCCTCATAGTCCACCGGCGCGATCTGCGTGTAGCCAGCCTTGGCGTAGAGAGGCAGGACATATTCTTGAGCGTGCAGTTTTATGAGCTTGGCACCGGCATCGCGCGCGGCGGCATCACTCGCCTCCACAATTTTGCTTGCCAGACCACGACGGCGCATCGAGGGCAACACCGCGACGCGTCCCATAATGAAGGTCTCACCTGCCGCAACGCCTTCGTCCATCTCGCACGCCGGCGACACCGGTGCCTCCGCGTCGGCTACGCGCTCCAGCTCCTCGGGAAACACGCGCGAACAACCGGCGAGCTCGCCGTCCACGTACAGCGTCACATGGATGCAGCTCGGAGCCTCGTCGATAGCGTCAAACTCATTCTCGTAGCCCTGCTCATCCATAAAAACGGCGCGGCGCACCAGCGCCGCGTCTTCAAAGCATCCCGTCTTAAGTTGGATATCCATGGCTGCCCCTTCATTCAATGCGAACGTTAGGGACAGATTTTAGCGAAAATGAGCTCCGCGCACGCTGAACTTCGCGCGAGCCTTTGCCAGGCAGTCGTAATGACCCACGTTATGGGCATCGCTCGCGATAAAGCTGTACAGGTTCTGATCGAACAGGCGCTGCGCGGGCTTTTTCTCGCGACCGAAACGACCGCCGGCAATAAAGTCCGCCGAAGCCTGCAGCTTACAACCCATATCGACCAGGCGCTCCGCCACGCTCACATCCTTTTGGACCGCGCGATAACGCTCAGGGTGGGCAATGATCACCTGGTAGCCAAGGCACTGCAAATCGTAAATCGTGTTCTCGTACTCTCTAAACGCATACGCATCGGCATGCGTCGAAAGCTCGAGCAGAAACTCATTGGTCCCATCGAAATGCAAGTGCTCCGCGGCATCAATACCAAGCTCGACAAGCTTACGATGGTTGACCTCAAAGCCCATCTGGAGCGGAAAACCATCGGCGTTATCACGCAGCAGCTCATAGGCATCCCACATTTTATCGTAATCAAAATAAGGGTCACGACAGTGCGGAGTGCAAACGATTCTGGTAACACCGGCCCGCTTGGCAGCCTCGAGCATCGCCAGGCTCTCATCGAGATCGGCGGCGCCGTCGTCTACACCCGGCAAGATATGGCAATGAATGTCACGCATAGATCGGCCTTAATCAGCTAAACGTTTGCTCGGTTGGTGAAGATGCCCTTTTTGGAAGCACCCTGATCGTCAGAGCCCTTCTTTACCTTCTTACCATCCTTGGTGTAGTAAGAATAGTAGTACTCGCTGGTCTCGGTCTCGCAGTAGTTCATAACGGTACCGATAAGCTTGACCCTCTCGGACTTCTTAAGCTGGCCGATAGCGTTGAGTGCTTCCTCGCGCTTGGTAAAGTCCTCGCGCACCACGAACAGCGTACCGTCGGTCAGGCTGGCGATCTCGGCAGCATCGATGAAGGTGCCGACCGGAGGAGCGTCGAAGATAACGTACTGGAACTTAGCAGACAGCGCCTTTACCAGCTTGGAAAAACGATGGGAGACGATGATGTCGGCAGGATTGGGAATGTGCGGCTCGGCATCGAGGAAGTAGAAGTTCTTCTGACCCGTCTCGACGATCGCCTGGTCGATGGAAATCTGCTCGGACAGGACCGCGTAGAGTCCGCCGCGCGAACGGACGCCGAGCATATCGGAAAGGGACCTGCGGCGCATATCGGCCTCGACCAGAAGCACGGACTTGCCGCTCGTGGCGATTGCCTGAGCAAGGTTGATGGAAACCGTAGACTTGCCCTCGTTGGGAATCGAGGACGTAACGGTGATGGTGCGAATGGGGTCATCCACGCTCGCGAAGCGGATGTTGGCCAGAAGGGTCTTGGCGGCATTCTGTACAACGAGCTTATCGGTGTTCTTTGCCTTAGCCATGCCTATTTACCACCTTTCATAGCCGGAATTCGGCCAACAACGGGAATACCCAGGAGCTCTTCTGCCTCTTCGGCACCGCGGATGCGGGTGTTGAGCATATCTGCCAAGACGACATAGGCAACTGCGATAAAGATGCCCGCGAGGAACGCAACGGCAACGTACAGCATGCGCTTGGGACCGCTGGGGGCCTCGGGGGTCTTGGCCTCGTCGATAACGTTGATGCTCTGGGCAGCGCCGACGTTCTGGGCGACCGTACTCACCGAGCTGGCCATGGCCTTAGCGACCTCAGCCGTCTCCTTGGCATCGGTGCCGGTGACCGAAAGCGTAATAACGCGCGTGGTCGTCTCGGAGGAAACAGAGACCTTGTAGTCATCCAAATCGGAAAGGCCCAGCTCGTTGGCAGCACCGCTCTTAACGCTATCGCTATCGAGCAGCGTGGCGATATCGTTGGAGAGCATCTGGCTCGCCGAGAGGTCGTTGTAGCTCATCTGACCGCTATCGTCGGTCTTGGCGAGAATGTACATGCTCGTCGTCGCGGTATAGGTGTTGTCCATCGCAACAAAGGACACGATGCCCATGGCGATCGCACAAACCACCGGAAGGGTGATGACCAGCTTGAGATGCTTTTTGAGCAGCTGGAACAATTCGAGAAGGGTCATGCAGCTTGCCTTTCAGTTCCCCAGTTCGTATTGACAAAACTGTCCGTATGTTATCGCATCTTTTTACCGAGACCAAACTCTATACATAAGAAACAGCCTCTACTGTAAAAATGCCGGAAGCGTCCGTAAAATTGCGCAACAACAACGCCGCACCCGAAAGACAGATGCGGCGTCTGCGCGAATAACTATGTTGTATCGCTATGCGAATGGCTCGTCCGGCTGTATGGGAAACGTCACCGTAATGGTGGTTCCCACGCCCGGTTCGCTCTCCAGGTCGATATCGGCGTGATGGTACAAGGCGGCATGTTTAACGATCGCCAGGCCCAGACCCGTTCCACCGCGTGCCTTTGATCGACTCTTGTCCACGCGGTAGAAACGCTCGAACACCTTGCCCTGTTCTTCGGGCGCGATACCGATTCCCGTGTCGGCGACCGCGAGGAACGGATGACCCTCGTCGTTGATACCGCACTGCAGCGTAACCGTACCGCCGGGTCGGTTGTAGCGGATGGCGTTGCTTGCCAGATTATAGATGAGCTCGTCGATCAAGCGCGACACGCCTTCGATGACCACAGGCTTGGTCTCATGACTTATCGTCACATTCGCTTGACGGGCGACCTGTTCAAGACGCTGCTCAACCGCATAGATGGCACGAGAGAGCTCAATAGGTTCCGTGGACCCAATGGGCACTGCCTCGCCTTCAGTTGCACGTTCGGCCTCGTCCAAGTTAGACAGCGTAAGGATGTCGTTGACAAGCGCTGCCAAGCGGCCCGCCTCACGATAGATGCGACCGCCAAAGTTGCGCAGGTCGTCCTCGCCCTCGACCATGCCATTTGCGATGAGCTCGGCATAGCCCGAAATCGCCGTAAGCGGCGTCTTGAGCTCATGGGTGATATTCGCCGTGAACTCACGACGCATGCGGTCGTTGTCCGCTAGCACCGCCATTTGGCGCTTGAGTTCCTGGCGCTGCGACTCGATACGCTCAAGCATGGGGACCATCTCGGCATAGGCGTGCTCATAGCTACGGCGTGGGTGATCCAAATCCACCTCTTGCAACGGCGCGATGATGGCACGGGACTCACGGCGCGCCATAAAAAACGAGAGTACCGCACCCGCTGCTGCGATAAGCAGCATCGGCGCCAGCATCGACAGCAAAATCGCCGCAACACCAGGCTGGGCCTGCGCCAAGCGGACGACCTGGCCGTTATCAAGGGTGACGGCGCGATACAGCATAATCTCGTCGAGTGTAGAGCTTGCGCGCTCCGCGGAACCCGAACCACTCTCAAAGGCCTCGATGACCTCGGGGCGATCGCCATGGTTGGGCAGTGTGGAAGGCGACGCCTCGTTGTCGTAGGCAACAGATCCGTCCTTATTGATCAGCGTGATACGAAGATCCTCGCGATCGAGGCTTCGCAAGAACGGAATGGGCTCCTGCTGCTCGTCGAGGGCGGCAGCAATGAGCTCGGTTTCCTGCGCCAGATTGGCACTCGTGGCATCCGCCAAGGTGTTTTGCACAAAAAACGCACCCAGCACCGTAAACGCAACGATAACCGCCATGGCGCAGACAAAGATCGTCACAAAAACGCGGTGCGACAGCGTATGTTTTCCCTGGGGGGCGAAGACCACGGGTTACTCCTCCGATGCGGTGGCCGCGGTATCGTCGCCTTCGGCACCATCACCGGCAGAAGGCTCGGCCAGGCGATAACCCACGCCGCGCACGGTCTCGATGGCGCTGGCATGCTCGCCCAGTTTTTGGCGAAGCGTCTGCACGTGCACGTCAACGGTGCGCGAACCGCCGTCGAAGTCCCAGCCCCACACGCTCTGCAGCAACGACTCGCGGGTAAAGACCACGCCGGGCTTGCGCATGAGGTACTCGAGCAGGTCGAACTCGCGCAGGGTGAGCTTAAGCGGCTCGCCGGCAACGGTCGCCTCGCGATGGCTGGGCGAGAGCACGATGTCGCCCACGCTGAGCACATCGCTCGCCTGCTTGACCATGCCGCCGCGACGCAGCAGTGCGCGGCAGCGGCTCGCAAGCTCCATGAGCGAAAACGGCTTAGTCAGGTAATCGTCGGCACCGCCATCGAGCGCCATCACCTTGTCGAGCTCGGTGTCCTTGGCGGTAAGCATCATGATGGGCACCGTCGCCGTCAGGCGATCGGCACGCAGACGACGCATAATCGCCAAGCCATCGGTGTCGGGCAGCATGATGTCGAGCAGCACGGCATCGGGCACCCGTCGCGCCACGGCAGCCTTAAACTCGCCATCGCACGAAAAACCCTCGGCCTCGATCCCCTGCTTGCGCAGAGCGTAGACCGTCAAATCCCTGATGTTGTCATCGTCCTCGACGTAATAGATCATGTTGAACCCCTTTGCGGCCGATATGACCGCATCTTAACCCTAAAGGCACCTGTAAAAGACAGCGTCAGCCAAAACGCCCCGTCAAATAATCCGCGGTGCGCGGATCGGACGGATTCTTGAAGAGTTGCGCGGTGGGCGCGTGCTCCACCAGCTCACCCAGCAAAAAGAACGCAACCGAATCGGAAATACGCGCGGCCTGCTGCATGTTGTGCGTCACGACCACCAGCGTGCAGGTCTCCTTGAGCTCGCAGGCCAGCTGCTCCACCACCAACGTCGACACAGGGTCGAGTGCCGAGGTCGGCTCGTCCATCAGCAGAATGTCGGGCTGCACGGCAAGTGCGCGGGCGATGCACAGGCGTTGCTGCTGACCGCCCGAAAGACCCAGGCCCGACTCCTTGAGCTTGTCCTTGACCTCATCCCATAGCGCAGCGCGACGCAGGGAGTCCTCGACCAGCTCATCGAGCACGGCGCGGTCGCGCACGCCCATACCGCGAGGACCGTAGGCGACGTTGTCGTAGATGCTCATGGGAAACGGGTTGGGGCGCTGGAACACCATGCCCACGCGCTGGCGCAAACGGCAGATGTCGTAATCGCCCAGGATATCTTGACCATCGAGCGCAATCTTGCCCTCGATGCGGCAATCCTTGATGCCGTCGTTCATGCGGTTAAAGCAGCGCAGCAACGTAGACTTTCCGCAGCCCGAAGGCCCGATGAACGAGGTGATCTGCTTGTCGCGGATCTTGATATTCACGTCCTTGAGCGCATGGTGGTCGCCATAGAACAGGTCGAGGCCCTCGACATCGATGCGCGCCGGCGAGACGGCAAGATCCTCTGCCGTGGGGCGAGTCGCGTCCCCAACCTCGCGCTCATGCGCGGCCTCGGCCTGCGCTTCCATGAGTTCTTCAAGCTCCGTGGGCTCCACAGCCGCAGCAGCCGTCATACCGCACACCTCCATATCGATATCAATTCAGCAGTATCGATAGTAGGAATCGCGGCTCATACGCACGTGAGCACATTGTCAAGTGTTTGTAAGGGCACGCTAGCTATGCGGCGGGCAGCTCGATGGTGAATATCGTGTGTTCGGGCGTCGATTCACATGCAACGGTACCGCCGTGTGCCGCGATGATCTCCTTGGCAATAGCAAGGCCCAAACCGGCACCACCGCGATTAGTCGCACGCGCCGCATCCAGGCGATAGAACTTCTCAAAGATCACCTTGAGCTTAGCCGCAGGGATAGGATCGCCCTGATTGATAAAGCGCACGCGCACGCCGCCATCGTCTTGGCGCCTGGCCTCAATCGTGATAGTCGAGCCCTCATAGCTATAGGCGACGGCGTTTTTCATGATGTTGTTAAACACGCGGGCCATCTTATCGCCATCCACGAGCACCGTCAGGTCCTCGCGAATATCAACTTGGGCTTCCTTATGCTGCTCGTTGAGGATGGGATAGAACTCGTCAGCCACCTGAGCCAGCAGCAACCCCAGATCAACATAGCCGCGCGTGAGCACGATATCGTGGAAGTCAAAGCGCGTGATATCGAAGAACTCTTCGATGAGCGCATCGAGCCGGTGCGCCTTGTCGAGCGCCACGCCCGTAAAGTGCGCACGTTGCTCAACCGGCAGCTCAGGAGCCTCTTGAAGCAGCGAAAGATAGCCCACCACACTGGCAAGCGGGGTGCGTAGGTCATGTGCCAAGTACGTGACCAGATCGTCCTTGCGATGAGACTCGTCACGCAAGGCCTGTTGCACCTTGCGCTCGCGATCGCGCACACGGTTGAGTGCGCCCTCGACCTCCAGGAAGTCGCCGTCGATGTTGTCCCAGGTGTCGGGGTGATCGATCAGGCGATCTTGAATACGAGCGGCCAGCACACAATCGGCATGCTGCTCGCCCTGCTCATAGCCCTGGTAGTACAGGGCGCGGCCGCAAAAGAACAGCGCGCACACGGCAAGCGCCAGCACAAAGCCAAGCATGTTGAATACAAAGCCGGCATCGAACAGCACCGGCCCTTCGATGCCGCCGAGCGCCATGGCGCCAATCGCCAACGTCATGGCCCACGCGGCACCGCCAATCACCACGCAGCGGCGTACGATTTCAAATCGATCGATCAGCAAAAAGCCGACAAGCAGCACCGCCAAGATTCCAGCGATGTTATCGATGCCAATCAGCAGCAGGCTCAGCAAAAAGAGCAGCACCGTTGCAAGCGCGCGGTTGTCGACGACCGACCTCACGTATTCAAAGAGTCGATCGGGCACCTCGAATGCCTGCCTATCGTCTTTTGTCATATCCACTTCCCCACCATCAAAGGCGTTATTCGATTATGTAGCCGACGCCCCAGACGTTTTTGATAAAGCGCGGCTTTTGAGCGTCGTCACCGATCTTTTCGCGCAGGTGGCGAATGTGCACCATCACCGTATTGTTGGAGCCGGGCATAAAATCCTCGTTCCACACCGCGCGGAACAGATCCTCCACGGCCACCACACTGCCGCGATGCTCGACCAGATACAGCAAGATGGAATACTCGATGGGCGTGAGGCGCACCGGCGCACCGTCCACCATTACGGAACGAGCATCGCGGTTGATCTCCAGGCCGTCGAACTGGATGGTCGGCGACTCGGCCGCCTGTGCACGGCTACCGTAGCTGGTGTAGCGACGAAGCTGAGCGTGCACGCGCGCGATGAGCTCCAGCGGGCGGAACGGCTTAACCACGTAATCGTCCGCGCCAAGCGAAAGGCCCTCGATCTTGTCTTGCTGGGCATCGCGCGCCGTCAGCATGATCACGGGATAGGTATGGCTGGAACGGATCGTACGCAGCAACTCAAGCCCATCGATATCGGGCAGCATGACATCCAGCAGCGCCAGATCGAACTCCTGCTCCAAGATTGCCTTGGCAGCATCGGCCCCGCTATAGGCGACCTGTACGTCAAAGCCTTCTTTTGTAAGGTAGATACCAACCAAGTCGGCGATGGCCTTTTCGTCATCAACTACCAAAATGCGCTCGTTCATGCGTGCTCCTCTCGCGCTCCATTATGCCCGAGGGGGCGCATGCCACACACAACAAGCGTGGGTGATTAAGTCGGCCTTAAGCACCCTTGTGCCCGTTCGGGCGCGGATGTGGGCCACGCACGCACGCGATGATCGCCGACACCGGTAAACGATATACTCTAGTTCCAGAAGAGACCATCCCGTCGAAAGCGAAATCTGTGAAGTCCCTCACCTCTTTTGCAAAGCGCTCAGCCCAGCTTGCCGCCGGCTTTGTCTGCGCTATCGCCCTTGCCGCTGGCGTGCCCACCGTCGCCGGCGCCCAAGTACTCACGACCGACAATGTTTGCGGCAAAACCGCCGATGCGCGCGGCATCACGGCAGAAAACCTGCCCGATATCGATGCGACCAATGCGCTCGTCATGGGCAAAGACGGCACCGTCTACTATGGGCGCGGCGCCGATGAGCAGGTCAAAATCGCCTCGATCACCAAGGTCATGACCGCAATCCTAACCGTCGAGAATTGCAAGATGGACGAGAAGGTCACGGTGAGCAACGCCGCAGCCACCGTGGGTAATTCGACCGCCGGCTTGCTCGAAGGTGACGAGCTTACCGTGGAGCAGGCACTGCGCGGCCTGATGATTCCCTCGGGCAACGACGCCGCCGTCGTGCTCGCCGAATATGTGGGCAAGAAGATCGACCCTAAGACCAAAGACGCCGAGGCCACATTTGTGAAGGCCATGAACGAGCGCGCTAAAAAGCTCGGCTGCACCGGTACGCTTTTTGAAAACCCGCATGGTCTGGACTTTGATGAGTGGGCTGGCGATATGCACTCAACCGCACACGACGTAGCGCTGATGATGCAGGAGGCCATGAAAAACGACACGATCCGCGAGGTCGTAGCGAGCGAGGATTCCTGGATCGAGGTCACGGGCGCCGACGGCACCGACCATTCGCATTCCATGGACACGCATAACTATTTGCTGGGCCAAGATGGCAACATAGGTGGCAAGACCGGCACCACCGACGATGCAGGCTATTGCTTTACGGGTGCCTACAACCGCGATGGCGACGAGATCTACACCGTCGTTTTGAACTCCACCACCACCGACCAGCGCTTTACCGATACCGCCACCCTTGCCAACTGGTACTACGG
Source organism: uncultured Collinsella sp. (assembly GCA_934654515.1). Classification (GTDB taxonomy): domain Bacteria; phylum Actinomycetota; class Coriobacteriia; order Coriobacteriales; family Coriobacteriaceae; genus Collinsella. The sequence continues at coordinate 5,052 of CAKUGA010000016.1, read as the reverse complement.
CCACAAGGTGACGGTCGCAATCGCCAACACACAGGAAAAGACCGCCAACGGCAACCCGCTTATGGCGCGCATTGGCCAAACCGACTGGACGGATAAGACGATCGACGCCACACTCGCCGATCCCACGGCGCAAGCGACCGTGTTTTCCCTTGCCGGCGAGGTGACCGAAAAGGTTAGCTACGACGATCTTTCGGGCACGGTGCATGTGGGCGACAAGGTGGGTAGCGTCACGCTCAAGCAGGACGGCACCAAGATCGCCGTCATGGACCTGGTTGCCGACGAGGAAGGCGCAGGGCCGAATCCCATTGAATGGCTGCTTGTAAAGCTTGACCGCCTGGGCCGCCGCATCGACAACCGTCCGCTCACGGCCGAAAGCGAAACCGTGGCCAAGGCGCCCGAGGTATAGGGGTTAGAGAAACAAAACGCTCGCTGAAAGGAGGTGCCCGAAAGGACGCCTCCTTTTTGGGGTTCGAATCCCCAGCCTCCTTTCTCCTTAGCAAAAAGGGCCCCAAATGGGACCCTTCTTCAAATTCGTACTGGCGGAGAGCTGGGGATGTCCGGGCATGCTGCGCATGCCCTCCGGCTTCAAAGCCTGGCGGCTTTTCGCCCACGGGCTACAAACGCTTTCGCGTTTGCTTAACGCCCGTGCCCTCTCGGGTTCGAATCCCCAGCTAACGCTCTTGAAACTAAAAAAGGGCCCCAAATGGAACCCTTCTTTAAATTTAAACTGGCGGAGAGCTGGGGATTCGAACCCCAGATGCCCTTTTGGGGCATACTCGCTTAGCAGGCGAGCACCTTCGGCCTCTCGGTCAGCTCTCCGTAACAGCCGTTCTATAGTAACCAAACAGTCGAGGATGGGCAAGAGGGAATTTCGAGGCGATTCCATTTTGTCAGCAAACGCCTCAGCCAAGCATCTCAATCTGTAACAGTTATCGACCAAATCGGCCCGTAAATGTTACAGATCGAGACAAACCAGGCCCTCGAAACATAACGTCTCAATCTGTAACATCTACAGGCCGTAATCTCCTCCAGATGTTACAAATCGAGACAAAGATACGAGGGCTGCCCCAGCGGCGGCACCGATGCTCCCAGTCTTTATTAGCCCTTTCGAACGGTTTCCAACAGATAATCGCGCATGTACGGAATTGCGAACGAAACACAGCCGTAGCCTGCAGGTTCAATCAGTCCCGCATCGATCAGGCGCTTGCGATACGACCCGACTTTGTTCGCCGGCAAGCCCATCTTTTTGGCGATATCGCCGTTCGCAATCTCATCGCCCTCACATTGCGCCATCGCCGCGAGATACTGAAACTGCCGCTCCGACACCCTGCGCAACGCAGGGGCAATCACCATAGCATTAAAACTATCAAGAGCCGCTTGGATACCCTTGCGAGCTGCCTCTTCGTCCACGCTCTCTGCCCCGCTGCGCGCAGCAACCTGCCAAGCGTAATATCCGACCAGCTGGACCATAAAGGGATAGCCCGCCGAAGCCTTTGTCAAAAGCTCAGCAACGCCTTCGTCGAGTTCCTTGCCCGCACGCCTCATCGTATCCTCAAACGATCCGCCGACTTCAAAATCTGAAAGCCGCGTAAGTTCAATATGCTTCGCCCTCTGAAGGAACGCCAACGTATCATCCACCACCACGCCATCCACCGACGTTGGCAAACCAGCGAATGCAAAGGCGACATTCGCCCCTTGGCGAATCAAGAGCTGCATTTCATTGCCCAGCTCTCGCATTTCCTCAGTTGAGGCGTCCTGAATCTCATCGAGCGTAATGAGCAAGCCGCCGCGCTTCGCGGCTTCGTACATCGCCTCGCCCAGATGGGACGCCGACTTCGACACCTCCACGGAGCCAAGGCTGACTCCTAGAATCGACGGAGAAATCGACATTGATTCAAGACGAACATTTCGCTGCAGAGCCTCGAGAATTCTATTGCAAAAACCGGTATTTGAGGCGACGCCAACGACTTCGAATCCTTTTTTGCGCGCAAGATCACCCAATGCGTTAAGGAGCACCGTTTTACCCGTGCCACGAACACCAGAGATACGCATGAGCCGATCGGGGGCGCCGGGACCATTCTCCAGAGCCTCGGCAAAGTCATCCAAAACAGCGTCGCGTCCGATAAGCTCAGGCGGATTCATTCCCGCCGTTGGCTTAAAAGGATTAATAGCTTTAGACATTCGGCCCTCCTCTGCTAGTTTTAACAACTTTAACAAAGTTTAGCAACTTTAGCAGAGTTTAACAGTTTTAGCAGGCTCGGCGGCTTTATGCCTTACCGACCCTGTCGGGTCCTCTCGCCCGTGCCGATACAAATAGCACGGCGCAGCCCTCCTATGCCGCCCCTACCCCAGCGAGCGGTTGAGGGAGCCGAGCTCGTCGTTGCCCATGGTGCGCCACATTTGGAAGATGCAACCGCGTGCCAGGAAAAAGAACCCGTTGTCGACCAGTTGCACAGCGGCATCTGCCAGCTGATTCGTCACGGCGGACACTGGCGGCAGCTCGAGTCCAGCCTTGTGGATGGTCTCGACCGCTTCCTCGAACGTCGGAGGCTCGCTGACGCCCATCTCGTTCATAAGGCCCTGCATTTCTTCCAGCGCGCTGCTGCCCGACTCCTCGCCGCGCGGCACCAGACGGTAACAAGCCAGCGCCAGGTCGAGCTGATCGCAATTCCAATAGGCAAACGCCAAGCGATAGAACAGGTAGCCGATTGCAGAACGATCGCTGGCAATACGTAGGCCGTGGCGCGCCACCTCGATAATCTCGTCAAAGCGCTCCAGACGCGCAAGCACGTTGATGAGCGCAAAGTGCGACTGCATGGACGAGCGCGCCAGATCGTAAAGATGGCGCACCTCGGGCAGCGCTCGTTCAAAGTCCTCTTGCTCGGCGTAAAAGCTGCAGATCTCATGCTGGGCAAAGTACAGCGCATCGGGCGCACGAAGGATTCGCACAGAGTGGTCTTCTTCCAACACCGGTAGCACCATGCGCACCAGCTGGTTATCGCAAAACTGCGTTTGAACCGGACCTGTCGCCAAAAGCTCGGCGACGGCGCACTTAGCCTCCAACTCCTCAACAAGACGGGAAAAGCCTTCAAAAGCACCTGTACGGTCGACTTTTGCCTGCTCGCGCAATTCAACAACACGGGCCACGTATGGGTCGTCGTCCTCTTCCATGACCTCCAGCTCGTCAGCCGTATCGGCAAGCAACAGATCGCGCAGCGCCGGCGGCAGCATGCGATGGTCATCACGCGGACGAGCATGAACCTCCGCCGGTTCAATCGTCTCCGGAGCGGTTGACTCATACGCCTCAAGCACACGCTTGCACGGCATATCGTCCATGTCCATGCTCTCAAGATCCTTGGCGACAGGCACGCAATCGGCCAGATAGGCCGCGCGCCCAAAGAAATACGTTGCGACAACGCGCTCGCCCTGCTCACTGTCGGGAGCAGCAATCTGCACATAGCAGCGCGTGATGCAGGTGCCCGCGGCAAAACACGCTGCCGCAAGCGTGAGTGCCACGCGCGCATCGTGCTCCGCGGCCCAGATCGCGCGCGTGTCCTCGTCCAACTCGCGCCAGGCGTCATCTTGAGCGTCGTATTCACGTTGTGGCATAGCATCAACGACAGACTGCCCAAACCGAACGAGTATGATCCCCTCGGCAACGTTTGCCCGATAGGTATAGTCGAGCCGCGTGACCACGTTAAGTGCCTCGACAATACGCGCGAAGCGGGTACGCACATCCCACTCACCGCCCGGCTGGCAAGCCACCGTACCCGGTTTGCCCCACGGGTTATCGCTCGAGGCCGTATCGAGCAGTCGGGGAACATCGTTGGTCGTCTTGGCGATATGCCACGCATCAAAGAGCGCGCAGCCCTCAAGGCTCGGCGAGGATGCCGCAGGGACCAATCCGGCCCCGATGCGCTCAAGGATGCCGGAGAGGCGGTTCAGGCGACACTCAATGGCAAGCAAGGTGTCGATCTCATCTTGATCTAACAGGCTGCGATCGAAATTTAGATAGAAAAGCTTCGAGCGATCGATGCGGGCCAAGTTCATTTCAGTCTTTGCCGCTATGGTGCGCAGGCGAGGCAGATTGACTTCACCCATCAGGGCCGCGGCATAACGCTCGATGCCACTCGGATTGTCCTTATGGTCAATGCGGTAGAGCAGCGTCTCGATGGCATCGGGAAGTGGCGTCGAATCAAAGCCCAGAAACACTTCGACCGGCTCGGGCAGCTTGACGAGCTTAATCTTATCGACGACATTGTGCGTACTCTCGTCGAGCCTATCGGTGTTTGACGTGCTCGCGATAGCATTTTCGGAATCGGCGAATATCACGTAGCGCAAGAACATAGATGCCATGAACTCACCGTAAGGGAGGCTGCGGGCCGAATTCCATGTCTCGCGATCGGACCGCTCGCGCATGGGGCCTTTTGGAGAGCCGATGACCCGCGCCCGGGGACGCATCGTCCCATCGGTGCCCCTTACCGCAATCTCGCCAATGCTGGAGTCGGACTCATCAAGAACCAGTTGCATATCGGGATCATCGGGCAACGGCGTCTCGCTAACGGGACGGTCCACCTTGTACACTTCGCCCGAAACGCTCACGTAGCCTAAAAGTGACACATGGCTCTTGCCGACGAATTCAACGACGTAGCATGATTCATGCGGATCGTCGCCAAAGAGTTTCCAGACAACGCCATACGAGCGTCCCGCGGGCTGCTCGGGCATCGCCGGAAAGCGCTTCTTGGGATCGAGAAACTTGAGCTTGTAGGTCGGACGCTCTGCCACGAAATATCACCCTGATCGGTCGTCTAGAGAAAGGGCGCGCCCCAGGTGCACCGAGACGCTTACTCGGAATCTTACACGAGTCGATAACAAAAAAGCCCCCGTTGCCGGAGGCTTTGATCTCAAATGGTGCGGCGTATAGGATTCCGCGCATCCGCTTGCGCGGATCCGCACCGGCTTCGGCCGCCTGCCGGCGTCCTCGCCCGCGGGCTAAAAACGCTCCGCGTTTTCCTTACGCCCGCGCCTCGATCGAGGTTCGAATCCATACGG
>CAKUGA010000015.1 GCA_934654515.1 uncultured Collinsella sp. | reverse complement strand
GCGCCTTTAGACGCGAGCCCGGGGCCCGTGGGTTATACCCTAAGAGCAAACCACCCTTTTTAAGGGTGGTTCTGATTAAAACGCGTCGTCTGGGGCATTCGCCGCTCGGGGCGTTGCGCCTTCGCGGCTACTTCTTGGGCAGCTCGCTTCCGCAGTGGCAGCACTTGGTCGCGCCCTCGTGGATCTCCTCGAGGCAATACGGGCAGACGGGCGCCGGCGTGGCTTCCTCGGCGGTGTTACCAGCGAGCTTGTCTCCAATTTCCTGCGCCTTGTTAAAGGCCTTGACGATGGCAAAGACGATTGCCGCCACAATCAAAAAGTTGATGCACGCGCCGATAAAGGCGCCAAAGTCGATATTGGTGCCCGGCACCACCAGCCCCGAGATTTCGGTGGCGCTGCCGCCGGCAATCACAGAGATAAGCGGATTGATGATGTTGTCGGTGAGCGAGGTCACGATAGCGGTGAATGCGCCGCCGATAATTACGCCGACGGCCATGTCTATCACGTTGCCGCGATTGATGAATTCCTTGAATTCGTTGAGCAATGCCTTCATGGTGGCTCCTCGCAGTTGTGGGGCTCGCGTTGTTACTGCCCCAGATAAGCCCGGGCAGACAAAAAGGGGGAGGTGCCGGCTTTCGCAAGGCGCGAACCTACGAAAATCGCCGCGCGGCAACGCAGGGCGATGAGCTCGGTCGGGGGATAGGGCTCGCTTCGCCCGCCGGCCCGTAAATTGTATCATCCAGTGTGGAACGAGGATGCCCGTCGCCGCGTGCGATGGGCTTGCAATAAGAGGAGAGCCATGTCGAAGCAAGCGGTCGTTGGAATCTTGGCGCATGTCGATGCCGGCAAGACCACGCTGGCCGAGGCCATGCTGTTCAACGCGGGTCGCATTCGCAAGCGCGGCCGCGTGGACGATGGCGATTCGCACCTGGACACTGACGCGATCGAGCGCGAGCGCGGCATCACGATCTTCTCGTCGCAGGCCGTGCTCGACCACGGCGATACCCACGTCATGCTCGTGGATGCACCGGGGCATGTCGATTTTTCTGCCGAGGCGGAGCGCACGCTGCGCGCACTCGACTATGCGATTTTGGTTGTGGGTGCCAACGATGGCGTGCAGGGGCACACCGAAACCCTGTGGCGCCTGCTTGCGCGCTATGACATCCCGACGTTCATCTATATCAACAAAATCGATTTGGAGAATCCCGGCCGCGATGTTTTGCTGGCACAGCTTGGGCAGCGTCTTTCCGAAGGCTGCCTGGATGCCAACGAACTGTTGGCGGGCGGTGCCGCCTGGGAGGATGCTGCTGCGTTGGACGAGGCGGCACTCGAGGAGTTTCTTGAAGCGGGTGAGCTTTCTGTCGCAACGCTGTCGCGCATGGTTGCCGAGCGCAAGCTCTTTCCCTGTTTTGCCGGCTCGGCGCTCAAGGACCAAGGCGTGGACGAGCTGCTGGATGGTATATGCGCGCTGATGCGTGAACAGGCGTGGCTCCCGGAGTTTGCCGCGCGCGTCTATCGTGTCAGCCGCGGAGATCGCGGCGAGCGTTTGGCTTGGGTTAAAGTGACCGGCGGCACGCTGCACGCCAAGCAGATGATTGACGGACGTTCCGGTGCCGAGGCGTGGGAGCAGAAGGTCGATCAAGTGCGCATCTATAACGGCGAGAAGTATGAGCTTGCCCAAGAAGTTGCTGCTGGCGGTATTTGTGCCGTGACGGGTCTTGCGCACGTTCGCCCGGGGGACGCCTTGGGCGCGGAACCCGCGGGCGATGCGCCCGTCATTGCGCCGGTCCTCACCTATACGGTGCTTCCGGGCGAACACGATGTCCACGCGGTGTTCAAAGCGCTGACTGAGCTGGCGGACGAAGATCCCATGCTCGGCGTAAGCTGGAATACTCATCTGGAGCAGATTCACCTGCAGCTGATGGGCGCCGTGCAACTCGAGGTCGTGCAGCGGGTGTTGGCCGATCGCTTTGGCCTTTCGATTGCGTTTGAGCCCGGCGGCATTCTCTATAAGGAGACTATTTCGCAGCCGGTCGAGGGCGTGGGCCACTTTGAGCCGCTGCGCCACTATGCCGAGGTGCATTTGCGCCTGGAGCCGTTGCCAGCAGGTTCGGGCGTGCAGTTTGGCACCGTGACCTCGACCGACGAACTCGATCTTAACTGGCAACGTCTGGCGCTCACCAACGCCATGGAGCGCGATCACCTGGGCGTGCTGACCGGCTCGCCCATCACCGATGTGCGCATTACGCTCACGGGCGGCCGCGCGCATGCCAAGCACACCGAGGGCGGCGATTTTCGCCAGGCCACGTACCGCGCGATTCGCCAGGGTTTGATGCAGGCGCGTGAGGCCGGCGCGGCGATGCTGTTGGAGCCGTGGTATCGCTTTGAGCTCGAGGTGCCGGGGGAGTGCGTGGGCCGGGCGCTCTCGGATGCCACGCGCATGGGTGCCGAGTACGAGCCGCCGACGATGGCGGGAGACCGGGCGAAGCTTGTGGGTCGCGTGCCGGCATCCGAGGTGCAGGATTATGCGCTGGAGGTGGCTGCCTACACGAGTGGTCGCGGGCATCTGTACCTGGAGTTCGCCGGTTATGCGGCCTGTCATGATGCCGAGCGCGTAATCGAGACGGCGGCCTATGAGCCCGAGGCCGATCTGCCCAACACGCCCGACTCGGTCTTTTGCGCCCACGGCGCCGGCTACACGGTCAAATGGTACGACGTACCCGCTGCAGCCCACGTAAAGGTCGATCCCGCCACCTTCCGTCCCTGGCGAGCAGCAGACGCCGAGTTTTTCGGCCACATGTGACAAAGGGACAGTTCCTTTGCCACATTGATATTTGGGAGAGGTCAAAACATGGTGATTCATACTGAGCGTTTGACGCTTCGTCCGTGGCGCGAGACGGATGCAGCGAGCCTGTTTACATACGCGAGCGACCCGGATGTGGGGCTGGCTGCGGGCTGGCCGCCTCATCGAAGCATTGAGGAAAGCAGGGAGATCATTCGGACGGTCTTTACGGCGCCCCATACCTTTGCCGTTTGCCTGGCTGCGACAGACGAACCTGTAGGCAGCATCGGACTCATGTCGCCTCGCTGCGAGTCGAACAACCAAAGAGTTGGACTCGAACTCGAAGTGGGCTATTGGATCGCCAAGCCGTTCTGGGGCCGAGGCTTTGCTCCCGAAGCGGTACGAGCCATGCAGCGCTATGCGTTCGAAACGCTTGGCTGCAAGGCGCTTTGGTGCGGATACTACGAGGACAATAACAAGTCGTTACGCGTTCAGCAAAAGTGCGGATTCGCGCCACATCACGTTGAGCGCGATGTGCCCTGCGAGCTTATAGGCGATGTACGTACCGAGTACTTTACGTATTTGACCCGCGAAGACTGGTGTGGGCGAGCAGAAGGGGAGCGATGACGGTGTCGCAACAACCAAGTGCTATCGAGGTGCGTGGCGCGCGCGTACACAACCTTAAGGACATCGATATCGATATCCCGCTGGGAAAGCTCGTGGGTATTGCTGGCGTGTCGGGGTCGGGCAAGAGCTCGCTGGCGCTGGGAGTTCTTTATGCCGAGGGCTCGCGTCGCTACTTGGAGGCGCTCAGCACCTATACTCGACGTCGCCTGACGCAGGCCGAGCACGCTCAGGTGGATGAGGTATTGCACGTGCCGGCGGCGCTCGCGCTGCACCAGCGTCCGAGCGTGCCGGGCGTGCGCTCGACCTTTGGCACCATGACCGAGCTCAACAACAGCCTGCGTCTGCTCTTTAGCCGTTGCGCCCATCACGTGTGCCTGCATTGCGGAGCGCGCATGGAGCCGAGCCTTAACGTGGCCGCAGGCTTGTCGCTCACGTGTCCGACATGCGGCCGCGAGTTCTACGCGCCGAGTGCCGAGGATTTGGCTTTCAATAGCGGCGGTGCATGCCCCACCTGTGGCGGTACCGGTGTCATGCGCGAGGTGGACGAAGCGAGCCTGGTGCCCGACGAGTCAAAGACTATCAACGAGGGTGCGGTCCTTCCTTGGGGCACGCTCATGTGGGATCTGATGAAGCAGGTGGCCGGCGAGATGGGCGTGCGCACCGACGTGCCGTTTAACCAGCTCACGCCTAAAGAGCGCGACATCGTGTTCCATGGTCCGACGGTTAAGAAACACATTCTCTACGTTCCCAAAAACGGCGAGGGCGCCACGCCGCTCGACTTTACCTATTACAACGCCGTCTATACCGTCGAGAATGCGCTCGCCAAGGTTAAGGACGACAAGGGTCTCAAACGCGTTGCGCGCTTTTTACGCGAGGGCCCATGCCGCGATTGCGGCGGCACGCGCCTCTCCGAGGCCGCGCGCCAACCCCAGGTGCGCGGTATCAATCTGGCGCAGGCGGCGGCCATGACGCTGGGCGAGGCGATTGAGTGGGTGCGCGGGGTGCCCGCATCCTTGCCGGCCGAGATGCAGCCCATGGCGACGGATATCTGCGATTCGTTTTTGCGCACGGCCCGTCGTCTGGTCGACCTGGGTCTCGATTACCTTTCGCTCGATCGCGCAGGCGCCACGCTCTCCACGGGTGAGCGCCAGCGTGTGCAGCTCGCCCGCGTGGTGCGCAACCGATCGACGGGCGTGCTTTATGTGCTGGACGAGCCCTCGATTGGCTTGCATCCTGCCAATGTCGACGGCTTGGTGGGCGTAATGCGCGATCTGGTGGATGACGGCAACACCGTGGTCGTTGTCGACCACGATACACGCGTTCTGGCGGAAGCTGACTATCTGGTCGAGATGGGCCCCGTTGCCGGAGCAGGCGGCGGTAATGTGATCGCCGCTGGTACGGTGGACGAGGTCGAACAATCGCAGGGCAGCCGCATCGCGCCGTTTTTACGCGCAGACCCCAAGCGCTTGCGCCCGCAGGTGACTGACGACGAAATGTTCGACCGGGGCCATATCCGCATGGCGACAGATGCCATCCATACCGTCAAGCCGCTTGAAGTCGATATCCCGCGCGGTCGCTTGGTCGCGGTGACGGGCGTTTCGGGTTCGGGTAAGACGACGTTGGTGCTCGAGACGCTCATTCCGGCACTCAAGGCGCAGGCAGCCGGCGAGCGCCTGCCGGGGCACGTGCGTTGGGTCGATGCCGAGGGCATTGCCCGTGCAAATCTGATTGACGCTACGCCTATCGGCGCCAACGTGCGCTCGACGGTGGCAACTTATGCCGACATCCATGATGAGCTGCGTCGCGCCTTCGCCCGTACGCCCGAGGCTAAGGCGGCGGGATACAAGGCGGGCGCCTTTAGCTACAACACCGGCGCCTTGCGCTGCCCTACGTGCGATGGCACGGGTTCGATATCGCTCGACGTGCAGTTTTTGCCCGATGTCGAGATCGTCTGCCCGTCATGTCGCGGCTCACGCTATGCAGACGCGGCCTCGCATATCCATCGCGAGGGCAAGGACGGGAGCCTGCTTACGTTGCCGCAGCTCATGGACATGAGTGTGGACGAGGCCCTCGACGCTACGGTGGGGCTCAAGAAAGTTCAGGCGCGCTTACAGACCCTGCACGACCTGGGCTTGGGTTATCTCACGCTCGGCGAGCCCACGCCGGCGCTTTCGGGCGGCGAGGCGCAGCGTCTTAAGCTTGCGAGCGAGATGGGCCGCGTGCAGGATGATGCCGTGTTCGTGTTCGACGAGCCCACGATCGGCCTTCATCCGCTCGATGTTCAGGTGTTGCTGAGTGTGTTTGACGGCCTCGTTGCCAAGGGCGCTACAGTTGTCGTGATCGAGCACGACCTCGACCTTATCCGTAATGCCGATTATGTGATCGATATGGGCCCGGGCGGTGGCGACGCGGGCGGGCAAATCGTCTGCGCCGGCACGCCAGCCGACATTGCGGCCTGCTCCACAAGCATTACCGGCCGCTACCTCTAACCGAATGTGACAAAGGGGCAGTCCCTTTGTCACATTCCTGGGAAGGCTGTTTGGCGCAGAGCCTCGTAGAGGACGATGGCGGCGCTGTTGGAGAGGTTGAGCGCGCTGATGCGGTAATCGTCGGGATTGACGAAGTTGCCGCAGATGTCCTGCTGCAGGATGGCTTCGTGGCTGTCCTCGGTGTGCCCGAGCGACTCCTCGTGGGCCCCCCAAACCTCGGCGTTATCGAGTGAGTCGCAATCGCGCAGCATGGGGATGCGCTCGCAGCGTTCGGGCGCCGCGGCAAGCAGTGGCTCGGGAATCCCCGAGCTCTCGCTGCCAAAGACCAAAAAGTCACCGTCGCGGTAGGTACTTTGCGCATAGGTGCGGCGCGCCTTTTTGGTCAGCAGATGCAGGCGCTCGTCGGCGGGGGAGAGACCGTTGCGCGCAAGGAAATCCTCCCAGCCGGCATAGATCGTCACGTCCAAATTCTGCCAGTAGCCCAGGCCGGCGCGACGTACCGTCTTGTCATCGAGCGAAAAGCCCAGCGGCTCTACCAGATGCAGGCGGGCGCCGGTGACCACACAGGTACGGCCGATATTGCCCGTATTGGCCGGAATCTCGGGCGCATACAGCACAATGTTGAACATGAATCTCCTTGGCTCAGAACGAAAAACCACCACGAAGGGGACAGGCACCTTCGTGGTGGTTTGGCGGCTGCGTGACGGGCGGACAAATCTGCCTCGATAACCCTAGGCGCGGTGCCAGTCGGTCAGGCAGGCATCGAGGGAGGCGATGAGCGCATCCTTGTCCATGTGACGGCCGATGATGCACAGGCTCGTCATGCGGTCGCCCGTCTCGTCGTCCCAAATCTGCATGATCTCGGGGTTCTCGTCGATGATCTTCTGCTTCTCGCCCTCGGGCGCAGAATCGACAAACAGACCGTTCTCCATCAGGCGCATCTGGTGGCCGGCCTGCTCAAACATGTAGCACATGTCCGGATCGCCGGTCTGCCACAGCGGACCCTTGACGCGAATGACCTCGTCGGGCCACTCCTGCTCAACAAAATCGGTGAACTTCTGCAGGTCAAACGGCTTGCGGCGCGAGTATACAAAGGTCTCGATGTCGTACTCGAGCACCTCGGGGTCGTCGTGCTCCTCGGGATGCTCCATGGCCTCGATCCAAGCGGCGGAGTTGTAGGCGCGCATAAAGTCGAAGCGGTCGGTGTCGAGCAGCTCCTCCATGGGAACCTCGCCGTTTTGAGCCTCGACAATCACAGCGTCCTTCTGCAGACTGCGCACGATGGCCTTGAGCTCGGCGATCTGCTCGGGCGTCACGGTGTCGGTCTTGTTGAGGATCAGCGTGGAGCAGAACTCGATCTGCTGGATGAGCAGGCTTTCGATGTCGTCCTCGTCGATGTCCTCGGCCAGCAGGTCGCGACCGCCGTTGAACTCGTCGTACATGCGGGCGCAGTCGACCACGGCCACGATGTTGTCGAGCGCGAGCTTGGGCTCGCCGCCCACCTTGGCCTCGTCGCAGAAGCTCGAGATGGTGTAGGCGATGGGGATAGGCTCGCAGATACCCGAGGCCTCGATGATGATGTAGTCGAACTTGCCCGAATCGGCGATGCCCTGCAGCTGGTTGGCAAGGTCGTCCGAAAGCGTGCAGCAGATGCAGCCGTTGGTGAGCGGGATGAGGTCGTCGGTCTCGGAAAGGCCGCCGTCGGCGATGAGGCTGGCGTCGACGTTGATCTCGCCGATATCGTTGACGATCACGGCGGCGCGGATGCCGCCGTCGTTAGCGAGGATGTGGTTGAGCAGCGTGGTCTTGCCGGCACCGAGGTATCCGGTAAGCATGATGATCTTCACGGGTTTGTTGGGCATGTGCCCTCCTTTGTTAGACATGGCTTACAGTTGAATCTTATGCCAAACGCCTGCTCTTATACCCACGCGCTGGCAAATAACACAGGCTACTCCCAGGCTCCCCATACATCGGGGCAATAACCGACGGTGGCCTTTTTGCCGTTGCGCACGATAGGCTCGGCTAGAACCTGCTGGTTTTCGAGCAACTTGTCGAAGCGCTGGCTAGGGGTGAGGTGCTGGATGAGCGCGAGCGTCTCCTCGTCCTTGGCCTTGGGGTTGAGCAGCTTGTCGATGCCGCCGACCGCCTGCATCACGCTCGTGAGCTCGCCCTTGCTCATCTCCTTTTCCTTAAGGTCAATAAACTGCACCTTAATGCGGCGCTCTTTGAAGAAACGCTGTGCCTTCTTAGTATCGAAGGACTTTTTGGTACCAAAAATCTGGATATTCATGTTCCGCCGTTCTACCTGATAAAGTTGGTGCGCTCGCGATCGGCCTCGGGGGCATCGATGCCGGCAGCCTTGCCTGCCTCGATGCAACGCAGGAGCCAGGCCATGTTTTTGCCGATGTTTCGCATGGTAGCAAGGCCCTCGGCGTCCTGGGCGGCCTCGCCCGGCGTAGCGCCAAAGACGTTGTTCCAATAGGTGGAGGCGACCACGGGCATCTGGTTGATGGTGAAGTATTTATTGAGTACATCGAAGGTGGTCGACGTGCCGCCGCGGCGGGCAACGGCGACAGCGGCGCCCGGCTTGTGCGTAAAGGCCTTGCTGCCAGCGTAGAATGCGCGGTCGAGAGCCGAGAGGATGCGTCCACTGGGATGCGCATAGTAGACGGGGGAGCCAAAGACAAAGCCATCTGCCTGCTCGGCGGCAGCGATCAGCTCGTTCACCACGTCGTCGTCAAAGGTGCAGCGGCAATCGAGCTTGCCGCACTGGCCACAGCCAATGCAGTCGCGAATGGACTTGGCGCCCAGCTGGAACACCTCGGTATCGATGCCCTCGGCATGCAATTGCTCGGCGACCTCGGCGAGCGCGCGGGCGGTGTTGCCGTTTGCCTTGGGGCTGCCATTGACCAAAAGAACCTTCATCACAAACTCCCTCTGCTTTTGGTGACTTCTGCGGAGGATTATCGCACGAGAGAGCAGATGGCGTGGGGCGCGATGCGAAACGGCTTGTGTTTCACATCGCACCCCGTGGTGCTAGTCCAGCTTGGTGCCCGGTATTTGCGGCGCCTCTTTAAGCAGCGATTTGAGTTCATTCAAAATGGAAACGGGCTGTCGGTCGACGGCGTCCAGATGAAGCGTAGCCACGCGAATGGGCGGCTGGTATTCAAGCGATCCGATGAGCACAGGCGAACCCAGGAACCGCTCGATCTCCTCTGCAATCGCGTTGGTCTCTTCGGGATCAAGGTCGTCGAAAAGCGCCACGAATGTCGGTCCTGTTGAGCGGAACAGGCGGCCCTTGCCGCGCGAACAATCCATGAGGCAGGCGGCGCTTTCGGCGAGCACGCGGTCGCCTGCATCGAATCCAAAGCGGGCATTGACCTCGGCGATATCGTCGACCTTAATGGCAATAAAGCCAGCCTCGCGCGGCACGCGGCGCATCTCTCCGATAGCGTTGACCAGGGCGTGGACATCGCCCAGACCCGTTACCGAGTCGGTCGTATCTGCCAAGCTGCGGTTGATAATCATGCCCACGTACATGTTAGGCTCGGTATCGGTGCCGTCCAAGCGGTAGCCCGTGCAGTCGCAAAGCGCGTACGCTCCGGTAGCATCCATAACGCGGTACTGCATGTAGTGGAAGTGCCACGTGCCGTTTATCACCATGTCGAGCTCGGCGCGTACGTTGCCGCGGTCCTCGGGGTGGACGCGAGCAAGCCACATATCGACCGAGTTAAAAGGGTGCTGGGAGGGCAGGTCAAAATCGCGCACGGCGTTAACCGACCATTGCGATTCGCCCGTATCGAGGTTAAGGATGAACGGATAGCGCGTCTCAGAGCTCATGGAGATCGCTTGGAACACCCGGTCGTTGCAGGGAAGCCGATCGACGATTGGGTGTTGTGGCACGTCATTGTCTTTCGGTTGCTGCACACGATGCATAAGCTTATAGCGATACATTTTGCGATCGGCATCCATCGTCATCTGGCGACGCGTATCGCCTGCAAGCGGGTCGACGTGCGAGCAACCAAAACTAAAACTGGCGATCATGGGCGCCTTGCCACCTGAGCTCGCCTCGATCAGCCCGGCACGTACCTGCTCCAAGCGCTGCTCGAGTTCAGTCTCGTTTGCGGAGAGCGAGATAAGCACAAACTCGTCTCCACCGATGCGGAACAGCATCTCATCGTGCTCCATGGTTTCGGAGAGCGTGCGGCAGATGCTCAGAATATAGCGATTGCCTTCGGCGTGGCCAAACCTATCATTGCAATGCTTGAGATGGTCGATGTCAATATAGGCGCAGGTGAAGGGGTCGCCTTTGCGCCAGAGCTGCTCGACGTGACGGTCGAGTCCGCCGCGGTTGCCCAAGTTGGTGAGCGGATCGATATAGGCGTTGCACTCAAGCAGCTGGCGCTCTTGTTGCAGGATGGCATGCGTCTTTTGCAGTTGCTCACCAACGGCGCGTAGCTCAGCAGGCAGCGCGGAAACATCGAGTTCGGCGGTCGAGACACCATTCGCAAGTCGCTGAAGATAGGCAATAATCGATTGCTCGCCCAAGCGGTATGACTCGTTCATGATGAATAACCTCCTTGGGCAGAACAACGGTTTGTATCATATCCCCAATTCGGTTTGAATTGGGGATATAAGTTAGCTAATGGAGACAAATGCCCCCTTCGGCGGTGGCGTTTTGCGCGCGAGCGTATCAGTTGTTATTGCCACCATCGAGCAATGCCTCAAAATCATTCGCCGGCATGGGGCGGTAGTAGAGGAAGCCCTGAGCGTAGCGGGCGCCCATCTGTCGTAGCATGTTCGCCTGCTCATTTGTCTCGACGCCTTCGACCACGACGGGCAGATGGAGCGACTGCGCCATATCGAGCATTGATGTAATGATTTGCGCGCTGCGGCCTTGATCTCCGTCGGCGGGAACAAACGTGCGGTCAAGCTTGATGACGTCGACGTTGACGTTCTTGAGCATCGCGAGCGTGGACTGGCCGGTGCCAAAGTCGTCCATATAGGTTGAGAAGCCGCGGGTGTGCAGGTCGGCAGTCAGTTTATCCACGGCCTCGGATTCTCCCGTATAGGCTGTCTTGGTGATCTCGATGCGCATGAGTTCGGGCGGTAGGTTGTATTGGGCGGCAAGTGCTCCCATATGTTCGGCAACGTCGCAGGCAAGGATATCCACGCGCGACACATTGAGCGAGATCGGAACCACGCGAAGCCCCCGGTCGATGCGCTCGCGCAGCCACGAGGCGACGCCCTGCCAAATGTACTTGTCGAGCGTCACTACAAAGCCGCTTTCCTCGAGTGCGGGGATAAACGTTACAGGCGAAATGAGGGAACCGTCCTTGCCAATCCAGCGCGTGAGCGCCTCGGCGCCAACGATCTCGCCAGTTTCCATGTCGACCTGGGGCTGCAGGTAGTAGGTAATGCGGCCGTTTGAGAACGCATACTGGAATTCGGTCAGCGTGCGGTGGAACGCGGTTTCGCGCTCGTACTCCTCGGGGCGGAAAATGGCGACACGCTCCTTAAAGTCGTTTTTTGCGCGCCGATTGGTAAACATGGCCTTGGCCTGCGCGTCGATGGTGATTTCCTCGTTGGGGTCGATGGGGCAAACGCCCATGGACGGCCAGAAACCCACGCCGTCATCATGCTTGGCCACGGCGGCGCGAACGCGGTTATAGATTTGATGGACGGTGTCGTGCTCAAAGGGGATGAGAATGCAAAAGTCGTCTTGGCCCCAGTATCCTGCGACGCCCATCTCGGCATTCTCGATGTCTTTGAGGACCGTGCCCACATCGGCGAGCACGCGGTCGCCCTCGGCCTGTCCGCGCCATTCGTTAAACAGTCGCATATGACCCATGTCGACGGTGGCGATACACCAAGCGCCGTCGCGCCCTGTCCTCAGAAATGCGTTGGCGCGCCGCATAAACTCGCTGGGTCGATAGAGGCCCGTGAGCGTATCGATGCGTTCGGCGACGGCGCTTTTACGCTCAATTTCGGGTATGGGGAGGCTGTCGTTGGGGGCAAGCCCGCCGGCGGCGCGAAGACGACGGTCGAGTTCGCCTAAAACAGCGGTCGCTTGATTGATTAAGCGCTCGTAAAAGGCCGGGACGACAAGACAGACGGGGGTAATGGTGTCGTTCGCGATTCGAACAGGAGCGAAAACGGCCTCTTTAAGATGATGGGTCAGTTGCTCGAATGCCTCGTGGTCCAGATCGTTGCTGAGCACGACGAACTGGGCGTTTCGCGAGCGGAAGACGCGACTTCTGCCGCGGGTGATCGATAACATGCGGCCTGCGTATTCGGCGAGCATGTTGTCGACAGCCTCGGCCCCGTAGAGCTCGTTGAACTTTGCCGTGCCACAAACGCGGACCGCTATAAGCCCCGTCTCGCAACGGTCGCGACGGCAGGCATCGATAGCGTTGATCAGCATACGCTGCGTTCCGAGGCCCGTGGCGGCGTCAACGGTCTCGGCGAGTGAGTGGTTAACAAGTTCGCCGACATAGAGCGAGGGGGTATTTCCGTCGCCGTCGATGCGAAACCCGCGAGCGCGGCAGAGGACGTAGTCGCCCGCGGCATTGCGCATGCGGTACTGCATGACGCGGCGGTGTTTGGAGCCATTATAGATTTGGTCGATGTCGTTGATGTAGGCCTCGAGGTCATCGGGGTGGACGCGCGTTTTCCAGTAATCGTGGCAGTTGTCTACATGCTCAGAAGGAAGACCGAGATCGCGCAGGGCGCCTTGTGACCAAAGGGTGCGATGTTTGTCCAAGTTCTCGATAAAGCAATAACGGCCTTCGTTGAGCATCGAAAAGGCGTCAAAAACGCGATCGCTTATTTCGAAGTCGTCGGTGTGGACTTGCGCGATATTGCGTCGATCAAGATGCATGGCATGGCGTAGCTTGTAGTCGTACATGCGATGGTCGGCATCGAGTGTCATGCGATTGGAGACTTCACCCAGGGCGGGGTCGGCGTGCGACACTCCGTAGCTAAACGAGTGAGGCATCTCGGAATCGTTGTTTTTGAGTAGGACCGTTCGGCAGTGTTCCAGGCGCTCGGCGAGGTCGTCCTCGGTCGCAATCGTAGACAGGATGGCAAACTCGTCGCCGCCTATGCGAAACGCCGCCTCGTCCACCTTCATATACAGCTTGAGATAGAGACTTACCTGCAAGATATAGCGGTTGCCCTCGTCATGCCCAAAGACGTCGTTGCAGTGCTTAAGGTTATCGATGTCGATAAACGCCATGGTCACGGGCAGTTCCTGCTCCCAGATTTCCTCTAGGGAACGGGTAAAGCCGCCGCGGTTGCCAAGTCCGGTGAGCTGGTCGGTAAAGGCCGTCCTAATCAGATCATCCTGACGCTCGAGAAGGTCACGGACGGTCTTTTCGAGCGTTTCGGTGTAATTGCTGACGGTGTCCATGTTGTAAGTGGCTTTCTGGGGTCGGGGCGGATGGCGTCGGGCGAGCTCGTAGTGTACACGCGTCGTTGCTCGGCGCCTTGCGTGTATCCAGGCCCCCGCCTTGCTGCGTTGTTGAGTTACTTTGCCGGCTAATGTTCGCTGTTGATAACTGCTGAGTAGTGTAAACAACAGTACGCAATTATATATGGGTGTCCATGCTGTGGGCGGCTACTATTCGCCAAGCGGTAGCGCGACGATGCGATGTTCGATGAAAATGCGACTGAGTCGATATATGTTGACGGGTATACTTGTTCCGTTTTAAAACGCAGGAACGGAGATGGTCACATGGCACAGCCGGATACGACGCGCACGGTGGGGCTTGCGCTCGAGGGAGGCGGCTACCGCGGTATGTATACGGCGGGCGTGCTCGACGCTTGGATGGAGCACGGTTTGACCTGCGACCATATGGTGGGTGTCTCGGCGGGCGCGGCGTTTGGCTACAACTTTAAATCGCGCCAGATCGGCCGTGCCATTCGTTACAACAAGGCCTATTGTGCCGACAAGCGCTATGCGGGCGTGACCAGCTGGCTGCGAACCGGCGATATGTTCAATGCCGATTTTGCCTATCATGAGGTGCCTATCGAGCGCGATCCCATCGACTTGGAAGCGTATCGCGCCTGCCCCATGCGATTTACGTGCGTGTGTACCGATATCGAGACGGGCAAGGCTGTCTATCACGATTTGCCGTATGGCGACGAGCGCGATATCGAGTGGATCCGGGCGTCGTCTGCTATTCCTGTGGCGACGCGTCCCGTTGCTATTGGCGGGCATAAGTATCTGGATGGTGGCGTGGCTGATTCTATCCCCAGCGCATGGCTGTTTGCGCAGGGGTATGACCGCAATATCGTGGTGCTCACGCAGCCGGCGGGCTTTGTGAAGCAGCCTAACAGCGTGATGCCCATGCTGCGTCGCGTGTTCCGTCACTACCCGGAGTTTGTTGCAGCGCTTGAGCATCGGCATGAGGTCTACAATGCCACGCTCGATGACCTGGCGCGTCGCGAGGCTGCCGGCGAGGTCTTTGTGGTGCGACCGAGCGAATCGGTGAAGGTGCCGTCGCTGTGCCGCGAACCGGATGAGCTCGAGCGCATCTACCAGGTCGGCCGCCACGATGCGGAGGCGACTTTGCCGGCGTTGGAAGCGTATCTGGCGGGGTAAGGGTCGCATACGGAAAGCGCATCCCGGAATGGACGTTCGAACCGGGATGCGTTTTCCGCTATTGAAGATATGAGATTGCGAATCAGCTGCTCGGCCTATGTCTATGCCTGCTGCCAGGTGTCGACAAGCTCCTTGGCCGCGGCGTAGGGATCATCGGCGCTGCAGACGGCGCTCACCACAAAGAAGCCATCGACGCCGGTGGCCTTAAGCTGCGGCAAGTCGGCTGTTTTAACGCCGCCGCCCACCACGATGGGCACGGGGCTTGCCGCGTGGAGTGCGGCCAGGTCCTCAAAGCTCTTGGTGATGATGGAACCGTCGGCCGCACGTCCGCAGTCGCGCTTGGTCTCGGTCTCGTGGAGCGGGCCGATGCCCAGGTAGTCGACCAGGCTCATGTCGGCGGTCTTGACGTACTCGAGCATCTCCTCGCAGCGGGCCGAAAGGCCCACGATGGCATCGGGGCCCAGAAGCTTGCGGCAGACCTCGACGGGAATGTCGCTCTGGCCCACGTGCACGCCGTCGACGGCAATGCCCTGTTCGCGCGCGGCAAGCACGCAATCCAGGCGGTCGTCGATGAGCAGCGCGACCTGACCGGTCTTGCCGGCTTGGGCGATAGCCTGCGCGGCATCGTCCGTCAGCGCGATGATCTCGCGCGCGCTTGCCACCTTGGAGCGCACCTGGATGCAGGTAAAGCCGGCGTCGAGCGCCTGGGCCACCACATCGCCCACGGGGCGACCGAGCGTGTTTTCGGGGCCGAGCACCAGATAGGCCGAGATATCGAGGTTGTCGCGGATGCTCATCGTGCTTCCTCCTGCTTCTTGATTTGCGCTTCCATGCGCTCGAGCTTGCCGTTCATGGTGTCGGTAAAACCGGGGCGAATATCTGCCTTGAGCACAACTTCGGTGCGGATGCCCTTGTTTGCCAGTACAAAGGTGGCGTCGCGTACGACCTGCATGACCTCGTCCCAGTCGCCCTCGATCTCGGTGAACATCGAGGTGGTGCGGTTGGGAAGGCCGCTCTCGCGAATGACGCGCACGACCTCGGCGACCTCGGCGGACAGCTCATCGCCGGTGCCGCACGGGGCGATGGCCACGGCGACGAGCGTGTTCATGCCGGCATTGGTTGCGGGCTCGGACATGGCTTATGCCTCCTCGAGCTCGAGTTGGTTATCGGCGATGTCTTGGGCGGCCGCGCGGTAGAGCTCATCGATAAAGGCGACCTTAAAGCTTGCCGGGGCATCGGCGACAGCGGCGGCACGCGTGCCGGCAACGTTGTAGACGGCGGTGCCACAGATGGCTGCCGTAAACGGATCGGCAGCGCAGGCGTACACAGCCAGCACGCCGCCCTGCGAGCAGCCACAACCGGTGATCTTCGACATGAGCGGGCTGCCGCCGTGGGACTTGGCCACGGTCGTGCCGTCGGTGATTAGGTCGACTTCGCCCGAGACCACTACGGCGCCGCCAGTGTAGCGGGCGAGCGCCACGGCGGCATCGCGGGCGGCATCGACCGTGTCGGTGGTATCGACACCGCGCACGCGGCTCAGATCGGCTGCCTCGCCCTCAAGACCCCACAGGCCGGCAAGCGCGATGATCTCGGAGGCGTTGCCGCGCACGATGGCGGGCTTGTACTGCTTGAGCTCGTTTACCAGCTGGGTGCGCAGGCTGCCGATGCCCAGGCCCACCGGGTCGAGCACCCAGGGCTTGCCGGCGTCGTGTGCCGCCTTGGCCGCGCGGGGAATCGTCTGCTCGTAGATGGGGAAGAGCGTGCCCATGTTGAGATAGATGGCACCGCCGCCGGCAACGAGTGCCTCGCCCTCGTCTGGCAGATAGACCATGGCGGCCGAACCGCCCACGGCGAGCTGTGCGTTGGCGACAAAGTCGATCGTCACCGTGTTGGTGATGGAGCCCGCCATTGGGTTGGTGGCGCGAATCTCGTCCACGGCCTTGACTACACGTTGTTTAAGCTGTTCCGAATCAATCACTGCACATGCCTCCTTGGCATAGAAAAGGGGCGCTGTGCATAGACAGCGCCCCTGTAAAGGCGGCATGCTCCCTACGCCAGCATTAACTGACAGGTTCAAAGGATTGGGCCCATTGCCCTCTCAGCCTTGTGGTTTGCACCGCCGGCACTCCCGCATCGAATCTGTTGTCCCCTATACTAGCGCACCTGCCAAAAAGGGTCAGGTTTATTTTGGCAGGTACCAACTGGGGCGTGCGTTTTCCCAGATAAAACCTGCCAAAATAAACCTGTCCCTTTTTGGCAGGTCGGTACAATAGACGGGATGAGAATGACCGAGGGGGCCCTATGATTAAACTTGTGCTGACCGATATGGACGATACGCTGATTCCCGCTGGACAAGACGGCGCCAGCGACTATGCCATCGATGGCATTCATGCTATGCAGGCAGCGGGCCTGCATTTTGGCCCGGTTTCGGGCCGTCAGCCGTCCGCGATGGGCTGGATGTTCCGCAATCGCTCCGAGTGCTTCTCGACCGGTGCGTTTTGCAACGGGCAGGTGATGTTTGTCGACGGCGAGGTAGTCGCTTCGCGTGCAACCGACAACGACGCCCTGATGCGCCTGGCCGACTACCTCGAGCAAGAGACCGACGATACGTATCTAAAGGTCTACAGCCTGGGCGATGACTTTTGGGACAACGACGCCTATTGCGTGACGCGCGACCCCGAGCGCGTGCGCCGCGCCATGGAGTCGGGCGGAAACGCGTGGCTCAAGGGCGAAGAGGCCCCGTGCCGCCCCGTATTCGACGATGCCCCGGTATACAAGGCCAATATCTGGAGCGCCCGCTCGCGTGAGGAGCTCGCCGAGCTGCGTGAGCGCGTTGCCGCCGAGGTGCCGGAGCTCTCGCTCGTGTTCCCCAACAATCGCGTGCGCCTGTTCGACATTCTTCCGGCCGGTTGGGACAAGGGCTGCGCTGCGCTGGAACTGGCGCGCGCTCTGGGCCTTACGCCCGACGAGGTGGCCGTGTTCGGCGACTCCGATAACGACCTGCCCATGATTGATGCCGTCCCCAGCTCCGTTGCAGTCGCCAACGCCAACGAGGCCGTCACGGCCGCCGCGCGCTGGCATATCGGCGCCGCGGCAGACGATGCGGTTGCCGCGGCCCTACACCAGATTGCCGCCTGCGCTGCTACGGGGGAGATGCCGTCGTTTATGCGCCAGGCAGATGCGGCGGGTCCGCACGTCGCGAACGCCTAGGGAGGCCACTATGAAGCTCCAGCAGCTCAGATATGTCGTCAAGGTCGCCGAGTGTGGCAGCATCACCGAGGCCTCGCGCCGCCTTTTTGTGTCGCAGCCTTCGATTACCGCATCGATCCGTGAGCTCGAAAACGAGATGGGCGTTCATATCTTTGAGCGCACCAACAAGGGCGTTATTGTGTCCGAGGAAGGCGAGACCTTTTTGGGTTACGCGCGCCAGGTGCTCGATCAGGCCGATCTGCTCGAGGACAAGTACAAAGGCGCGTCCGAGCAAGTGCCACATTTTAGCGTGAGCTGTCAGCACTACTCCTTTGCCGTCAACGCGTTTGTCGATGTGATTCGCGAGTTCGATGCCGCGCGCTACGACTTTACCCTGCGCGAGGAACAGACCCACGAGATTATCGAAGACGTTGCGCACATGAAAAGCGAGCTGGGCATCCTGTACCTGTCCGAGCACAATCGCGAGGTTATCGAGCGCATGCTGGCGGCCAACGAGCTCGTATTCGAAGGGCTCTTCTGCGCCGCGCCGCACGTTTTCGTGTGTGCCGAGCATCCGCTGGCGGGCCGCTCCAGCGTAACGCTCGAGGATCTGGAAGATTACCCTTTCCTGTCCTATGAGCAGGGAAGCTATAACTCGTTCTATTATTCCGAGGAGCTGACCTCGACGTTTGAACGCCGCAAGAACATCCGCGTGCGCGACCGCGCGACGCTGTTCAACCTGGCCATGGGCCTTAACGGCTATACAGTATGCTCGGGCGTGATCAGCCATGAGCTCAACGGTCCCGGCATTATCTCGATTCCGCTCGATGTGGACGAGTATATGGAGATCGGTATTATCACGCGCAAGAACACGACGCTCACCCGCTACGGCCGGGCCTATATCGACGCAATCCGTCAGCATATCTAACCCGTGCGGACCGCGCGTGCGAGCCGCATCCCTATTGTTTGTTATATAGATAATACCTATGGCGAACAGAAATAAATGCATATTTTACGATGGCTGTTAGAGCGCTCATACTCTGTCTCGTTAAAGCAACCAATTGCAAAGGGAGATACCTATGAGCACTTTGACCCAGCTGAACGCGCCGTTTCGCGCCGATATCGTCGGCAGCTTTCTGTGCCCGCAGACCGTAAAGGACGCCCGTGCCGCCCATGCCGCGGGTACGCTCGACGACGCCGGCCTTAAGGCCGTTGAGGACGAGGCCATTCGCGACTTGGTGGCCAAGCAGAAGGCCGCCGGCCTGCAGGTGATCACGGATGGTGAATTCCGCCGCAGCTACTGGCACCTCGACTTTATGTGGGGTCTCAACGGCGTCGAGCGCCGCACCTCGCGCACCGGCTATATGTTCCACGACGAGGAGACCACGGCCGATACCGCCGTGGTGACCGGCCCCATCAGCGGCGAGAACCACCCCTTCGTTGCACACTTTAAGTTTGTCAAAGCCCTCGAGGGCGAGGGCCAGGTCGCGCGCCAGACCATCCCGGCACCGATCCAGACCTTCTCCGAGGTTACGCTCGATCGCTGCGATGGTCAGCAAGAGAGCCTGCGCGCCGTCTATAAGACCGACGAGGAGCTTGCCGACGCCATCGCAGCCGCCTATCGTACCGTGATTGCCGACCTGTACGCTGCGGGCTGCCGCAACATCCAGTTCGATGACTGCACCTGGGGTATCTACTGCGATACCGACTTTGTCGCCAAGACCGGCATGAGCCCGGTCGACCTGCAGAAAGTGAGCGAGCTGGGCGTGGCGCTCAACAACGCCGCTATCGAGGGTAAGCCCGATGACCTGGTCATCAACACGCATGTGTGCCGCGGCAACTATCACTCTACCTACGCCTTCGAGGGTGGCTATGACCCCATCGCGCCGTACTTGTTCGCCAACGAGGACGTCGACGCGTTCTATCTGGAGTTCGATACGCCGCGCGCCGGCGGTTTTGAACCGCTCAAGTATGTTGCCCCCGGTAAGAAGGTCGTGCTGGGCCTGGTGACCACCAAGGCGGCCGAGCTCGAGGATGAGGAGGTTATCGTCGAGCGTATCAACGAAGCCGCGAAGTATGTGCCGCTCGAGAACCTATACCTGTCGCCTCAGTGCGGTTTTGCCAGCTGCGAGATCGGCAACAAGCTTACCGAGGACGAGCAGTGGGCAAAGCTCGCGCTGGTCAAGCGCATCGCCGAGCGCGTCTGGAAGTAGCGCTACCGTTCGCGGGTGACGGCATGTGCGGGATGACTCGTATCACGTACAATGGTTCGGATCGTATCGTTCGGGCAGGTAATTCGCTATGCCCGAATGCCCTTCCATTCGAAAGGACTTCCATGTCCCAGTCTTCGACGCCCGCCGTCACCGATGCCATCTACGATGCGTCATCGCTCGGCCGCCCGCGCATGTTTGTGTTGGGCTTGCAGCACATGTTTGCGATGTTTGGCGCCACGGTGCTTGTGCCCGTGCTCACCGGCCTTTCCGTTTCGGCGACGCTTCTGTTCGCCGGCATTGGCACGTTGCTGTTTCATTTTCTATCGCGCGGCAAGGTACCGGCCTTCCTGGGCTCGTCGTTTGCCTTCATCGCGGGCTATGCCGCGATTGCACCCAACGGTGAGACGGAGCTTTTACCTTACGCCTGCTTGGGTGTTGCCTGCGCCGGCCTGCTCTATCCGGTGCTGGCGGCGCTGTTCCGCGCATTTGGTGCCAAGCGCGTCATGCGCTTCTTTCCGCCGGTGGTGACTGGTCCCATCGTTATTTCCATCGGCTTGATCTTGGCGAGCTCTGCCATCGCCAACTGCCAGACCAACTGGCTTGTCGCTGTGGTTGCTGTGGCCGTTATCGTGATCTGCAACATCTGGGGGCGCGGCATGGTCAAGATCGTGCCGATTTTGCTGGGTGTCGTGGTGAGCTATGCCGTTGCGGCAGCACTGGGCGAAGTTGATTTTTCGGGCGTTGCGGCCGCTCCGTGGGTCGGCCTGCCCGTGGTGTGGGACAACACCGTGTTTGCGCTCTTTGGTCCGCAGTTCGATAGCGGTCTTGCCACGACGGCCATCATCACCATCATGCCGCTGGCCTTCGCGACCATGATCGAGCATATTGGCGACATCTCGGCTATCGGCTCTACCTGCGAGCGCAACTACATCGCCGATCCTGGCCTGCATCGCACGCTGCTCGGTGATGGCCTTGCCACGATCCTGGCCTCGCTCTTTGGTGCTCCGGCAAACACCACCTATGGCGAGAACACTGGCGTGCTCGCCCTGACGCGCGTGTTCGACCCGCGCGTGATCCGCATTGCCGCGTGCTGCGCCATCGTGCTTTCGTTCTGCCCCAAGTTCGCTGCAGTCATCGCCGCCATGCCGGCGTGCGTCATCGGCGGCGTGTCGCTCGTGCTCTACGGCATGATCAGCGCCGTGGGTGTTCGCAACCTCATCGAGAACCAGGTCGATTTCCAGAACAATCGCAACGTGCTGGTGGCCGCGCTGGTGCTTGTGCTTTCGCTCGGTATTGCCTACAGCACTGCTGGCGCCATCGTGCTGGAGCTGGGCGGCGTGACGATTTCGCTTTCTGGCCTTGCCGTGGGCTCGCTGGTGGGTATCGTGCTCAACGCCATTCTGCCCGGAAACGACTTTGAGTTCGATGCTTCCGAGCTCGAGGAAGCTGCTGAGTAACAGCTGCGTCCAACTACATCAGAAAATGGCGCCCATGCGTACACGTGGGCGCCATTTTTAATGCGTCAGTATCCAGTGGATGCCGAGCGCCATGCGCAAGTCGGTTTGCGCAAAATGATTGCCGGGGTTGAGCTCCAGCGTTGTTGAAATGTCACGCTCGATGAGCAACGCTTCCGTCGCGCGCGTGTCGTCGAGCACATGCCGCATCATGCGGTTGGGCGTCTTGGTCTCTTTTTTGCCGAGCGACAGATAGACGGCTTGCGGGCTGCCGGCAAAAGGGGCCGTGCTGGCACGGTCGACAAAGTCGGGAAACCATAGCGACCCCGATGCGCTCGCGGCGCGGTCAAAGGCGTCGGTTTGCCAGAGGGACCAGAGTGCGAAGAGACCCGCGAGCGAGTAACCGGCAATGCCGCGCCAGGTGGGCGGCTGAGGAAGCGACGACTCGACCTGGGGGATTATCTGATTCAGCAGCTCATCAAGAAAATCGGCAGCTTGGCCGCCGAAAGGCTCGGCATCGCGTACGGTCCCGTCGCATGCCCAGGGGCTCAGCTCGCGATTCCAATCGAGCCCGCCAATGGTGACGAGGGTGAATGGCGGACAGTCGAGCTCTCGGCAACACTCATAAACCTCGCTGCCGTCGCCCACGACCACAGGAAGGTAGATGACAGGCGCGCTTTCCGTATGATTCGAATAAACGGTTATCTGCTTTTGATGCGCTTCCATGACGGGCTTCTCTCAGTGTTGTGATATCGGCAGCCTCAATTGTCGCACGCCAGCGTATGCCGGTTGGACAGCATCAAGAACATTCGCGTGCGCCGCGCGGGCGCAAATGAAAAACGCCACCGCCGGAGGGGAGCTTGGCGGTGGCGTTGCTAAACGGTGTGCAGGCTAGCACTTCTGTGGGTGCCGTCCCGTGCGTTAAAGGTCAAAGCTGTCTATGAGCGCTTGCGGCTCACCATGGTGCCTGCGGCGATAGCGGCTGTTCCCGCAAGGACGGTTGCCACGATGACCGCACCCGAGGTGTCGCCGGTTGCCGCGAGCACGCCGGTAGTCTTGGCTTTCGTGGTTGAAGCCGCAACGGCCTTGGTCGGCTTTGAGCCCTCAGGCTTGGGGTTCTGCTTGGACTCCGCGGGCTTGCTTTCTGCGGGCTTGGTCTCGTCGGGCTTGGGGTCTTCCGGCTTGGCTACCTCGGGAGGTGCGGTGGTCGTGCTTTTGGCGACTGCTTTGATATAGAGGGAGTCGACCGTGGCGTCGCCCGTGCCGATGGCTTGGCCTGCCTCGTAGATGCCGTCACGGAGCTTGCAATAGTCAATGACCTTGCCGCCTTCGGGCGTCTGGATGGCGGCGTTCTCAATCTTGATGGTGCCGATTGTCTTGCCGTCAGCGCTCATGGCACGGGCAAAGATTGCCGCTGTATCTCCTTCGGCCGTTACCTTGCTGCGGATGATCGAGATGACTGCGGGTGTGACGCCCTCGCTGGTCTGGGCGATGATGCCGATGTTCTCGCCTTGGGGTTCGCGCCTCGTCTCGCCATCTTGGTTTTCGCTGTAGGGGATGGGGCCGTCGCCGTTCTCGACATAGCGGGCTATGGCCTTGACAACGGAGTCGCTGATGTAGATGTGGCCGCCCTTCTCGTTGGGTCGATCGTTTCTGGTGGAGAATGCAGCCGAAACCTCGCCTTCCGCAAACGCGTCCACGGTGGAGCCGTTCTTGACGACGATGTCGTCCTGGTAGGTGAAGAGGGCGTTGGCGCCACCGTATCTGCCTTTACTTGCACGGACCGTCACGTTTGCATGATCGAGGGTGATGCCCTTGTGGGCATAGACGCCATATTCAACACCGTTTACGTTGAGGGAGGCGTTTGTGGCTGCGAGGCTACCCTTGGCCTCGACGGCAGCGTCTTTCTCGGAGCTTGCCTTGACCTGGCTGCCGTCCGAGATGTTGATATTGCCGCCGCTCCAAAGGGCCTCACCATCGGCTGAGCTTGCCTCGACCGTCCCGCCACCCTTGATGGTGAGGTTCTTGTCGGTTCCAATACCCTTGTCCTTGGTAGCCCTGGCGGTGACGGCTCCGCTGTCGTCAATCGTGATATTGCCGTTTGCCCTGATGCCATCCGATGCACCCGTGGCGTTGACGTTGCCCGAACCTTTGATAGCGAGATCACCCCCGGCATTGATGGCATCAAACCCAGTGCTCGTGGCGTTGACGGATCCGGCTCCGTCGATGTTGATATTACCCGTGGAGAGGATAGCGTCCTCAGTAGATGTCACACTGAGCGTGCCGCCCTCGTCGCCTTGGATATTGAGCTCGGCATTCTCGTTAGTGCCATGAGAAACGTTGATGCTTTCGATCCATTCGGCAGTGACGATGTTGGTTCCCGAGTAATTCACGTTGAGCTTGCCTGCGGCCTGGATCTCGCCGCCGTTATAGTTGTTGAGCTTCAAGTCGTCGGCGCCGTCCCACGACCAGGTACCGGCTTCGTCGCTCGCCGCGGTGTTGTACTCGTTGCCGCCGACCTTGACCCATTCCGCTGCGAGCGAGACGCTCGGCATGAGCAGCGAGCTTACCGTGAGCGCGCATACGGCTCCCACGACGATGCGGCGCGTCACGCGGCGCCAGCTGCCGTGCGCGAGTCCTATGCGACGGCGAACGTCGGGTTCGGCAACATGGGTTCCGGCGGTAGTGTCATTGCGTTTGGGGGTCGTGAACAAGGCTGCCACGGTTGCTCCCGTTCTCATAGGGCCTATGCGACTACATCCAGCGTATCTGCAGGATATAGCTGGCGGTAGTGCCGTTTGGAGGGCAAAATGTCCAAAACTCGGGAAGCAATCCATCGTGCGCCTATGCGTTGCCTGGCTTTAAAAGAAAAGCGCGGAGCCGCTTGCTGCGACTCCGCGCTTTGGCGCTCTGCTTTGACAGCTTTGCCGTTACGCCACAAAGAAGTAGACGAGGAAGGCGAGGGCTGCAATCCACATGAGCGGCTTGATCTTCGAGGCCTCGCCCTTAAAGAGCGCGACGACCACGTAGGCGATAAAGCCCAGGCCGATGCCGGCGGAGATGGAGTAGGTGAAGGGCACGCCGGCGACGATCATGAACGCCGGGAAGCCCTGCGAGACATCGGACCAGTCGATCTCGGAGGCCTCGCTCATCATGAGGTAGCCGACGTAGACCAGGGCACCGCAGGTGGCGGCGCTGGAAACGATGGAGACGACGGGGGAGAAGAAGGCGGCGAGGATGAACAGCACGCCGGTGGTGACGGAGGTGAGGCCCGTGCGGCCACCGTCGGCGGCGCCGGAAGTGGACTCGACGAAGGTGGTGATGGAGGAGACGCCCATGAAACCGCCCACAGCAGCGGCGGCGGAGTCGACGATCAGGATCTCCTTGATATTCTCGACGTTGCCGTCGTCGGTGAGGAACTCGCCCTGCTTGGCCACGGCCATCGCGGTGCCCATGGTGTCGAAGAAGTCACTCATGAGCAGCGAGAACGAGATGACGAGGAGCGCGGGGTCGGTAAGGACCTTGACGATGGCGGGCACGCCGCCGGCGTCGGCGATGGGGCCACCGATGCTCGAGAAGTCGAGCGGGGCGATGATACCGGTCGGAGCCTGGGTCACACCTAGGGGGATACCGGCGATGACGGCGACGACGATGCCGATGAGCAGCGAGCCGGGGACGTTGCGGCAGGCGAGGGCGACTGTCACCAGGATGGAGATGATGCCGACGATGAATGTGGGGGAGGTGATGTCGCCCAGACCGACGAGTGTACCGGCGCCGGCGGTGATAATGCCGGCATCGCACAGGCCAATCATGGCGATGAACAGGCCCAGACCCACCGAGATGGCGTGACGCAGGACAACCGGGATGGCGTCCATGATGGCCTCGCGCAGGCCACAAAGCACGAGCAGCAAGATGAC
Organism: uncultured Collinsella sp.; assembly: GCA_934654515.1. Classification (GTDB taxonomy): domain Bacteria; phylum Actinomycetota; class Coriobacteriia; order Coriobacteriales; family Coriobacteriaceae; genus Collinsella. The sequence continues at coordinate 1,996 of CAKUGA010000015.1, read as the reverse complement.
GACGCCCTCAAGGAAGATGACGCTCATGGCCACGTGCCAGTCACCGCCGCAGACGGTGGTGGTGATTCCAGCGATCATCGCGTTGACGCCTAAGCCCGACGCACAGGCGAGCGGGCGGTTGGCGAAGATGCCCATGCAGATGGTCATGATGCCGGCGCCCAGGCAGGTGGCGCAGGCGAGCGCTCCCGCATCGATGCCAGCGCCCGAGAGCACAGCGGGGTTGACGGCGATGATGTAGGCCATCGCCAGGAATGTTGTCAGTCCAGCGCGGAGTTCGGTCCCGATTGTGGACTTGCGCTCACTGACGTGAAATAGTTCGTCCATGCATACCCTTTCCTTGTTCGGCCCCGAGTTTAGGCCGATTGACACGAACTCACCTACTATAGCCCCTTTGCGAAGCTGTTGTTCCTCGCATGTTGATGTTCGGCGCTTTGTAGCAGACGGACGGTATTTTTCGCATGAAAATGTGTGGGTACCGTATACTTAAGCAGTTACAACGACCCCTATGGAGGAACGTATGATTAAAGAGCTTTGCCACGACGAGGCTATCCTGTCCCAGCGTTGCGAGGTTGCGACTGTCGAGGACGAGTCGGTCGCACAGGACCTGATCGATACCATCAAGTCGCTCGACGATGCCGGCTGCCTTGCCGCTAACCAGATTGGCGTTACCAAGAAGGTTTGCGTCTACCTGGACGATGCCGGCGAGCCCCACGTGCTCTACAATCCCCGTCTGGTGTTTGGCCTGGGCGCCAGCAAGATGGAGGAGAGCTGCCTGACGCACGAGGAGGTCACCAAGTCCACGCGCTACATCAAGTGCAAGGTTGCCTTTGACGTGATCGTCGACGGCAAGATGCGCGAGCGCAAGCAGGATTTCGTCGGTTTTGAAGCGCAGATGGTCCAACACATGATTGATCACTGTCTAGGCAAGCTTGTCTAGAGTGATTTGATCAGGGATCGAACCAGTGCTTTGAGCCCGGGCGTGACATTGTTGTCATGTCCGGGCTTTGTTGTTTAGCGCCTCTTTGTTTGGTGACAATGAACCTAGCAAGAACGTTTAGCTAGGAGGCGCTATGTGCACGAGCATTCGATTTACCGATAATTCCGGCCATATGTATTTGGGTCGCAACCTGGACTGGAGCTTTGGCTATGGCCAGCAGGTCCGCGTGATGCCGCGTGGGTTCCATATCCCGTATTCGTTTATCGAGGATGCAACTGCCGCGCACGCGGTGATCGGTATGTGCATCGATTACAAGAACTACCCCATGTTCTTTGATTGCGGCAACGATGCGGGCCTCGCCGTGGCGGGTCTCAATTTTCCGGGCTATGCCGAGTATGCCGAGGGCCCCGTTGACGGCAAGACCAATATTGCCGCCTACGAGTTTCCCCTGTGGGTAGCGGCGACGTTTTCGACGGTCGACGAGGCCGAGGCGTCGCTGCGCGACGTGGCAATCGTGGCCAAGTCGGCCGGCGAGGGCCTGGGCGTATCGCTGCTCCACTGGATTATCGGTGACGGCCAGCGCAGCATTGTGGTTGAGATGATGGCCGATGGTCTGCATGTATACGATGACCCGGTCGATACCCTTGCCAACCAGCCGACCTTCCCGTGGCACATGGAAAACCTGCGCACCTATATCACCGCCACGAATGATTTTCCGCAGACAGCAACGTGGCGCGGCGCCGAGCTTACGCCCTATGGCGCGGGTGCCGGCATGCGCGGCATTCCCGGCGACTGCTATTCGCCGAGCCGCTTTGTAAAGGCGGCGTATCTCAACGCTAATTATCCGCAAAAAGACAGCGAAGCCGAGAACGTCATCTGCATGTTCCGCTCGCTCGAGGGCGTGGCGATGATCGAGGGCGCATCCAAGATGGGCGACGGCAAGTTTGAGAAGACCATCTACACTGGATGCTTTAGCGCGCGCACGGGCAATTACTATTACGCAACGTATGAGGACCCGTCGATTCGCTACGTGAGCCTGATGGATGCCGAGGGCGCGAG
>CAKUGA010000014.1 GCA_934654515.1 uncultured Collinsella sp. | reverse complement strand
ATCGAGCGGATGTACAGGTGCGAGATCTCGCCGTCGCGATAGCCAAAGACCTTCATGTAGCTGATCGAGCGGGCGCTATGGTCGATGACGGCCTTGGTCAGCAGATACATAAACAGCAGGAAGATGAACACCGCGAGCCCAACCATCATGCCGATCATGTCGCTCATCATGCCGATAAACTGGTCGCCCACGGCGCGCATGTCGTCGGGCGTAGTGTCGCCGGCAAAGTATCGCGCGTCAAGGTCGAGCTTCTCGTCGCTCACGTAGCCGTTAAAGTAGGCAGCGTCGTTGCCGAACAGCTCGTTAAAGTCGTCGATGCCCATATAGATATTCATGTCCGACTTGGAGCCCCAGGTGCAGTCCTTGCCCTCGTACTCAAGGGAATAGTCCTTGCCCTCGTACTTGTCGTGGAGCGTGACTTTCTGCCCCTCGCTCCAGCCAAACTTGTCGAGTAGGCCGCCGCCAAAGACGACACGCCCGTCACCGACGTCCAGCCCTTTCCAGTAGCGCGAATCGGACGAGACGCCGTAGACGGAGATCGTCTCCTGCCCATTTCCATCGCCGCGGTCGTATTGCAGCTGGTAGACGGCGTATTTCTCGGCCTGTGCAATTGCGCCCGCACCGTTGTCGGTCGTGTTGACCGGGTGAATGTCGTCGTTGTCGGTGTCAATCTTCGAGGCCTTCTCGATCAGGTCGATGGTCTCGTCGCGGTCGCAGCCAAGCGCATCGGCAAGATCGTCGAGACGCGCATAGAGAGCATCCTTCTTATCCTGGACTGTTGCGAGCGCGGCCTGCGCTGCAGCCAGGCTCTCGGCAGACGGAGCGCTTGTCGCAGTATCGGCCGCCGCCTGCGCGGCATCGACCGCGTCGTCAAGCTCGTCGTCGGCATCTTGGGCGGCAGTGAGGAGCGCGCCGTCCACCGACTGCAGGCGCTCGAGCGCCGACCATTGCTCGCGCTCCTCGGCGGTGCCCTCAAGCTCCAGCGGCGCCTTGAGCGTGTACTGGTGCTCGGCGACAAGACTTGTCTCCAGGTTGTCCGCGTAGTGCGTCATCGTGGGCAGAATCGCCAGGCCAAAGAGCAGCAGCAGCGACGCAAACGCTATTCCTACGAAGAGCGTGGCGAAGTTTCCCAGGTTGCGCAGGAAAATGCGCAGGCGGAAACGAGAGACAAAGCCCATGCGCTCCGGCAGCTGAAAACCGCGCTTGGTGCCCGACTTGCCGCCCGCCTCGTGACGAAGAAACTGCAGCGGCGTCTTGCCCATCTTGCGAAGCAGGCCCACCAGCGTAATGAGGATGAGCGCGGAGGCAGGAACCACGGCGCACTTTACAAAGATCTCCCAGCTCCAGTACACCTGGAAGGGCGGCAGGCTGTACGAGCCGTAATAGAGGCTGCGCATGGGCTCGGTAAAGAACACGACGCCGAGCGCGGTGCCCAGCAGCGATGCGAGCACGCCCACGATGGCGGGAAGCGCAAGGTAGTGCAGCACGATCTCACGACGGCGATAGCCGCTGGCGAGCAACGTGCCGATGATGGCGCTCTCCTCCTCGATAGTGGCGTCGGTGAGCACCACAAAGACAAACGCCATGATCACGATGATGATGTCGAGCAGCGTCGTCCACATCATGGAGTCGCCGTCCACGTCGTCGCGCGCATAGCCAATGCCCTGGTTGGAATCGGCGTCGATAAGGTCATCCACGCGCGCATCGGCGTCGGTCAGCGCCTCGACCATATCCTGCTCGGCGTCCATACGGTCCGCGACGGAAAGGTCGCGGTCGTTAAAGGTAAAGGAGTACGTGTAGGCGGGAGCACCGCCGGCGTCCTCGAGCGCGGCAAAGCCGGCGTCGGTGACCTCGGCCACGCCATAGGTGATGGTGTTCACCGTAAAGTCGGAGTTGTTGAGGAACAGCGCTTGGCTATCGGGCTGGGTCATGATGCCGCAGATGGTGTAGGTGCGACCCTCGAGCTCGACCTTATCGCCCACGGCGAGATCGTTGTTGGTGGCGAAGACACGGTCGATTGCCACCTCATCGTCCGTCTTGGGCTGCCTGCCCTCACAGTAGGACGCAATGTCAAGCTTGGTGCGGTGCGCATAGGTGCGCAGGGTGCGCTTGGTGCCGTCGTCGCCAGCCGCCTTTTTGATGATGGCGTCGATAGAGAAGTTCTTGTAGAACGTAACGCCGCCGACGTCGTCGGCTGCATCCTCGGCTGCCTTGAGCTGGTCTTTGGTGGCCTCGAAGGAGGTGGTCAAGCGGCCGTCCTCGATCGTGTATGCATCGCGCATGTCGTCAATGAGGCAGCCGATGGAATGCGCCGCGAGCAAAAAGCCTGACGTAAGGGCGATGCTTCCGCACATAAGCAAGAAGATGCCCAGGTACTTGCCGATATTGCGGCGCAGCTCGCGCGGGAGTCGTTTTGCGAGAGGTGACATACGGCTGCCTACCAATCGAGCTCGGCGGCCGCGACGGGCGACTCGTTGAGCTCGTCCTCGACGATGCGACCGTCGCGCAGGCGCAGCACGCGGTTGGCCATGCGGGCGATGGCGGCGTTGTGGGTGACGATGATGATGGTGCAGCCGTAGGTGCGGTTGACGTCCTCCATGAGCTGCAGGATCTCCTTGGATGTCTTGTAGTCGAGCGCGCCCGTGGGCTCGTCGCACAGCAGCAGGCCCGGGTTTTTGACGAGCGCGCGGCCGATGGCGCAACGCTGCTGCTGGCCGCCCGAGACCTGGCGCGGGAACTTGTTGCGGTGCTCGTAGAGGCCCAGCGAGCGCAGCAGGTCGTCGATATTGAGCGGATTTTTGGACAGGTGCGCCGTGACCTCGATGTTTTCCTTGATGGTGAGGTCGGGCACCAGGTTGTAGAACTGGAAGACAAAGCCCAGCTCGCGGCGGCGATACTCGCCCAGGTCGGCGGGCTTGAGCGTCGTCAGGTCGCAGCCGTCCACCATAATGGAGCCGCCGTCGGCGTCCTCCAGGCCACCGATGAGATTGAGGAACGTCGACTTGCCCGAGCCCGAGGGCCCCAGCATGACGCAAATCTCGCCGCGGTTGATAGACGTGTCGATGCCGTCGAGCACCGTCAGGCGCGCATCGCCGTCGCCGTAGTGTTTCTTGAGGTCCTTGACCTGGACATAGACTTGCTTTGTCGCCATACTATCCCCCATTGTTAGCCTTCTGCTACTTTTCTAGGGCTATAGTAAACCCAGGCGAACTATTTTTGCGCGACATATGGCATTTATTTCAAACTAGTCACCCGGCAGTTAGGGACGTTCCTTTCCTGCCGGCAGATGGGGACAGTCCTTGCCAACCTCGCCGGTAAGCCGGCGGATTGGCAAAGACTGTCCCCGATGATTAGTCGTTTAAGTCTGTCCCCAATGACTACTCTTGGTCGTTTAAGTCTGTCCCCAATGAGTACCCGATGGCTAGGCTCGGGCTTTGGTGTGCGTGAGGGCTAGGCCTACGGCGGCGATGGCGGCGGCGAAGAGCACGGTGACGCCCAGGTCGCAGGCGATATCGCCCAGCGCGGTAGACGTCAGGTCCGACGCGAGCGCCTTGCTGATCGCGTCGTTCACCCAATATGTCGGCACAAAGTGCGCCACCGTCTGCACGGCCGAGCCCATGAGCGACAGTGGCATCCAGGCGCCGCCCAAAAACGTCATGAGCATGCCGAGCAGGTTGCCCACGCCGTTGAGCAGCTCCTCGCGCGCACCCAGGCCCGACAGCGTAAAGCCAACGGCCAGCGGCGTCAGCGCCAGAGCAAACGTCGCCGCCAGCGCCAGGCACACGCGGCCCACGCCGACCTCGGCAACCGCGCCGGCAAAGCCCACGACGCCCATCATGCTCGACACAAGCCAGATGCAAACGGTGAGCACGGCGGCGGCCGCGAATACGGCGAGCGAGCGCTGACGCTCGGAGACCGGGCCGGCATCCATACGGCGCACGCGCTCGGGCTCGTTCATGCCCGAGAACACCAGGCCCACCGACACGATGACCGACGAGATAATCGCGTACGCGCCAAAGTTGAAATACGACTCGAGCGTGGCAGCGGCAGTCGAATCGACCTTGACCTGCTCGATCTGAACCTCGGCGCGCTTGGCGGCGGCATGCTCGGCAGCCTTGGCGACGTCGCCGTCGGAGGCAGCGGGCTCAAGCGCGGCCGCAGCGCCCGCGAGCGAGATCCAGCGCGAGGCCTCCGCAGACGAAAGCGCCGCCGCCATGGTGCCGGAGCCGTACGTCACATCGAGCTTGGGCAAGGTCTCCCCCGCACGGGCGGCCGCGATCAGGTCGCCCTCAAATCCCTCCGGGATAAAGAACACGCAGTCGGCGCTGCCCTTGGCACTGTTGCTCTTGGAGAGCGCGTCCGCAAGATCGTACGTGTCGTCGCCGACGCCCGTGACCAGGTCAAAGCGCGACCCCAAGTGCTTGGTGAGCGCCCGCGAAAGGTCGCTGTCGTCGCGATCGACCACGATCACGTTGGTGTCGTAGGGCTTGTACTCGGTGAGCTGCGACGAGTTCCAGCTCACCGACGCCGCGATGAACACGCCCATGAGCGAAATGAACACCGTGTAGATGAGCAGGTAGAACGGGTGTGCCAGCGCCATGCGAAGCGCGGTCTTAAAGGTGCTCATAGCGACTCCTTCCAAACATCAGCGTGGCTGCGGTGGCAAACACCAGGGCCATGAGGACCAGCGCGCCGGCGCGAACGGCAAAGGGCCCCAGATCCTCAAAGAAATACAGACGGTTGAACATGTCGCAGATGAGCTTGACGGGGTTGAGCCAGCACTCGGTCGGGCAGGCGCGGGCGACGTCGTCGGCAAGCGCCATCGCCGGCTCGCCGTAAAGGCCGGCGAACAGGGCGCACGTGGTGGCGAAGCCCGTGAGGATGCCCGACTTGGACGCCTTGCCGCCCTTAACGGGCAGCGTGCCCACAAAGAGCCCCAGGCCCGTCGCCGCAAGCGCGGAGGCGGCGCCGCCTACCAGGCAAAGCCCCTCGCGCCCGCCAAAGTCGACGCCAACGACCAGGCGCACGTAGCCGATCGCGACCGCCATCGAGGCAAAGGAGACAAGCCACGAGCCAATAAAGATGCCGGCCAGCGACGCCGTCTTGGAAAGGCCGCCCACGCAGCGACGGGCCCCTAAGCCCGACAGATTGGGTTGCAGGTCGACGACGCTCAGGGCGGCAAACTCGGCAGACATCATCGCGACCAGGCCAAAGAGCGCGTAATAGTAGATGGTCGTGCCGTCGGGCGTGGTGCGCGTCAGGCTCACGCGGCGGGTTCCGCCCTCGAGCGACAGGGCGCGGGTAACCGCCTCCGGATCGGCAAGCGCCGCCGGGTTGTCCTGGGCAATCTGGGCCATGAGCTCGGCATTTTGCGTATACGAGCTTGCCACCGTCTCAAGGATGCTGCGGTCGACGAGCACCGTGGACGCACGCGAGCTGTCGTAGCTCGAAAGCAGCGTGAGCTTGGGCGCACCCGCGTCGTCGACCGCGTAGATGCCCGCGACCTCGCCGTCCTTAAGCGCACGGTTTGCATCGGCCGCGTCGTCGCACTCGTGGATCTCGAGCAGCTGGTCGTCGCCCTCCTCGGCAAGCGAAGCTGCCACGTCCTTAAAGGTCGAAGCATCCCAGGCCTCGTCGGCGACAACGGCCACCGGCACCGGATCGACCTTACCGTCGGAGCTCAGGTTCGCAAACATAAACATGAACATCGTGGAAAGCGCAACGGGAAAGACCGCGCCCCAGACCCACGTGCTCGGCCGACGCAGCAGCGTCTTGAGCGTGATGATGATGGTGTTGAACATGGCCGCCCCCTAGTCGCGCAGCTCGCGGCCGGTGATCTCGAGGAACACGTCGTTGAGGGTCGGCGGCTCTGAGTAGATGCGGCCGAGCGGCACGTCATGCGAGCGCAGCGCGTCGAGGATGTCGGTCAGGTTATGCGGGCTCGCCTCGCACGAGAACGTGAGCTGGCCCGCCGTCGCCGCCAAGTCCAGGACATGCGGCAGACTCGCAACGGCGGCGAGCGCCGCGCTCGGCACCTCGCCGACCTCGATCACAATTTTCTCGCCCATCTGGATCATGCGCTTGAGCTCGTCGTTGGTGCCCTGCGCCAGCACGCGCCCGCCGTCCATGATCATGATGCGGCTGCAGATCTGCTCGACTTCCTCCATGTAATGGCTGGTATACACCACCGTGGCGCCCTCGTCGCGCAGACGGCAGATGCCCTCCAGGATGGCGTTTCGGCTCTGCGGGTCGACCGCCACCGTAGGCTCATCGAAGAAGATAAGCTCGGGCTTGTGTGCGATACCGCAGGCGATGTTAAGGCGACGCGCCAGGCCACCAGAAAGCTTACCGGGGCGGAACTTGGCAAAGTCGCCCAGACCGACAAAGTCGATCGCCTCGTCCACCAGCGCGCGGCGGCGCTTGCGGTCGTTGACGTAGAGGCCGCAGAAATAATCGATGTTCTCGCGCACCGTGAGCTCGTCAAACACCGCCACTTGCTGCGGCACCACGCCAATGCGGCGCTTAAGGTCATAACGGACGGGCGTCATGGGCTCGCCGAACAGCTCGATGGTGCCCTTGTCGTAGGCGAGCAGCTGCAGGATGCAATTGATGGACGTGGTTTTGCCCGAGCCGTTGGGGCCGAGCAGGCCAAAGATCTCGCCGGGGGCGATGTTCAGGTTAAAGTGGTCGAGCGCGATAAGATCGTCATAGCGCTTGACGAGGTTTTCGACGTGGACGATGTCTGTCATGAGGCGGCCCTTCTGTTGATTGCGGCCCGGTACGATTGCATCATCGCAGGAGCGGGCGGGCCGCACCAGTGAGCTTTGTCACGAGTGCGGGGGCCGGCGTCACGCAAGGAGGGTTTTACACGGTTGCGGGCGCAGCCATATCCCCCGTCGATAGGTCTATCTATCATTTTTGATAGTTGTATCTAGCAAAAATGATAGATACAGCTATCAAAAATGCTCAGGTGAAATGATTGTCGGCGAGATATAGTCGCGGTCCCCCTTGCTGGGACAAATGTCACGGTTGCTTCCGGTGGGGCCTCCCCCGCGCGCGCCATCGCGTACAATACCCGTATGAACAGGCTATTCGACAAATCGATCGTGCTGGCGTGCTGCATCGCGGCCGCCTTGGGCCTTGCTGTGGACGCTCGCTTGGTCGCAGCGTTTTGCCTTGGCGTTATCATCACCGCCTTGGCCGAAATCGCGCAAGGCGAACGCGCCTGCCGCGCCAGCGAGGCCGGCAGCTACGCCTACGTCATCGTGGCCGTCTTTGTGCCGTCGTTTATGCCGTTTGCGCCCCTCGCCTTCTATGACATCGCACGACGCGTGCGCCGCGAGCGCGTCTGGGGCGCACTGGGCGCCGGCGCTATCTTTGTCTGCGCGCTCGTCGCATATGCCCACGCCGGCGCGCTTCCCACCCGCGCGCTGCTGTTGACCGCCATCCTTTCGGTCGCCGCCACCTTACTGTCGTTGCGCACCGCCCAGTTGGAACGTGAGCAGGAGCGCATGCGTCGCACCCGTGACGAGCTGCAGGAACGAGCCCTCGCGCTCGAGGCACGCAACCGCGACCTTGCCGACCGCCAGGACTACGAGGTCGAACTCGCGACGCTCGCCGAGCGCGCCCGCATCGCACGCGAGATCCACGATAACGTGGGCCACCAGCTCACGCGTGCTTCGCTACAGACCGAGGCCCTACGCGTGGTCCACGCCAACGAGCCCGGCGTCGCCGCCGACTTCGCCGACGTCAAGCACACGGTCGACGAGGCGCTTCAGCTCGTGCGCACCAGCGTCCACGCACTCAACGACAACGCGGCCAATCTCTCCGTGCAGCTCGAGCGCATCGCGGAAGGCGCACGCTCAGATGGCGGCCCGCAGATTGAGCTTGAGGTTTTGGCCGAGCATGCACCCGCCAACGTCGCCAACTGCTTTGCGGCGATCCTGCGCGAGGCACTCTCCAACACCATACGCCACGCCCGTGCTCAAAACGTTACCGTGCGATGCATGGAGCATCCGTCGTTTTACCAGCTCATCGTTACCGACGACGGAACGGGAGCGACCAAGACAAACAGCCGAGGCATCGCAGAAGGCATGGGGCTCGGCTCCATGCGCGAGCGCGTCGAGGCGCTTGGCGGGACCTTTACCGCCGGGCCGCGTGCCGGCGCCCCCGGCTGGCGCGTGTTTGCCACCGTCCCCAAACAGCAAGGAGATGAGGCCCGATGAGGCTCATAATTGTCGACGACGACCGCCTGGTGGTCGATTCGCTCAAGATTATCCTGGGTGCCCAGCCGCAGATCGAAGTCGTGGGCACCGGCGCCGACGGCAACGACGCGGTCGCGCTCTATGCCGAGCATACACCCGACATCGCGCTGCTCGACATCCAGATGCCGGGGCGTGACGGCCTTTCGGCGGCGCGCGAGATCCTCGAGCGTGACCCCGCGGCACGCGTGGTGTTCCTGACCACGTTTTCGGATGACGAGTACATTGTGTCGGCGCTCAAGCTGGGCGCCCGCGGTTATCTGATCAAAACCGATGTCGCCGCCATTCCGCCAGCGTTGGCGCAGGTCATGGACGGCAAACGCGTGCTCGAGGGCAAGGCTATCGAGGATGTCGACTTTAGCGAGGCGGGCACCGAGGCCGGCACGCCCCGCCGACCCGCAGCCTTTGCCGGTCTGACCGACCGCGAATTCGAAGTCGCCGAGCTCATCGCCCGTGGCCTCGACAACAAGGAGATTGCCGCCACCGCCTATATGGGCGAAGGCACCGTGCGCAACCACATCAGCTCAATCCTAGCCAAAATGGGCCTACGCAACCGCACCCAAATCGCCATCGCCTACCTGCGAGGGTAATCAACCAGCGGCCGACCACCCCGTCAAAGCTAAATGGCTGTTACCGATTTAATGCCATTTTAAAACTATGCCGGGTTACGGGGCTAAACTCAGGAACCCCGTCCATCCTCGCGTTTTCTACAAAATAGCAGCCCGTCTACCTGCGGTTTTGTTTTCACGAATACCGGCCTGGTTGGGAGTTCGCGATCCAGCCCCGTAATCCGGCATAGTTTTGTTCGGGCAGCCCCATACAGGCGCCCTCGCAAGCCCCGCAGAGCCAAAAATGATCCGTTTTCCTCCGTCCCCGGGGGATCAATTGGTGATGCTCACCACGAAACCGGCCCATCTACTACGTTTTCCTCAACACCCCCAACCATATCCCCGTTTTGAACAAAACCGCAGGCGTTCTACCTGCGGTTTCATTTCCGCGTTTTTCGGCATGGTTGGGGGCAAGCGGTTAAACGTAGTAGATGGGCCGGTTTTGTGGCGCCCCCCCTCGCCCGCGCACAAAAGTGCCGCCACGGAGAAGGGAGACGCCTCCGTGGCGGCTGGGGGTGGGGTGGGGGCTATGTTTTTGGCTCCCCGCCAGCGGCTCGGGGCCCTTGGCCCCGGGCCGCTGTCAGTTTGCCTAGCGCTTACGGATGCCCCAGATCAGGGCACCGACGCCGGACATGGCGACGACAAACGCCATGAGGAGCGCGGCTGCCTGCTGGTCACCCGTGGTGGGCAGGAAGCCCTTGACCGTCTTGACGATGTTCGTCACGGTCTTGGGCGTACCGGGGTCGGGCGTCGGCACGGGCGTTTCGGGCTTCTTGTACGTGTTGTTGAACACGATACCCTCGACGCTCTTGTCGCCCTTGGCGTAGGCGACGCTCGCCTTGAGGTTACCCTCGCCGTCATCGACCACGTTGACGGTCGCGGTAAAGACGGACTTGTCGTAAGTCATACCGGTCTCGTCGCCCTTGACCTCGCTGATGGTGTAGACGTACGTTCCGGGCTCGTCGTACTCGAACTTGTCGAAGCTGATCTTGCCGTCGGCATCGTTGGTGACGGTGGACTCGACGTCCTCGCCAACGAGCTTAAAGCTAAACTCGTCCTTCTTGAGCTCGCGGCCCTCGAGCACCTTGATGGCGCCGATGGAAACCTGCGTGGGCATGGCGTGATACTTGTTGGTAAACCCAGCCGACTCGGTGGTTCCCTCGAGCTTGTGCGTCGCGGTCAGCGTGCCGTCGCCGTTGTCGGTGACGGTGGTCACGACGGTGTAGGTCGCGCTGTCATAGGTGACGCCCTTGTATAGGCCGAGCGCGTTGGGGCAAGCCTCGTGCAGCGTGTACGTGTGCGTGCCGGGCGCCTCGTAGCGGATCGGGCTCAGCGTAACGGTGCCGTTGGCGTCGTTGGTGCCACTAGCGACAGTCACGCCGTCCTCGAGCAGCTCAAACGTGAACTCGCCAGCTGTAAGGTCGCGTCCGGTCAGACGCTTAACCGTCTTGACCTGATCGGTCACCACGGAATCGGTGGGCGTCACGCCGTAGGTGTTGGTGAACGTAAAGGCCGCACCGTCGGCGCCTTCGCGCTTGACCCTCAGATGTCCGGCACCGTCGTCAGTCACGGTGTAGGAAACCTTGCGCGCGGCGTTGGCGTCGTTGGTCACGCCAGGGGCGCTACCGGACTCGGTCACCGTGTAGGTAAAGGTGTGCGAGCGCGGAGCGGTGGGGGCTGCGGGCTTGGACTCGTCGTTGGCGTCGGACTCGTCGCCATCGACCTCGGCGCCGGTCTCATCGGCGCCGTTCTCATCGGCGTCAACTTCGGCCTCATCGGCGTTGGCCTCGGCGTCGCTCGATGCGTCGCCAGAAACATCGGTCTTCACGCCCAGGACGCGGTTGAGGTCCTCGAGCGTAAAGTGGATCTTGCCAAAGTCCACGTTGCCGGCCGCGTCGTTGGTTGCGGTCGCGCGCTCGGGCATCGGAGCGCCCGCCTCGTCGGCGGTCACGGTAAAGGTGAACTTGCCCGCGATGTCGGCCGGGGTCAGGCCCTCGGCGGCCTGAAGCTTCTTGGTGCCGGTGAGTGCGTCATCCACGGCCTCGGCGCCGTAGACGTTCTTGAACTCGGGCTCGGCGTCACCGTAGTCGACCGTTGCCGTCAGGGTACCGTCACCGTTATCGACAACGATAACCTTAAAGTCAAAGCTCGATGTTTCGGCCGTGATGCCCTTGTCGGCCAGCGAGTTCGTGTACTCAAAGGCCGTGTAGTTGATGGTCCACGCAAGCTTGGCATCCGTGTCGGTGCGGATGGCGCGGCCGGCGTTTACCAGATCGGCGAGCATCTCGGTCGTGTAATGCAGCGTTCCGAAGCTCACCTGACCGCCAAGGTTGGTAGCCGGAGTGCCCTGGATTGCTTCCGTCTCGCCCGCATAAGCGATGCCAAAGTAGAACTCGCCGTCGGCCATCAGGCGACCGGTCAGCTTCTTGGCGGCAACGACCTGGACGGGCTTGTTGGTCGTAGCGCTATAGCTGTTTTTGAACGGGACCAAGGCGCTCTCGACCTTGTTCTCGCCGCTCTTGTGGACCATCGCATGCGTGCCCTCGGGACCGCCAGAAACGGTCGTGGTGGCAGTAAGCGTACCGGCGCCGTCATCGGCAATTTCGATCGTCACGGTGCGCTCGGCGTCGTCGTAGGTGTAGCCGGGCTGGTGGTCATTCTTCTCGACCACGGTATACTTAAAGGTCTTACCGGCGTCTGCCTGCGTAAATTTGACCTCATGGCCCGCCAGAATGTCGATCAGGCCGACCGTTGCCTCTGCCGTCGCAGGGGACTTGTACACATTGGCACCCTCGTGCAGACCAAGCGCGTGAGCCGAGGCCTCGTCGGCGGGCGTCACGGTAAAGGTGAACTGGCCCTCGGTCATGGGACGTCCGTAGAGGCTCTTGCTGAGCTTGAGGCCGCCGGCCGCGGCGTAATCGAGCTCAGAGCGGTACGTGTTGGTAAAGCGTCCGCTTTCCTTCTTGGTGACGTTGGCGGTCAGGACGCCCTTGCCATTGTCGGTCACGGTCACTTCGGCGGTCGCGACATGCTCGTCATACTTCATGCCGGCCGCACTGCCCTTGTTCTCGCGAATCTCGTACTTGTAGGTTCCGGCAGCCGTGTAGCGGATCTCGCCGAACTTGATAGCGGCGATGCCGTCCTTCGCGTCCTTCTTGCTCACGGTCACGGTTGCGGGGTTGGGCAGCGGAGCGTCGGTGCCCTCGGCGGGACTGATGGTAAAGCTAAACTCGTCGGAGTCCTTCCAGTCGCGACCGTTGATCGCCTTGCTCAGACCAAAGTCGAGGTTTGCATCGATCGGGTCCACGCTGTAGGTGTTCTCGAAGGTCGCGGGCTTGTCGCCCTTCAGGACATGCTCGGCCTTGAGCGTGCCGTCGCCCTTGTCGGTAATAGTGGTCTCGATGGTATAGGTCGTGTCGTCGTACGTGACGCCGCCGGCGCCACCCTTGACCTCGCGCAGCGTGTAGATGTGCTTGCCGGGCTTGTCGTACTTCACGGCACCCATCGAGATGTTGCCCTTGGCGTCGTTGGTGCCGGTGGCGACGACCTTGGCGTCCTTGCCCTCGCCCTCAACGAGCTCGAAGGAGAACTCGCCGTCCTTGAGGTCGCGCCCGGTCAGGACCTTGGTCGCGGCAATCTTGTCGGTGACGCTAAATTCGCCGGGGTTCGGCTTGTAGGAATTCTTGAACTCAGCAGTCGTGGCATCCTTCAGCTCGTGCTTCGCCTCGAGCTTGCCCTTGCCGTTATCGGTGATCGTGGTCACGACGGTATAGGTCTTGTCGTCGTAGGTGATGCCGTTGCCTTCGGCACCCTTAACCTCGCGCAGGATATAGGTATGCTCGCCAGGCTTATCGTAGGTGATTTTGTCCATGACGATCTTGCCGTCGGCATCGTTCTTGCCGGTGACGACGACATCGTTACCCTCGACGAGCTCGAAGGAGAACTCGCCGTCCTTGAGGCCGCGCCCGGTCAGGACCTTGGTCGCGGTGATCTGGTCGGTGACACTGGAGCTCACGGGAGTCACGTTGTAGGCGTTCTCGAACGCCGCGGGCTCGTCGCCCTGCAGCTTGTGCTCAACCGCAAGCTTGCCATTGCCATCGTCGGTGACGGTAGTCACGATGGTGTACTCAGCGGTGCTGTAGGTAATACCGTTGTCGGCGTCGCCCTTGACCTCACGCAGCGCGTAGGTGTGCGTTCCGGCCTTGTCGTACTTCACGGTGCTCATCTTGATGTTGCCGTCGGCATCGTTGGTGCCGGTGGCGACGACCTTGGCGCCCTCGCCCTCGACGAGCTCGAAGGAGAACTCGCCGTCCTTGAGATCGCGGCCGGTCAGGGACTTGGTCGCGATGATCTGGTCGGTGACGCTGGACTCGTTCGGGGCTGTATTGTACTTGTTCTCAAAGTGTGCCGGCTCGGTGCCCTCGAGCGTATGGGTCACCTTAAGCGTGCCGTCGCCGTTGTCGATGACGCTCGTCTTGATGGTGTAGCTCGTCTTATCGTACGTGATCCCGTTGCTCAGCCCCGCTTCGTTGGGAAGCTTCTCGCGCAGCTTGTAGGTGTGGGTGCCGGGCTTGTCGTAAGTGATCTTGTCCATGGCAATCGTGCCGTCGGCAGCGTTAGTGCCCTTGGCGACGACCTTGTCACCCTCGACGAGCTCGAAGGAGAACTCGCCCTCCTTGAGGTCGCGCCCGGTCAGGACCTTGGTCGCGGTGATCTGGTCCTCGACAGGCTTCACGCTATAGGTGTTCTTGAACTCGGTCTCGCCCGAGGTCTTTTCAACGTCGGCCTTAAGCTCGCCCTTGGCGTTAACCGTCACAGTCACCTTGAACGTGGCAACGTTCTTGCTGTAGGTAATGCCACCGGCGTCGCCCTTGACCTCGCGGACCTCATAGGTGTACTCGCCCGGCTCGGCATAAGTAATCTTGCCAAAGTTAATGGCTGCCTTGCCCTTGTCGAGATCGGCATTGGTCACAGTTACGGTCGCGGGGTCGGGCATCGGGGCATTGTTGTCGGACGTCGCGGAGAGCTCAAACTCAAACGCATCCGTATCCGCCCACTTGCGGCCCTCGAGCACCTTGGTCAGACCAAAGTCAGTCTTGGTATCCACCGTTGTCGGCTTGGTTGCAAGGCTAAAGATAATCTTGCCGTTGTTGCCCAGGTGCGAATGCACGTGCGTGGAAGTCGCAACGGAGGAAAGGTCATTCCACCAGGGGTTAAGCACGTCGCGCGCGGTCTCGGTCTTGTTGCCGTTCGCCTCCACATCGTCCTTGGTGGTATGCAGCTGGTCGATATAGGCCAAGCGCGCGGTTCCCTTATTAAAGGACCAATAGCCGTCATCTTTGACCAGAGCGCCGTCGTAGCTGGCGATCTCGTGCCCCTCAAACTCCACAACGGCATAGTCGTCCTTCGGCTTGCCGTTTGCGCCCATCGCCACAAACTCGTCCTTGTAGTAATAGACGTCGTTGCCCTGCGGCTTTACCGTCGCGCGCTGGGTGCATTCCTTGTCCGTGTAGATAGGCGTGATTTTTTGGAAGTAATAGTAGCTGTTGGTATCGGCGGGCTCAAACTCGGCGACAACATCGCCCAGCTCGCCGCCCGACCACTTGTTGGCCAGGAAGTAGACCGTCTGGTTGTCGGCACCCTTATGTTTCTCGATATACTTCTTGAGTCCGTCATCGGGCGTAAACAGGTTGTTACGCGCGGCGTCCTTGACGCTCGAGGTGTATTTAATCTGAATAGGCTTGATGTCATTGAGTGACGTGCGCTCAAAGATCCCGTTTTCCATGTCCACGTGATAGCGGATCAGCGGAATCAGCGATGCGGGAATCTTGACCGTCACGATATCGCCCTGCTGCGCATTGGCAGAGCGCTCGACGGTGATGACCAGGTCCCTGGCCACGCCCGAAAACTCGTACGTGTCCGTATTGCCCTTGGTTGTCTTGGTCGCCCCATCAAAGGTGACGCCATTAATCTGAGCGCTAACAAACGCATCGACCTGCATAAAGTCGCCCAGTTCATCACTGAAGGTGATGTAGCCGGACTTGCTCTCGTCGTAACCATCCTCGATCTGAGTGGGAGAGCCCTTGCCCGAGGTGATAGAGCTCGAGATATCATCAAACACCTTCTTGAGCTCATCGGCGTTCGACGCAGCCTTGTAGAAATCGGAATTCTCGGTGCGCTTACCAAGCTCATTGGTTGTATAGGACGTGGCGTTTGGATAGTTGCTCGACACGGCGTGCATGAACTTGTTTTCGTTGCTCGTCCAGTAGTTCGTAGGATCGGCAGCGGGATTCGCACCATTAAAGATGCCGATCGTATAAATGTCGGCACCTTTATTCTTGAGACTCTTGGCGCTTTTGACGGCGCTATCGGCAACACTTGCTTGGAATCCACTAGAACTCGTAGGTGAACCATCAGCGAAGAAGACAACGATCTTCTTGGCGTCGGCGCGACCAGACGAAAATACCCCATCAGCCAGCTGTAAGCCATAGTCGGCGCGCGTGGCGCCATTAGGACTGATGGAGTTGACCGTACTCTTAAGGCTCGTCGCGTCATCGCCCGTGCAGGGCGTCAGCTTCTTCATGGTCTGCGAGTAGTTGTACCTATACCCCGACTCCCAATACGTGTCGTTGCCGACCCAATCAGCCCTACTTCCCGCAAACTTTACGATGGCAACCTGATGCTGCTTGGAAGCATCGATCTTTGCATTCTGCTCGGCAATGGCGTCGATAAAGGAACTGGCAGCGTTCTTAAGTGCGGTGATGCGTTTGGTCTGATCGTTGCCGCCCATGCTCTCATCCATCGACCCGGAGGCATCAAGCACCATCACGATATCGAGCGGTTTAGTGACCAGCGACGTTGTGTCAGAAGTCGAAGACATCGTGGAGAGCGTTGTCACAAAGTCGGACTTTTCGTCCTCTGCGGGCTCGACCGTCTTGTCCGTCCAGATTCGGCCTACATAACGTGTCGTCTGGTCCTGCTCGCCGCCCGACGCCCAGTATTGCCAGCGGCCGGTAGTGTCGGGGTCGACTATCTTTTTGCTCGCCGTCGGTCCGTCCATTCCGGTGCTGGACCTGGCGTTGGCCTCGGGCAGCATGGCAAATGCCGCAGCCGGCAACACCAGCACTACGGCCAGTATCACCGCCAAGAGACCCCTCGTGTACTTACTCATCGCGTCTCCCTTCTCGCGGTCTCAGACCTTGCAACAGCCTAAAGTTACGAAATGAGACACATTTTGGGCAGGTGACACATGTTCCAGATTCTGTTTTGGGCGTGAGACAAATGTCTCACCAAAGTTGAGACACGGCGTTTTCGCAGGAAAACGGGTGCGACTCGGAGCCATCAGGCAAAAAATGATCCGTTTTCCTCCGTCCCCGAGGGATCAGAGGCTGTTACGGATATGGTGTCATTTCAAAACAATGCCGGTTTACTACGATAAAAATGAGATCCCCGACCACGCGTGACTTTTTCGCAAAACTGCAAGCCGTCTACCTGCGATTTTGATTTTGCCAAATGCGGTGTGGTTGGGGGTAGGCGATTTATCGTAGTAAACCGGCATAGTTTTGTTCGCGGCGGCTCGCCTGTGCGTTCAAGCGCGGGGCCGGTGGGGCATTTTTGCCCCATCGGCCCCTATTCCAGCTCTATTCCAGTGCTATTCCGGCTTGGTTTCTACCGTGGGAGTCTTGTCCGCTGCGACTGGAGTGCGGGCGGTGTCCATAGTCAGGCAGTGTTTGGGGCAGCTCTCGATGCACTCGCCGCATACCACGCAGGCATACGGGTCAATCGACCACGTTCCTCCCTTGCGATCGACCGCGAGTGCGCCCGCCGGGCAACGACGCGCGCACATGCCGCAACAAATGCATATGTCCATGTCATTTACGATATGCCCACGCAGGCGCTCCGGTGCCGCAAGCTTCTCCTGCGGATAGCACACCGTCACCGGCTGCTTGACCATAGAACCCAAGGCCGTCTTGGCAAATGTCAGTAAACTCATGCCGCGCCTACCTTTCCGTGCAGCTAATGCAGGGGTCGATGGTCAGGATAATCATGGGCACGTTGGCGATGAGCACGCCCTGCAGCGCATGCGTCAGACCAGCCAGGTTCTGCGACGTCGGCGTGCGCACGCGGAAGCGGTCCAGGTTCTTGGTGCCGTTGCCGCGCACATAGTAGTACGCCTCGCCGCGCGGTTGCTCAATCACAACCTCGCCGCGCGCGCCGTCGGCCGGCGTGAGCTTGGTACGCCCGCCGATACCGTCGTGCGGAATCTTGCCCACAAGCTCCTTGATAATGTCCATAGCCTGCATGACCTCGGCGCAACGCACCTGGCAGCGGGCATAGCAGTCGCCATCGGTAGCGACAATTGGCTCAAACGCAGCCAGGTCCGCATAGGCGCCGTCGCCAAACATGCGCACGTCATAGTCCACGCCCGAGGCGCGCCCAAACGGGCCGACCATCGAAAGCTCCAGCGCGTCCTTCTTGCTGATCACGCCCACGCCATGCAGACGCTCGCCGCAGCTGTCGTCGTCCAAAAACGTATGCACCAGGACCTCGTAGTCGGGACGCATGGCATCGAGTGTCTGGACAATGCCCGCCAGCTCGGAGTCCTCAATGTCGTGCTTAAGGCCGCCGATCTCGTTAATCGACAGAATCACGCGGCCGCCGCACGTACTTTCAAAGATCTTGAGAATCTGCTCGCGCAGGGTCCACGAACGATAGAACAGCGCCTCAAAACCAAAGGCGTCGGCGAGCAGGCCTAGCCACAGCAGATGCGAGTGGATGCGCGAAAGCTCGTGCAAAATGGTGCGAATATACTGCACACGGCCGGGCACCTCGATGTCAAGCATACGCTCGCAGGCGCTGGCATAGCCGCAACTGTGGCCCACGGCGCAGATGCCGCAGATGCGCTCGGCGATGTAGCCAAACTGATACATGTCGCGCTTTTCGGTGAGCTTCTCGAGTCCGCGGTGCACAAAGCCGATCTGCGGAATTGCCTCGATGACGCGGTCGTCCTCGATCACCAGGTCCAGATGAAGCGGCTCGGGCAGCACCGGGTGCTGCGGGCCAAACGGAATAACGGAGCGATGTGCCATGGACCTTACGCCTCCTTTTTCTGCTTGTCGCGGGCGGCCTTGGCGGCAAGCGCCGCGCGGACCTTGGCCGCTTTCTCGGGATCCATGGCGGCGAGCTTTGCCTCCATCTCGGCGGCTTTAAGTGCGGCCTTGGCCGCGGCCTCGTCATGCTGAGCATCGGAGCCGGCAGCCGCAGCGGGCTGAGCGGCGGCGCCCGCGGCATCGCCGGCGCCCGCAACGCCCTCCCCTGCAGCAGCCGCAGCCGCGGCGGCCTTCTCGGCAGCGGCCTTGCGCGCCTTAGCCTCGGCAGCCGCGCGGACCTTCATGGCCTTCTCACGCGCAGCCTTCACCTCGGGCGTGATAACGCTCATGGGTTCAGCGGTCGAGACCTGGTAGAAAAAGCCCTTAAAGTCGATCTGCATATCGGTGATGGCAAGACCAAACAGGTCGTGCGCCTCATTCTCAAACGGAAACACCGCCGGATAATACGAGCTGATGGACGGAATCTCCTGGTACCGGTCGATGCCCTCAGCCACCAGATTCTCAATCGCATAGCTGCCGTCCCGCGCAATATGTTTCTGAGCAGCACGAACGTTGATAAACGTATAGACCAGACGATACATGCCGTCGTCGACGTTGCGCTCGGCGTGCATTTGCACAAAGCGCGCGTCGACGCCCTTGAGCGTCTGAACATGCGACAGGAGCTCGTCGATCCCAACGGTGGTATAGATAGCCTTTTGCATTACTCGGCCTCCTTTGCAGTGGCGGGCGCGTCGGACGTGCCGCCAACCGCGGGCGCGTCGACGGCCCCAGCCCCAGCCTCCGCAGCGGCCACAAACCCGTCCTCGCCCAGCTCAACGCCACCGTCCCAGGTAGCAGCCCCGCCCACGGAAAGCGGGTCGCCGCCAGCACGCATCACGGCCTCTTTCCGGTCCAGAATGCCGCACGCCTCCACAATGGCATCGATCACGGTCTCGGGGCGAATGGCGCACCCGGGCGCGTACACGTCCACGGGGATCGCGCGGTCCACGCCGCCGATCACGTTGTACGCATCGCGGAACACGCCGCCCGAGCACGCGCAAATACCGCACGCCACCACGCACTTGGGCTCGAGCATCTGGTTGTAGATCTGGCGCACGACGGGCAGATTCTGTGCGTTGACCGAACCCGTCACCAAAAAGATATCCGCATGCTTGGGGTTGCCGGTGTTGACTACGCCAAAACGCTCCGCATCGAACAGCGGCGTGAGCGAGGCCAGCACCTCGATATCGCATCCGTTGCAGCTCGAGCCGTCGTAATGAATAACCCACGGCGAGCGCGACATTTTATGATCCATGGATGCCGCCTCCTAAATAAACACGTCGACGAGGATGGGCATAAGGTTGAGCAGGCCAAACACCAGCGCCACGCCCCAGCCGAGCTTAAAGCAGCTGCGCCAGGTGCTACGGGCGAAGGTGTTATCGATCAGTACCTCGACAAAATACGTCGCGACCATCACGACCAGGGCAACCACCCAGCTCACCGGGTTGTCCCAGACAAAAAACATGCCCACCCACATCAAAAACAGCACGGTCTCGCACCAGTGCATAAGGGTCATCTTGGCCAGCGTGCTGCCGCTCATCTCGGTGGCAACGCCCTGGACAATCTCCTGATGCGCGTGATGCGAGTACGAAAGATCGAACGGCGACTTGCGCAGCTTGATGGTAAGCACCGCGAGCAGCGCGAGGAAAATGGGCGCGCTGTACACGATGATGGGGGCCGACTGCCCCGTCACGGCGATGGAATCGAAGCTGTCGGTGGCAAGGTACAGACCCACGCTCATCAGCAGAACGGCGGGCTCGTAGCTCATAACCTGTAGCAGCTCGCGGTCGGCGCCGACCTGCGCAAACGGGCTTTGCGTCGAGGCGGACGCCAGCACCACAAAGATCGCGGCGAGCGTAACCATAAAGGCGCACAGCAGCGTGTTGGAACCCGACACAAAGATGCCGCCGCCCACCACGGTAAAGATGAGCGCGCATGCCATATAGGTATCGTCCATGGTGTTTACGCTGGCAGGGGCCTTGCGCAGCAGCTTGGCAACGTCGTAGAAGGGCTGCAGCAGGCGCGGGCCCACGCGGCCCTGCATGCGAGCCGAAAGTTTGCGGTCAACGCCGTCGATCAGGCCGCCCACAAGCGGCGCCAGCAGGGCAAACGCCACGGTGCCAATAAATATGCCCACGACACCCGAACCTTCGAAATACTTACCGCGCAGCACCGAGGGCGCGCTCATGGCAAGCCGCTCGGGCCCAATCCACGCGCAGCACAGCAGCGCAAACAGAATGATGGCGCAGCACACGACGCTACCCGCGGGGCCAATACGCTTCTCGCCAAGGGCGTCCACCGAGTACCAATTGCGCTTTTCGGCCTTCACCTCGCGTCCCATCGAGCCGCGGAAATGGCGGTAATTGTCAGTTCCCACACCCGAAAGATATACGTTTACGTGCGGTTTGTTGCTCACGCGGAATGAAGTCAGCAGCACCACGGCGATAAACGCCACGATAACCACCATCAGATACATGGCGTCCTTGCCAATAACGTGCGGCACGCGGCCAAACACCATGGCCAAGTAAGGCGACACCAGACCGCTCGAGATAATCGGGAACGCCACGCAGCACAGAATCAGCAGCGCAGCGATGGTGTTGAGGGCCATCCATTCGGTCTTATGGACATTGACCTCGACGTTTTGAGCCGTGGGGTCGACGCCCGAAAGCTTGGCAAGCCACTTGCCCCAGAAGAAGAACGTCGCGGCCGAGCCAAAGGCAAGCACCATGATCATGAGCACGTTGCCAGTCTGCGCGAACGCCACCAAGGCACCCCACTTGGACACGAGCATGCCAAACGGCGCCACGAACATGCCCATAATGCCCAGCATCATCAGGCGCGTCAGGTGCGGCATGCGGCTGAACATGCCGTCCATGTCCTCGATGTTGCGGCTGCCGATATGGTGCTCGGCGGTGCCCACGCACAGGAACAACAGTGACTTGGCCACCGTGTGGAACAGAATCAGGAAGATGGCGGCCCACACGGCCTCGGGCGCGCCGACACCCAGGCAGGCGCTGATGAGGCCCAGGTTGGAGATGGTGGAATACGCAAGCACACGCTTGGCGTTGCTCTGCGAGATCGCCATGAGGGCGGCGAGCAAAAACGTGATGGCACCCACGCTCGTGACCATAAAGCCCGTCACGGGATAGGTGGCGTAGAGCGGGCTGAGCTTGACCATGAGGAACACGCCGGCCTTGACCATGGTGGACGAGTGCAGCAGGGCGCTCGTGGGCGTGGGGGCGACCATGGCGCCGAGCAGCCAGGTGTGGAACGGCATCTGCGCGGCCTTGGTGAGGGCGGCGAGCGACAGCAGGACGACCGGCATCACCAGCAGCGCGGACTGCGCGGTGCCGGCGCCGGAAAGCTCGATCATGCCCGAGATGGTCAGCGGCATGCCGTTAACGTGCAGGTACATGAGTCCGGCCAAAAACGCGATGCCGCCCAGCATGTTGAGGATGATCTGGGTAAAGGCGTTTTTGATGGCCTCGGGCGTGCGCGTGTAGCCAATCATAAGGAACGAGCACACGGTGGTGATTTCCCAACCGCAGAACAGCCACTCCAGGTTGTCGCTCGTCACGATGACGAACATGGCCGAGAGGAACAGGAACATAAGCGCCAGGAACTGCGGGCGACGGTCGGGCGCGGTCTGCCCGCGCAGCGCTGCCTCGTGCTCGTCGTGGGCCTGGAAGTCCTTCATGTAGCCCAGGGCATACACGCAGATCAGGCTGCCGACGATGCCGACGGCGAGCACCATGATCACGCTCATGTAGTCCAGGTAGAGAGGCGTGGCGGTGACGACCTCGACCGCAGGCGACGCCATGGCCGCAAAGGCGAACGAGCCCACCAGCTGGACTGTGCCGAGCACCGTGGCGAGCGTGCTCTTAAATTTGCGCGCGTTGTACAGGATGACGTCGCACAAGATCACGTCGATGGCGGAGATGATGGTCGAGAGCGTAGACGAGGTGCCGGGGGCAACCTCAAAGCTCTGCGGACCCGTGCCAAAAAACATGACGGCGACTACAACTGTCACCGCCATAATGATGCCGGAGCCTATGAGCCCCACCGCATCGCGGGCGCGGTCACCGCGCGCGAGCAGCATGCCCAGTGCCGGTACCAGCGGAAACAGGGTAAGGAAATACAGTAGCGTCATACCATCGCTCCCCCATGCAAAAACGCTGCAATTGTTTAACGTTATAGCTCAATTGAGGAGTAGCGGCGGCGGGTTTTCGGTCAACTGGGGAGTTTTAGGCGTACGGGGTAAGGAGTCTGTCCGCTTTGGAGCAGAGAGGCGACGCTCCCCCTATCGCGGCGGCGGGCGCACGGGCCACTGCGCGCGGTTTATTAACCACTTTGGAGGATGTTCCAGTAGGCTCACGACGGTCCAAAAAGTTGGCGCGGCAAGAAAAATGCGCCCCTGTGGGCGCACCATCCCGTTCGCTATTCCGCCTTTTTAACGCGCGGCTTGCGGCCGCGCGGCTTGTCGACCAGCGCGGACTCACCGCTCTCGCGGTACTGGCGGCACCAAGCCTTGACCGAAGACTCGCTGGGGATCTTGTGCTTGATCATGGCCTCGCGAACCGTTAAGCCGTTTTCCAAGCGGTCCTTGACCACGGCGAGCTTAACTTCGTACGAATAGGTGTGATGATGCGAACCGGCGTTGAGAACGGCGTCGGCACCGCCTACGGCATACGCGCGGGCCCACTGACGAGCCGTGGCCTGGGGAATGCCAAGCTCCGCGGCGAGGGCGCGATGACCGACCCCCTCTTGGAGGATCTCGACGGCGCGCTGCCTAACCTCGGGCGCATGCGTGCGAGTCCTAGTTGCTTCCGACATACCTGCCACTTCTTAGCCTTAACCGTTAATCTGCTTTCTTACGTGCAAGTTAGATAGTAGCATTTTACTGTTTGCTCAAAGCAGTTAATTAAAATAGACGCGGTGTTATCTGGGCATTTGGCACCAATTTACGACATTTCTTTATCGATTATTTACGCTGGTAGCTGACTCGCAGCTAATCGTCATTCGCTTGTCAACATAATTGACATCTCTTTATGTCCTTTGGCATAGAGGATATAGTTATTAATCCCTCCCCCAATAATTTTGAGTGATCGGCAAGGCAGCAGACGTCCTTACTCCTCATGATTACCGCGCATTGCCATCCACCGGAGCAAAACAAAAAGGGCGGGGCCTGCTGCGCTTGCAGGCCCCGCACCGGTTGACACCCGACGGGGCACAGCCGGGCGAGGCGGATCCGTGCTACCGCCCCGCCTAGCCGCGATTTTCAACTACAGCTCGTTGGCCGCGTAATACGCCGTGCGAATGGCGCTCGCGATGTCGGCGGTGCGCTCGCCCGAGCAGTCGCCCACGCAAGTCACGGGCACCGTCACGCCGTCCAGGTCAAACGCGTTGGCCTTGGAGCCCACGGCCATCACCACGTAATCGCAGGCAATCTTCACCGGCTCCTCGGCGCCGTCCTCGGTAGTGCGCACGGCCTCCACGCCCTCGTCGGTAATGGCGGTCAGGCGGGTCTTCACGTGCTGCTCCACGTTGTGCTCGGCAAAGTCGCTCATGATCAGCGGCAGAATGGTCTCGGACTCGCCTGCGGCAATCTTGTCGAGCATTTCCACGATCGCCACCTCGCAGCCGTGCTGCAGCAGGTACTCGGCAGTCTCGGTGCCCACCAAGCCACCGCCAATGACGGCGACGCGGCCCGTAAGCTCCACCTTGCCGGCCAGCACGTCCCAGCTCGAGACGACCTTCTCCGAGTCGGCGCCCGGGACGGGGATGACCACGTCGTGCGCGCCCACGGCCACAATCGCGGCGTCGGCGGCGTTGAGGTCCTCTGCCGTGGCGGCGTGGTTGAGTTCAACCTTAACGCCCAGGCCAGGCAGAATCTTCTCGTAGTACTCGACCGAGCGCATAATCTCGTCCTTGCGCGGAGGCGCTGCCGCAAGCACAATCTGGCCGCCCAGGTGATCGCTCGCCTCGTAGACGGTCACGTCGTAGCCGCGCTTGGCCGCCACGCGCGCGGCCTCCAGGCCGGCGATACCGCCGCCCACCACGGCAATCTTCTTGTCGCCCTCGCCCGGCTTAATGGCGATGGTCGCCTCGTCACCGTTCTCGGCATTAAGTACGCACGAGATGTACTTGCGGTTTTGAATCGCGTCGACGCAGCCTTTATTGCAGTTGAGGCACTCGCGGATGGGCTCGCCGGTCGCGGCCTTCAGCGCAATGTCGGGGTCGCACATGAGCGAGCGGCCGTAGGCGACGATGTCTGCCGAGCCGTCCTCCAGGATCTTCTCGCCGGCCTCGACCGAAACCACGCGGCCGACGGTTGCCACCGGCACGGAGACCAGGGCCTTGACGCGCTCGGCCACGGGCAGCGTCCAGTTGTAGGGCATGGCGCCCATGGGCGGAATGGTGTCGCCCATGTTGCCGGTGTGGTTTGCCTGCGCAACCTGGATCATGTCGATGCCGGCGCCCTCGAGCAGCTTGGCAAACTCACAGGCCTCGTCGGGCTGCAGGCCGCCCTTGCCGCGCGGCGTGCCGTCGGGATTCTCCATGATCACGGGGAGCTTGTACTCCACCATCAGCTGCGGCGCGGCCTCCTTAATGGCGGCGACGACCTCCAGCGCATAGCGGACGCGGTTCTGGAACGAGCCGCCGTACTCATCGGTGCGCTTGTTGAGGATCGCGGAGCACAGCGAACCCACCAGGCGGTCACCGTGGACCTCGATGGCGTCGATGCCGGCCTGCTGCGCGCGGGCGGCCGAGGCGGCGATGGCCTCCTTGATCTGGGTGAGCTGCTCCACGCTAGCCTCGTTCACAAAGTGCTGCATATCGTGGTGCAACTTGGCGTAGGCCTGCTTGCGGATCTCGTTGGACTCGGCCATCTTGGCGGCGAAGGTTTCCTCGTCGCCGGCGGCCTTGGCCTCCTGCGCGGCCTTGGCGGCGGCCATGGAACCCATGACCATGCGGCCGACGCCGGGCACGTCGTACTCGGGGTGGAACAGCTGCAGCGCGACCTTGGCGCCGTGCTTGTGGACGGTGTCGGCCAGCGCCTTAAACGTGGGGATCTGGGCGTCGGTCGCCAGCTTGGGCGTGGGGCTCGCGGTCATGACGGGAGCGACGTCGCCGATGACGATGTAGCTCACGCCGCCACGGGCCAGGCGCTCGTAAAAAGCCAGGCTGCGCTCGCCGATGGAGCCGTCGCGCTCCTCGTAGCCGGTGGTCAGCGGCGGGAACATAATGCGGTTCTTGAGCTCAAGGGGGCCAACCGTAATGGGCTGGAGCAGCTTGGATGCAGGTGCGGTCATGAACATTCCTCTCTTGTAGGCGCGGCGGCGATGATACCGCGTAGTTGTCTAGAGGATATGGCATGGGGGCACAGCGGCACAACGGAAATCGGCGGATAGCAGGTGGCGGCAGGTGGATGGGGCGGGGCGGCCCGTCGGTTTGTCTCGATCTGTAACATCTACAGACCAAAACCAGTCCTACCTGTTACAGATTGAGACAAACCAAACCCGTCTGCCGAAATATCCCGATCTGTAACAGCTAGCCGCCCAAATCGGGTCCACCTGTTACAGATCGAGATGCCTGTTTGAAAGATTGAGAACGGGGCCGAGAGGCACGAAACGGGTTCATGACACCATTTCCGCGTTGACAGCCGCATCTCGACAACCAAAATGTGGCCCGTCCCCGCAATTCCGGACATTTCGTCCTAGTCCCGGACATTTTTAACCTCTTTCCGGACATTGTCGGTAAATGTCCGGAAAGGGAGCCGTCATGTCCTTCCCCTACTTCACCCTGACAAACTTTCTTGCACGCGTCTCTCCGGTCCCCAGGAGCTCCCCAGCGTCGACCATGTCGGAGATATGCCTTCGTACCGTCCTCTCGGTAACGTTCGCGATATTCGCCACCGCCGCTACCGTTACGTACCCGTAAGACTCCAGCATGCGTTCAATAACCCAATCGACATCGAGCTTCTGAATCGTCTCCTGGCTCGACGCTACGGGGACGCGCGCATCAAACACATCGCCCTCAACGAGCTCAGGTTGACCGCCGCCATACGCCCACGAGTACTTGAACATATTTCTCGTACCACTTCCCAACGATTCTGCCCTACCGATATTGCTAAAGAACTCAGCAATGATGGGATTTTTAGGCAGCGGGTTGAAATGGCTTGGCGACAACTCACCGATAAATCGCGGTCGACTCGCGTTCTCAGTATGGATGCCCTCGGCATCGATAATCATTTTTGCTGGGTAAGGATTAGCGTACTCGCGATGAATAAGCGTATTAGCGATGAGCTCACGCGAAATGACGTCCCTCAGGCTAATCGATTGCGTCCCCTCAAGAAAGAACTTGTCAGGCAGATGCTTCTGAGCGAACTCCAGGAGAATATCGTATGCCTCGATAAGATTAGTCTTCACGACAATACGATCGTCATAGCGGTCCACATCATCACGCTGGACGTATGCGTCAGTTTTGTAAGACGGAGCGATACTTGAAATCACATTGTCTTTGCCAAGCAAAAGGGCGGCTGCAAACGTGTAACCCTCAATACCTGTCTCGTAGTCTTTGAGGTATAGATTTGCGCTTCGGAGTAGATCTTCATCGTTCATCTCTGCCCACGGATGATTGGCACGTCTCGCCGTCGCCATCTTCCTAACCCGTTCGAGCAAATCGAGACGTAAGTCGCCCAACTCAAGATAGGGATAGACCCTCCGCTCGGTATAGTAATCCTGCTTACGGATATACATTGCCGCAAGCTGGGTATCAGTTGTCACCTTCCGATCCGTATCAGCGATTCTGTCATACGCCACACCTTTCAATTTGTGAACGATGGCGCCGACGACCACCCAGATGCGTAAAACCAGTCGATCCCCGTATTCAACTCTCTCGAGCTCGATAGAGGGCGGAGCATTGAAGAAATGGGGGTCATTCAGGCGATTCGCTATATTGCGCTCTATTTCGACAACATGAGCAGGATCGACTCCGATAACCTCAGGCTTTCCCGTGCCGGATTTTTCAGCATCGACAATCCCAAGTAGGATATTGCCTCCTTGTCGATTTGCAAAAGAGCAGATTGTTTCGAACGTATCGATTTCCGGAAGGTTGCCGCAACGCTTAAACTCAATGGAAATGCCCTCTCCTTGGGTGAGGATTCCCCTAATGTCGTCTGAGGTCATACATTTGCCTTTCAGTCTCACTCTTTTAGGACATTTTAAGCGGTATTCGGACATTTTTAGCCCATTTCCGGACATTGTCCGCGACTGTCCGGAAATGACCGCCGTGTCCGAAATGAGACTTGACCGATGAAAGTTCCCCAGTAAAAGCTCCCCAGTTCTTACCTTGCCGGTGTACTTGGGGGTACGGACAGAATGTTGAACCGCAACCGAGCAAACCGAGTGTGGGATAACTCGGTAATTCCGGACATTTTTAGCCCATTTCCGGACATTGTCCGTGAATGTCCGGAAAGGGGCCACCGTGTCCGGATCAAACTTGACCAAGGGCGGCCCCATGGTTCCCCAGTAAAGTTCCCTAGTTTGCACCTTGTTGGCTTGTGTCAGATTGGGCATGCAGGGCCCGCTCTGGCCAAATGTCTCGATCTGTAACATCTACCGGCCAAAACCGGCCCCAGATGTAACAGCTCGAGACAAACCAAACCCGGACTGCCGGAGAATCTCGATCTGTAACAGTAACTCGGCAAAATCCGTCCCTCGTGTTACAGATTTAGATAGACGGAGGCCGTCCTGCCAGTTTGTCTCGATCTGTAACATCTAGCTGCCCAAATCGGGTCTACCTGTTACAGATTGAGATTTTCGACCGAAAAGTTGAGGACCGGGTCGACCCCACAGTCCCGGAATGACAAAAAAGCTCGCCGGCTAAGCCGACGAGCTGCAAGTTCTTGGTCGCGGGGGCAGGATTTGAACCTACGACCTCCGGGTTATGAGCCCGGCGAGCTACCAGACTGCTCCACCCCGCAATGTCTGGGCGCCTCATGTGCGCAAGAAAGAATATTACGCGGGAGTTCGGTAAACGGCAAGGAAAATCTCGTAGAGCATAATTCCTTCATATATTATCTTTCAGCCCATGTGTCCCCGTAAACGAATCGCAGCCCAACGCCGGCAGCGCGTATACAATGGTGCGCGTCCTTTTACGCCAAAACCGGGAGTAGACATGCTGCTCGCTATCGATATGGGAAACACGCAGACGGCCATGGGCCTGTTTGACGGAGACGAGCTGGTGCAGTCGTGGCGCATGCCCACCGACCGCTCTTTTACCGCCGACGAGATCCACGTGCGCCTGATGGGCTTCTTTAAGATGTACGACCTCTCGCTCGACGCGGTCGACGCGATCGCCTTTGCCGGCGTGGTGCCGCAGCTCTCACGCGAATGGCATGCCGTGGCCGACCGCATCGCGGCAGACGCCATCGTCATCGGACCGCAGACCGCCGCCGTGACCAAGCTGCGCGCCGCGCGTCCCCAGGCCGTGGGCGCCGACCGCATCGCCAACGCCGTCGCGGCCGAGCGCTTTTACGGCGCCCCGGCGATCGTGGTGGACTTTGGCACCGCGACCAATATCGACGTTATCGACGAGGACGGCTACTACATTGGCGGAGCGATTGCGCCGGGTATCCGCATATCGATGGACGCGCTTGCCGCCCGCGCCGCCAAGCTCGCCAGCGTTCCGCTCGAGGCACCCGAGCACGCCATCGGCCGCGATACCGAGGAGTGCATCAAGGTCGGCGCCGTAACAGGTGCCGCCGCCATGGCAGAGGGCCTGGTCACGCGCATGAAGCGCGAGCTGGGGCGCGAGGACGCCACCGTCATCGCCACGGGCGGCCTCGCCAGCATCGTCGCCGATTCGACCGACGCCTTCGACGTGGTCGACGGCCAGCTCACTATCAAGGGCATCTGCGAAATCTACCGCCGCATGCAGGAGCTGGGATAGGGCAAGGGCCGGGCTGGATGCACCAGCTCGCAGCAACCACCCGCCAATCCTATTCCTCAAAACTGAATTATTTTCAGTTTTGAGGAATAGACCTGAGAGGCGCTACGCCTCGCCGGCCAGCCATCTCGCCAGATCCACAACCTGCACCCCATCGCGATCTGTTGTCTCGTGATGCGTACGGGCGAGAATCATCTTGGGATACGCATCGCCAATGCTCAGGAGCGGCGAAATCTCCCTCTCGAACGTCTTATCCGAGCTGATATCGTCGCTCACCTGAATGTAGAGTTTCTCGCTTCGCCTGATTGCTACAAAATCAATTTCCTTTTTGTAGAGCACGCCGACGTACACCTCGTATCCGCGGCGCAGCAGCTCAATA
>CAKUGA010000013.1 GCA_934654515.1 uncultured Collinsella sp. | reverse complement strand
TGTGCTCGATATGCATCCGCAAAAGAAAGAGGCACCATGGTCTCGCGGGTTCTCTACCGACCGTTTGATACCGAAGACTTCGACGCCATCGCGCTGATTCTGCAGCAGCTTTGGCATAACAATTCGGATAACGATGAGTACAACCGCCTTGAGGCCGCGTGCGACCTCGCCTATTGCCTTTCGTCATCGACGTTTTCGCAGGTTGCGGTGATTGACGGCGAGGCGCGTGGCATTGCGCTCGCGCGCGCGGGACAGAGTTCCGGCGCCACCGTCAAGGAACATTGGATGGACACCGAACGCGCTCTGCTATCGCAAATGCGTGAACTGGAGCCTGATGCCTGCGCCGAGTATCTCTCGTTTGTGCGTGCAACCATCCGAACCAACAACCGCCTGCTCGAGAGCAGCCCGTTGCCGCACGACAACGAAGTCACGCTGCTCGCCGTCGATCCCGATGTCCATGGCCTGGGCGTTGGCTCGGTTTTGCTCGATGCCGCGGTCTCGTACCTGTCCTCGCGCGGGGCGACAAGGGCGCACTTGTACACCGACTCTAGCTGCTCGTGGAAGTTCTACGAGCTGCACGGCTTTAAGCGCACGGCCACGCACCGCGCCAACCGCGAAGAGCGTCGTCACGACATGCCGCGCGAAAGCTTTCTCTACGAACTCGACCTAACAGCCTAGCCCAGGCAGCCACACCCAGTCATTTAAGAATGTCCCCAATGACTGATCCCCAACAACTAGTCATTTAAGTCTATCCCCAATGAGTGGCCTAGGGGGTTTGTAGATAGCCTTGGTCAAAAAACATCAAATATGAGTACTGTTACCTTTTTAGTAGCAGCGATTTGGGGCATTTTTGATGCTTGTAGGCATGACGACCAGCTGCATGAGCTGACGTAGTTCCTCAAATGTTCAATAAAATGGGCTCCTAACGAGAAGTACTCTCATTAGGAGCCCATTATTATGTGCAAACATATGTGACCAACGCAGCAACAGTACTCATATTTGGCATTTTTTGCCCACTGCCCCTTGCGCGAAGGTCCGCAGCGGAAAGTTCGGCCCGTTTCGATGCACAAAAATGGGGTGGATCTTCCCTGGCAACCGCCCAGAAAGGTCCACCCCAAAGCAAGCGCGCGCTAGAACGTTCCGCCGCCGCCTCCGCCGGCGCCGCCACCGCCGCCACCAGAGAAGCCGCCGCCACTGCCGCCGCTCGAGCTATCGGAACTCGAAGCCAGCTCACGGATGGTCTCGTGGTACACATCGTTGAACGAATCAAGCGGGGACTCGTTGCCGTAGTGATGGTAATACCACCAGTAGCAGGGGTAGTTGTCGTAGAAATCGTCGCTGTTGCGCAGATCCGCAGGCACGGCCTCGGCCAGCTGTCGCAGCACTTCTTTCGAAACACCCAGGGCAACGCCCATCACCAGCAGCTTATTCCACAGAACCAGATCGCCGGGGATGGCCTCCTTCAGACGCGTAAAGTCCTCGAGCCAGTGCTTGAGCGCCTTGCAGCGGGCCGCCAGCTCGGCGCCCTCCGGCGTGTAACGACGGAAGGTGCAGCTGAGGACAAAGCCCACGATCACAATGGGAATCGAAATCGCAGCGGCAACGACGTTGGCCTCCGCAAAGTCGGTATAGAACAGGGAACCCAGGATGCTAAAGACAATGATGATGCCGAGAATCAAGCCGGCCACCAGGGCGACGCTACCGTCCGATGCGATAAGCTCGCGCCCTTCCAGCTTGCCCTTGACCGTGGTCTGATAGTCCTCGAGCTTGTCGCCAACAGATTCGGTGCGCTCGCTAGCGTACTCCTCCAACTCGCTAAACGTGCGCGAACGGACGCCGTCCTTATCGGGCTTAACGCCGGCAAAGAAGACCTTGAGCACGTCGCGATCGATGCCGTCCTTCTTGGCAGCCTTCCAGCCCTCGTCGGTCACGGTGATGCGATACGTCTGCTCCTCTTTTTCGCGACGGAGCAGGCCCTTCTTCTTGGTCTCGGTCGCCTCTTCCAGCTTGATCACGCGATCGTCGGTAAGCTTCATAAGCGTGGCGATATATGCCTGGTCGGGCACGTCATTCCAAGCCATGAGGGCCGCCAGCACGGCAGGATGGTCGGCCGAGGGCACATCGCGGAAGTAATCGTCCTGGAAGAGCGGCTTGGGCTTGGGGCGACGCAGCTTGAGCATCACGATCGCACCGGTATAGGCGACCGCCACGACAACACACACCACGGCAATCGCGCTGGCGACCGCACGCGCGTGCTCGCGGCGGGCGTTGGCCTCGTCGGCCCATTCCTTCTCTTCGCTCAGAATCGTCGACATGCGCTCTTCGCTCGAGGCGGCAAGCTGCGGCACCCAGTCGCTGGGGAAGGCGACGCGCGCCTCGGCGAACTCGCCCTCATGCACGCACGGAATGGTATAGGTGACCATGGGCTCGCTCTCGTCGAGCGACACGTCGCCCGTCAGCGGACCGTGGCCCCATGCGCGGAAGTTGTCGCCCTTGACGGCCGCCGTCCCGGCAGCCGCGTTTGCGAAGTAGAGTTCCATCTCGACGTCATCGGAGTCCGCGGACCAGCCGTCGCCGACGAATTTCCAGTAGAGCTCGGCGGTATCGGACCAGTTCATGACCGCGCCGACCATGGTATAGCTCACGTAAAAGATCGCGCTGTCGCCGCTCTCGTGGGGGCTGAACACCTTGATCCTTACGCCGTCGCCGGACTGCTCCACCGTGTAAACACCGTCGTCGCCCTTGTTTGCGCTGCCGACCTTGTTAAACGCGGTGTCGTCTTCCTCGACGCTCAGCACATCGACGCTTACCGAACCGCCTTGCTGGTTGGAGCCTGTATTGATATCCCAATACACGCCGTTGATGTCGTCGTCAAAATCGAACTGACGTCCCTCGACAACGGTCAGCGAGCCATCGGCCTCGACCGTGGCACCGATATAGGTTTGGCTCATGGAGTAGCCGTCGGCATGGGCGGCGGCGGGCAGCAGCAACAGTGCGCACGTAACAAGCGCGCAGACGGAAGCGAATCGCGCAAATAGGCGGCGCTGCCGACAGGGTTTGGCAACGGGGGCGTTCATAGGCACATCCTTTGTCTGTGATACCAGTAACGCTATTGTCCCACGTTTGCGAGCTTGCGACGCGAGCTTCTAGGTCAGCGGAGCGCCAAACGGGATAAAAGTCACGCCCGTAGCCGGCAGTTTGGGACGTTCCTTATCTGCCGGCAGTCTGGGACACTCCTTGGCATGGCCCGCGCCAGCAATAGATACCACTTCATAGCTCCATCACAGGTGTAGCGGCTTTGTGTGGGTGCGGCGCGCGCTGATTGAGCCGGCGAACGAGGGGCATAAAGCAGTTGAGCGAAAACGGATTGCCCCTTTGCCGTTCGTTCGAGGATCATGTCCCCCTTTTCCGCGGAAACCCCGGCAGTTGCGAAGAGCTGCCGGGGTTTCTGTCGTTTAAGAGGCTGGGCTGGCGGTCGGCAATCGAGGTATTGAGTCGGTGTCCGCCGCGCACAACGCACGGTCTTGGCAACTTGCGAGCGACGGCAACGCCTCCCCCGCCACGCCCCGCGCTATACTCGTCCGCATGGATATCAACGCATGCAACATAGCAACGCCCGCCGCAACCGGCACGTCGCCCGCACCCGCTACGGCGCCCAGCACGCCTGCGCCCGTCATGGGCCGCTTTGCCCCGTCGCCCTCGGGCCGCATGCACCTGGGCAACGTGTTCAGTTGCCTGTGCGCGTGGCTTTCGGCCCGCAGCCAGGGCGGTCGCATCGTGCTGCGCATCGAGGACCTAGACGATCGCTGCAAGCGACCGGAGCTCGCCGCCCAGCTCATCGCCGACCTCGCTTGGCTGGGGCTCGAGTGGGACGAAGGCCCCTACTACCAGCACGATCGCTTGGATCTATACGAGACCGCCCTGCGCCAGCTGCAAGACGCCGGTCTCACCTATCCCTGCTTTTGCACGCGCGCCGAGCTCCACGCCGCGAGCGCGCCGCACGCTAGCGACGGCACGCCCATCTACCGCGGCGCCTGTCGAGGTCTTTCTGCCGAAGAAATCTCCCGCCGCAGCGCCCTGCGCGCCCCGGCCACACGCCTGCGCGTGCCCGCCGTCGACGACCTCGCGGACGACGTGGTCGAGTTTGTCGACCGCACGTACGGCGCCCAATGCGAGGCGCTCGCCACCGAGTGCGGCGACTTTTTGGTGCGCCGCAGCGACGGCGTGTTTGCCTACCAGCTGGCCGTGGTGGTCGACGACGCCGCCATGGGCATCACCGAGGTCGTACGCGGATGCGACCTGCTGGGTTCCACGCCTCGCCAGATCTATCTGCAGCATCTACTGGGACTGCCCACGCCGCAATACGCGCATATTCCGCTGCTCACGGCACCGGACGGCCGCCGCCTTTCCAAACGAGACCGCGATCTGGACCTGGGCGAACTCCGCGCCCGCTTTGGCACGCCCGAAGCGCTGCTGGGCTGGCTCGCCGGACAAACAGGCATCGCACCGGGCACCACGCCGCGCTCTGCCGAGCAGCTGGTCGAGCACTTTAGCTGGGACGTCATCCGCGCGCACCGAGAGAACATCACTGTAACAGCCGAGTAGCCAAATACGCCCCACCCCTGCGCAACATCCCAGGGCTGGAGTTCGTCGCCCAAGCGAACGATGCAGTCGTAGAGCACGGTATGACGCTCGGCGGGGTTGGCATCTCGATGAAAATGCCCGTAGTACCAGCGCCTGTAGTCCAAGCGGTCTTCCAGCTCATCGAAAAATGCCGTAAGCCGATCAACGGCAGGGCAATTCCAGCCGGGCCCCGGATAGAGCGTGGGCGAAAGCATGCGCGTGGAGCAGGTGTGGGTGATCACGTAGTCGACCTTCCAGCCCACGCCGTCGAGCTTTGTCCGCGCCTCCTCAAAGTTGCGCTCGTCCGGCAGTTCCTGCGGCCACCAGCTGGAATACGGAATGCGGTATTCCTTGTCCACACTCGTGGCGCCGCCCATGGTAAAGACCGTTGAGCCGTCGAGCTCAAAAACCTCGCCGCGCGTCAGGCGCCGCATGGGCGAGGTGTCCGACAGACGCTGCGTCAACCCACCATGCCACAGCTCCATGGGGCGCTCAGCCCAGTGGTCGAAACGTTCGTGGTTGCCGTCGACGAACAGCACGGTATAGGGGCGCGACTCCAGCCAAGCGATGTCGGCACACTCCTCGGCAGAGAAATCCCACGGAAAGCCAAAGTCGCCGGCGACGATGAGATAGTCGTCGCTCGTCAGGCTATCCCCAAGGTCCCAATCGCGCAGCTTTTGCATGTCGAGGCCGCCGTGAATATCGCCCGTCACATAGACCGTCATCGGATCACCACTTCCCTCTTATAGGTTTCGAGATCGCGCTCGATCTGCTCGTCGCCCGTGGCGTTGACCCACCACGGCCATTTAACGCACTGCACCAGCTCGTCTACCTGCGCAAACCATAACTTGAGCTCATCCAAACTTACCGGGGCGTAACCGTTGGCGTCCACGCCCACGTCATAGCGCAGCAGCCCCTGCCGAAGGTTGAACTTGTTATACGCGCCGCCGCAGCTATGGATATGCCCGTGCAGATGCCAGCTGCCGTGCGACATGCCCTGCCAGTCGACCATGGGATAGTGGCTCAGCACGATTTTCTGGCGGTCGATCCTGAGCACGCAAATGGGCGGCTCGACGATAAAAGCATCCGCTACCGCAGGCTGCGTCCAGTCTTTGTCGTGGTTGCCGGGCAGTAGATGAATGCGCTTGCAGGCAATGCTTTTGCGCAGCTCGTAGGCCTCTTGGGCCGTCATCTTAAAGCTGAAATCACCCAAAATGTAAAGCTCGTCGTCCACAGCGACTTTGCCATTAATGCTCGCGACCATGGCGTCGTTCATCTGCGCAACAGTCGACCAAGGCCTGTCGGCGAGCCGCAGCATGTTCTCGTGTCCAAAGTGAGTATCGCTGGTAAACCAAATCAAGGGGACCTCCTAACGCTGCGGGGCATCCGTCCCTTAGGGCTTACCCCTCGTTCTTCCATCCAAACGGGTCAAACACCCAAAAGATCAGATCGAGCACGCCGCCGGTCATCATGGCTCCGGCAAGGGCCATGCAAACATGCAGAGAGCTGGCGCTTCGAAGCACGTCGAACGGCCCCAGAACAGCCAATAGCGCGACCGTCGCGCCGGCCACGCACAGCGCGATGCACGGTCCTGCGTCCTTAACGCATTTCTTTGCGAGATGCTTGGTGTTGTCACTCATCGATATCGAACTCCTTAGAGGGTCGTTGTTCAGGTACGTGCCACCGCGACAGAGCAGGGCGACAGGTTAAGTGTCACATGGCGTGCGGACACGTTTTTAGGCCCACGCGTCTGCAGGGACCCATGTCCTTGCAGGACGCCCCAAAAGGAACGTCTAAACCACTGGTGGGCAACATGTTGGGCAGGGCGTCTTGCCTCTTTTGAGCGCAGCCACCAATGGCACGCTCGTTTTAATGACGCTTTGATTAAAGCTACTGCATCCCGTAGAACGGTGATAAACCTTGCCGTGCTTAGCGACGATTACCTTCGTTCTTGAGGTATCTACACTGCGGGGCTCGCTGGGCGCGGCCACCTCTTGACGAAACGGCCCCGTTTTCTGAGGCTTGCCTCTCGAATGTTCGGGATTTCCTTACGTCGAGAGCTCATCAACTGCAAACAGATGTCAACGTGCCAAGCCCGCTTTCGGTCAGCGAATGGTATTACGTTTTTCTCGCAGCTTCCCTTGCATACGAACGCCCAGATTCCGTTGCGGTCGCACAAGTCTCCAACCGATTGCTCAACCTGGCGCGCGCCGCAGACGGGCGCCGCCTGCTCTGCCAGCTTGGACTATTGGCGGCGATCGTGTTGCTTCCCAATACAATCACCGCCAATAGCGATGCCTATGCCTTACTGTTTCTGAGCGACCGCAAACTCCACGAGCCGTATTTCCTCTTTGATGGACGGTCATTTGACAACAAGCCCATGACAAGCGAGCTCATGCAGCAGATCAAAGACTCGATTAGCCATGCTTACGCCGAGACATGCGATGTTGAGCATTGGCGTCTCGGCGATCAGGGTGCCGAAAAAATCTGGCCTTTGCTTCCCAATGCTAAAAGCGCCTCTTTTGCAGAGGAGTCCTTCGTTCGCTTTGGCACCAAAGCGAACATACGCCGCGGCATTCCGCGTAGCACCCTTTTAAAGATACCGCAGATGGATCTTGGCAGAACGGACCGGCGAATCGACTGCTACTGCCTATCGCTTAAACACTTAGTCGATGAAGCGATCATTGGTCTCGAAGATCTACCCGAGCGCGTATCCGACACGGATATTTACGATATGGGCGATACGGATCCGGATTATTTCTATCGCCTCAAACCACTGGACGAGTACGAAACCTGCATACCGATCTCACGCTTTGGACCACCATTTAAGCTAGCCCTCGTAGTGCCTGGAAGCACGAAACGCGATCCAGCGCCTCGGGAACCCCGGCTATACCCTAAGCTCATTGTCCCCTGCGATGTCATCTTCTGCGCATCCCTTGAAGATGAACTACTAGCACGGTTCTTCTTAGCCCACCTGTCATCCGATGAAGGACAGAAGAGACTAATGGTCTCCTCGCACGGAGACTCACTTGCGCAGCTATCTCCCAAAGACCTATGAAGCATGACCGTACCCGTTCCCAGCCAAGCGGAACAGGAGCGCTACGCGCACGAGTACGAAGCAAAACAGCGCGCCTGCGAGGACACCCTTAAGCAGGCGGAACATTACGCCGCGAGCAAGGAAACGATGTAAGGCTGGGATCGGCAGGCTTTTCGTGGCACCTTGGGCTAAGATCACATCGCGCCACTCATCACCGGATGACAGCGCCTGCATTTCCTCCTTGGTCTCCCATTTCTTAGTTTGATACTCCGTTTGCCGCGGGCATTGTCCAGGCCAGTCACAAACCGGGCGCGTATGTGTAAGGCGTTCATAGGCACCAGGGTCTTGAGCTACCCGCCCTTGGGCGGGAGCCTGCAGCTCGTTATTAGAAGGGAATGACCATGTCGGGTTCCCGGGTTCCCGAGGACGGGGAGGTCTCTTCGTTGCCTGTTCGGAGTACGGCAATGAGGTCCCGGATTCGCTGGAGCAACTCATCAAAAGTAACTACAGTCACATCGCAGAGGTTATTCCGATAATGCTCAAAGGTGGCTTTTTTGCCGGCGGTGTCGAGCTCGGAAATCTTCCCTATGACTACGACGCACTTTGGGGAGAGGGATTCAAAGTGCGAAGAGGAACGCCCGTTGATCATATAGTAGTCCTTCGTGAGCGTGTCCCGGTAGTTAAGCACCTGGTTCACTGCTCCGCTCATATGTGAGGTCAGGGAGTAGACGGCGTTCTCGGGCTCTTTTCCCCTGTATATCGTGCCGAGCAGATTCGTCCGCGGAGTCTTAATCTCGATGAGCGTGACGTTGCTGGTTAGCTCATTCTGGTAGAGGAAATCGCAGATATTGCCACCGGAAT
The DNA here is from genome assembly GCA_934654515.1 of uncultured Collinsella sp. Classification (GTDB taxonomy): domain Bacteria; phylum Actinomycetota; class Coriobacteriia; order Coriobacteriales; family Coriobacteriaceae; genus Collinsella. The sequence continues at coordinate 21,161 of CAKUGA010000013.1, read as the reverse complement.
TATCAATCGCCTTGCCTCCGACATACGCCTTACCTTGGAGAAGCGTGCACGGGGCAGAGAATACCTGCGACAATATCCATTGATGGTTGGTAAATAATCTCTGCCAGTATTCCTCATTGCTGTTATCGAGGTTCTCGGCGATTTCCTTTTCTGCCTTTTCGAGCTGGGCGAGACTCAGACTGACCGTGAAGTCATCGAGATGCCCCTTTTCTAGCTCGGAGAATATCTCGCTCAGTTGCTCTCGAGTCGTCCCCTGGGTCATGAGCCGAATCATCTCTTTGACGAGTTCGAAGTTATTGCCATCTGAAAGCAGCCTGGTTTCCGAGGGATTTTCGCGCATCATCTTGAGGAGCGAGGTTACAGAGCGGTCAAGGGGGACATACGTCGTGCTGCCCCCCTGAACCCCACCGGTCTCCCGATGAATTCGATAGCGAGCATCAAGCGCTTCGTATAGGCGGCGGGTCTCACCGGTATCTAAAGTGAGCTCGAGCCAATCGCCGTTGAAGCCTTTTCTTTGGAGCATGCCCCTTGAAACGGGGTCCAGCTCAGATTCGGTCGAGTCTGAGGGAAAGGAGGGATCACCCTTCTTCTTTCGCTCGTAGACGAATTTTCCCTCGACACAATGAGAGGGGTCCTTCGGATTGTCGACATTGGTCGCGAGGAATCGGTACCTCACCCTGTCCGTTGTTTCTGTCAACTCAACGGGGTCGGATTTTGCCGTGTATCGAGAGGTCGAGACCATGTTGATGGCCCCATCAATAGCACTTGAAGGATTGGGATAGTGCGTGCCATCCCAATCAAGCGCGTCCCCGAAACTAATGTGCCCCATCCAGGCTCCCTTCGCACATCCTCTGGATCAGCTCCTCGTCCGCCAGTCTTCCTGCCAGATAGCAGTCGAACACGTAGTCCGCGGGCAGAGCCCACATCTCCACCCCGTCCGAGAGGGGCGGCTCAGGCTTCCCGAAGACGCCTGGGAAGCGCACCCTGCCCATGAGCCTCGCCTCGGCCTCGTGGGTCGGCACCAGGAAGACATTCGCCACGGAGGAGAACCCGTTGTCCCGGATGAAGCCCTCGTAGGCGCTCTGGTAGAGCACCTGCTTGGTCACGGACTCCACGCCGGGAACGTCCTTGGCAATGCCCGGCTCCAGGTTCGGCGCGTAGTACTTCGCGTCGTAGATGCAGAAGGCCAGACCGTCCGCGCCGTCGCCGTGGATCCCGATGACGTCGGGGATGAGCGTGCGCACCTCGCCGCACCCCTCGCCGGCGGCGTCCGCCCACTCCGGCCTCGGGATGATGCCCAGCAGCGTCTCGGCGCCGCGGGCCCGCCACCCCCCGGCGAGCGGGAAGCCCAGCGAGTCGATGCGGTCGGAGAGCCTGTCGCCGAATGCCGCCTTGCAGGCGAGTTCCCAGGCGTGGTAGAAGCTCGCCGTGCCCAGGCAGAACTCCTCATCGGGGCTCTCGTACTCCTCGGAGGGGTTCAGGTAGCGCAGCAACATGTCGATGACGTCCTGCTTCCACGTCACGAACTGCACCGAGCGCTCCAGCTCCAGCCGGCGCGTCAGGGCCTCCGGCTCTCCCAGGTCCTCCAGGTCCTCGCCGGAGAGGTCCACCTCGGCGAGTCCCAGCAGCTCGTCGATGCCCCAGCGGCGCAGGTCTGCCGAGCAGCGCGTCAGCACGCAGCGGTGCAGGCGCGTCACCAGGTCGGCGGCGTCGCGGGAGGTGTCGCGCGTCTTGAGATCGAAGTAGACCGGCGTGTTGCCGTCCATGAAGGGCTGGTTCTGCACGATGGTGCGGCCCCAGGCGATCTCGCCGGAGCCGTTGTCGCGGATGACGCGCACATAATTCGTGTAGACGCCGTTCTCCTCGTATGAGCCCAACAGCGCCAGCATGAGCGAGAGAGGCCCGCCGCCCTCGTCGGCGTCCGGCAGCGCGGCGCCTATGCCCGCGAGCCGGCCAGAGCTCTTGCGCAGCACGCGGAAGAGCTGCGCAAGCTCGCCCTCCGGGGGATGGGGGAACTCGGCGGAAGACCGGGGGTAGTACTTCGGGTACGCGCAGACGAGCGCGCGGCGCCAGCGGGCAAGGCCCACCCACGTGAACTGGTACTTGCCGAGCGCGGCCAGCTCCTCGTCGGCGCCCTCGCCCTCGGGCGCGGCGTCGCTCCTGAGCGTCAGCACGCCGCGCGAGGCCCACGCCCTCACGCACGCGAGGGCGTCGCGCAAGTCGAGCCCGAGGAGACGCGCGAGGTCACCGACGGAGTAGAAGTCCCGCTCCCGCACGTAAACGGGGTCGAAGGCCATGGACTACGCCTCCACACCCGTCTCGGCGCCGTCCTCGGCGCCGTCGCCCTCCGCCACGCGCTCGACGGGAGCGTCGAGCGCGAAAACGCCGTCGGCGGAGCTGTCGTACTCGGCGCAAATCTCGGAGTAGGTGAAGTCGGGGTGGCGGAATACCTTGGGGCGCTTCATTTTCGCGGCGTCCTCGTAGAGGTAGAGCAGCACCTTGCTCTTGAATGCCTCGTCGAAGGCCTCGTCGTCATCCAGTGTGGACTCCTTGAGGAAGAACGGACCCAGGAGCTTGTCCTCGTTGACGCGCGCCTTGCCCTTGAACAAGCCGTTGATGGCGTGGCGCAGGGCGTTCCACTCTACGGGTTCGCGCCTCGAGCCGATGCGCACGACCTTGCCGGCATACTTCCCTTCGCCCTCGTCGATTCCCATGTAGCGGAACTCCCAGCGGCGCTTGAAGGCGGTGTCCATCGGGAACACGCCCTGGTCGGCGCTGTTCATAGTCGCCCAGATGTAGAGGTTGGAAGGGAGGCGCATCGTGTTCACACGACATGCGGCGTTCTCCTCGTGGCTGTAGAGCCCTGGAACCTCATCCGCGCGACCGGACGCGTGGTAGAACTCCTTCCAGAGGTACCCTCCGAGGTCGACGGGGACGTCCACGTCGTACTCGCTCTTTCCGTCGTCGTCGCGGTCGAGCAGCTGGAACACGTCGCCGAAGGTCGCGGCGGGGTTCGCGCGGTTGATCTCCTCCACGATGAGCAGGAAGTTCTCGGCGGGGTGCGTCATCGCCTCGACATAGCTCTTCACGAGCGGGCCGGGCACGAACTCGTAGGAGACGTAGGGGCGACCCATGTTCTCGGAGAGGGACTCGTCGGCCTTCTGCTCGGGCCAACGCATCGTCGGCTTGTAGCAGCCGACGAACGAGGCGTAGCTGTAGTCGGGGTGGAAGGTGACGCGACGCGCGTGCGCCTTGTCGAAGTGCTCTTCGGCGAGCTTGTTCAGGCTGTAGGACTTGCCCGTTCCGGGGGCACCGAAGTAGATGAGGTTGTGGGGCTCTGTGGGAGCAGGCAACATGTCAGGTTCTTGGCGTTTGGGCACGTAATGCGCAAGGGCCGATAGGGGGTCCTCGCCTGTTGAGTAGCCCAGGGAATCTTCTCCGGCAAGTTGGCTCATTATGTATGAGCGGAAATACGAACCTATGGCATATTCAAATTGCTTCCTGCCCTCGATTACATCGAGGTAGTAAGCACACGCCGTCTTCATTCCGTCTGAAGACAGGAGAACCATTGCGCGGAGGACGTACTGCATTTTCCTGATGCGCTCTTCGAAGTCGAGGCTTGCGGCACCAGCGAACTGCTGCTCATGCTCTTTATTGCCCGTTGCAAGAATGATATGAACAGGTCGGAGAGTCACTACTCCGTTGTTGCTGCCTTGGTAATACGAATCGATATCATCGACCCAAAACGTCTTGGAATTCAGCTTGCCCTCTTCAAGGGGGTTAGACTTCCCCTTTTGGCTTATTTCAGGAAGAAGCAACAGGGCGGCAAAAAGGTTCCCAATGTTTGGCCGGTCATCCGCCGCATTACTTTTTACGGAAATGCGAACCTTCCCGCCGACCTCGCGAACGGGATACGTCTCAACAAGCCTAATCGGAGGGCGGCCGGAGAATGAAAGCTCGAAGCGAATCGACGAACCGATAACGTCCCTTGACCTGATGGTTGAGCCGTCCGCACCTCTGCATGATCCTGCCAGTTCAAGCTGCCCTGCGCCACTGGTTCCCCTGTAGCGCACATTGAGCGTGTCATCCGTCAGGACAGAGTCTTCAAGCGGATAAGACAGGTTCCATTCGCAGAAGTTGGTCATCGCTACTCTCTACCGCCGTCCTGTGTCTCGATATATTCCTTTATGCAATTTGCCACGTATTCAGCCAACTTGACGGGAACCGCATTGCCAATCGCTTGCTCAACGTGAGTCTTCGATCCGACGAAGTCGAATGATTCAGGGAAGGTTTGGAGGTAGCTACGCTCCTTGTATGTGAGCGCCCTCACGCCTTCGCTGATATCCGCCTTATCGGCATGATGACGTTTGTAGCTCGGAGGTATTGGCCTGTTAGTCCCGCGCACAGTTACCGCAGGTTCGTCGATGCTGAAGACACCGCGCCTATTGAAGTTTCGCGGATGCATGTAATAAAACTGCGTATGGAGGGAATCCCCGAGATAGTCCCGCACCGTCATCTGCTTTTTAGCTAGATGCGCATCCAATATCGCGCCGAGGAAGTCATTCTCATCGCCCAAATGGCCGATGAGAATGAAGCGCCTCCTTGCCTGCGGCACGCCGCACAGACTGGCATTCAGGATTCTCTTGGTCAGTCCGTAGCCGGCTTCCCTAAAGATGGCTAAAGCCTCGGGAAGAACGTCCATACGCTCGATGTTGTAAACATTCTCCATGACGAACCACTCGGGTCTGACGTCCCGAACTATCTCAGCATATCGGATGGTGAGATTGGCCCTCTTTCCGCGCTGCCTGGCACCCGCAATGGAGAAGTCCTGGCAAGGAGGGCCACCAATTATCATCGACGGCGAATACTCTTCAATTTTCGGAACCGCTTCCACATCGTAAAGATCGTATTTGAATGCTGGGTGGTCGAAGTTCGCCGAATAGATGTCGACGGCCGCCTGCCAGTTATCAAACGCCGCCTTTATGTTGAAGCCCGCATTCTGGAATCCGAGCGACATACCGCCGCATCCCGAGAAAAGATCAACGCAGTCCATCGCTCACATCCCTCCTGTATTCCAGTAGTGCTCGTGCAACGTAGGTTGCAAGGTTTACCGGTACGGCGTTGCCCACCATCTGGTTGATATCCGTCTTGCTCCCAAAGAACTTGAAGGACTCCGGGAAAGTCTGGATCCTGCTGCGCTCCTTTGGAGTCAAGCACCGGGCTTGGCTGAGGTCCGCCGCGTCGTTGGGGTGAAGCTTGTAGCTCGGCGGTATCGGCCTGTCCACACCACGAATAGTGACCGAGGGCTCGTCAATGCTGAAGATGGCCCGCCTCGTGTAGCTTCGCGGAATCCTGAAGTAGTAATCAATTCCAAGCTCGTTACCGAGATACTCACGAATGGTCATCTGATGGTCAGAAAGGCCCTTCTCAAGATATGGGTCGAGAAACCCGTCGGGCGCCCCAAGGCATCCGACCAAGAAGTATCTCTTGCGAGCTTGGGGAACCCCGCACAGGCTTGCATCCATCACTCGCCCACTCAAGCCATAACCCTGCGCTTTGAGGGTGGCCCGAATCGCTTCCATAGATTTGCTCGTTCGAACGCGTGGGACGTTCTCCATAACGATGAAGCGAGGCTTGCACCTCGCGATAATCTCGGCATATCTAACAGAGAGGATTGCGCGCCCACCATCCTCGGATCTCTTGCCGGCCTGCGAGAAATCCTGACAAGGAGGCCCGCCGATGATGATGTCCGGAGCGAAGCCGGCAACTTCCTCGGATACGGAAACGTCGGAAAGATCCCTTTTGAAAACAGGATGATGGAAGTTAGCGCGATAGACATCAATGGCAGCGTCCCAATTGTCGTAGGCAGCCACAACATTGACGCCAGCCTTTTCGAAACCGAGAGACATTCCGCCGCAGCCAGCGAAAAGGTCAACTGCCGTCATGTTCCTCTCGTTTTCCACGCGCTCGGTCTCCATTTCGATAGATATAGACAAATAAAAAATTATAGTTCCGCTTCTGCCGGATCGATTCAACATCAGTCGACAACAGAACAAATCCAGTTCTAACGCTTCGCCCGGACAAAAACACTCGTACTCGATTCGAGCTTATTGCCGCCCAGCGGGGCAACCACTGCCGCATGCTCACCCATCAGGCGCCGTCCGCGCCGCGTCCGCGTCCGCCACGGGTGCCGCGCCGGGTCGGTCGTGCCGCGGGCCGTCCCTCGCAGCGCACACCCTCCGCTCCCGCGGTGTGCAACCGTCTAATCCACCACGGTCGTCTCGTTGAGTTCGGCGGCGGGAGCAAGTGCCTCGACCATTCCCTCATGCTTGGGAAGGGAAACGAGTAGCGGAAGGATACAGGCGTCCCCGCGATGGGCGGGTTGAGGCAACGCCGTGAGACCCGAAAGAAATAAACCATGAATTCCTAAGGATTAGTCTTGTTAAAACAGGCTGCCCGCGCTCCGGGAACAGGAGGGTGTACACCTCCCCGGCCTCATTCGTTCCGTTTCCTCCCAGGCGACGGCGATCGCATTGAGCGACAGGTTCGACGACCTCAGCCTGAGCACCTCCCAGCTGTAATGGAAATAAAACCAGCTTTTCGAAGGCGGCGCCGCAACCAGGCGAGCATTTCCGAAATCGCAGCATCACATCGCTCGAAATAAGTAATTTGCTACTGTGCGACGGCCCCAAGCACCGTTCCCGCGCGACTCTATCGCAAATACGTTGCTTAGAACAGGGCACTGCCACGTTCCAGCAAACCAATCCGAATCCTCGTTTGGTCGGGAGATAGCCCAATTACCCCTTAAACACCATATCGTTGTGGTATTCAATAAAGTCAGCTCGTGGGGCAAATCGCTTCGGAAGCGTAATCGGCTCTCCGTTGTAGCGCCACAAATACTCATCCTCAGGTGTTTCATGTCCGACCACACCGGACACCACTATCCTTAGGTCCTTCGTAATGGTGATTAGTCCCCAATCGAACGCCTTATCGTGTAATGCGTTCAAGAGCAATCCGTTGTCGGGGGCGAGTCGCTCCGTTTTTGGATCAGAGGCTATCCAGGGCTTGATATGGCTAGCAACCAACAGAGCCTTGTTTGATAGCCCCGTCAAGCAGCATCTTGAATCGTAATTGACGAGCAAGGTATTTCGAAAGAACTCTTGGTTCACCCGCATCGAAACGATTGCTTCGCGCTCTTTGCCCTCTGGCAAATCAAAGCCAATCGTCTCTTTCAACTCATCGCTTAGCGGTTCTTCAAAATCGAATCGATTGAGGAACACCTCGGTCGCTTCCTCGACGAGCTCATCGCCAGCAGAGGAATACTCAGCCCAAACCATCTCATCCATTTTGCTCGCATGGGTCATTCCAACCTTGCCGCGAGCGCGTCGACGCTCATCGAAAGATGCAAGATTCCAGATTTTTAGAGCGACTGCGTTCGGCGTTCTGCCAATGGCCTTAGCTAACGCCTGGACGTCCTCGCCTGTTTTATCAACCTTTTTTGATGGTAGGGCGAGGTACAAAAACAGAGCCGCAAGGGTTTCTTCCCTCGACCATTTGTCTCCACGGCCTGCCATGTTTGCTCCTCGCCCGCGCACCGCTCACGTAATAGGTCCAGGATAATCCCGCGGGGGACCGCACTCGCTGCCTTTTCTCATTCGTCGGTGAATGGTTCACATAATGGCACTCCCCCGCGCTCCTCATACCCGCGCTCGAGCTTCTTCCCAAGCTCCGCAGCGGGCAGATACGGCTCCCAAAGCGGGCATCCCTGCCAACCCTCCGCGAACCCCATGCGGCGCCGCTCGTCGGCATCCAGCCTGTCTAGCAGCTCAAACAAACGTGTGCGCCAGCCTGTCTCGGGGGCGATGCGCTCCAGCAGGTAACTCAGGATGGTGAGTATGCCGAACATGTTGTCCGACCGCACCTGGTACGGCTCGTGCCACTCTGGATACTTCGACTTGGTGGGGATGGTCGGCCTGGTGCCAAGCCCTCTGTTCCACAGGCGGCCATGGTGTGCACATATGTTGCGAGCGGTGTTGATGGCCACGAGCCACGACTTCAACACGCGCGACGATACGCCCAGGTCCCCAGAGATTCTGTTCCTGATGTCAACCGACGCGCCGTTGTAGAGGCGAAGCATCGTGCCGAAGTCCATCAGGTTCACGAGAATCCAATAGGGCGGCAGGTCATGCGCGTCGCCGTAGGCCTCCTTGAAGTGGATAGCGAAGGGTTCACGCGAGCGGTCAAGCTCCTCAGTGCATCGTTCGATGAACTCGCCGTACGCATCGCCCTCAAGGCGCGGGAGATTCTCGCGGTCGAAGAAGCCGAACGCTCCGGTCTTGCCCGCGAGCTCATAGGCCAGCTGCGTGCGGAAGTAGACCTCGACGCGCTCGATGGCGTCCAAGACGATGAGCCTGAACTGCCTGTCGAAGGTGTAGAGCTTCCAGATCTGGTCGAATGTCGTGCCCTCGACGAAACGCTCGTCCTTTTCGCCCTCCTTGTCTGCCTCTGGCTTGCGCTTGAAGATGTACCAGTAGCCGCTCAGGCGGTAATAGCCAACGTTTGCGAGGTGGGCGATAAGGTCATCGCGGTCTGCCACCAGGCCGCGCTCGACTATGAGCAGGTCGGCCTGCTCCTCGAAGGTCAGCCAGGGTTTCTTGTATTCCCCCATGGTGCTCCTGTGCTCGATGCATAAAAGAAGACCCGCCAGTGTGCATGCTCGAGAGCAGAGGCCGGGCGGGTTTACTAAGGTCATTTTACCGCAGTCGAAGCCATTCTATACGGAACTCCACGAGGAAAGTTTGCAAGCGGCCGCCTCCTTGAATATCAACTTCATCCCACCCAAAAACTCATCCAACATTAATCTTGGCTCAAGAATCGCTTAATCTATAACCTGCACTATAGAGTTCGACCAAGGGCGGAGCGGCGCAACGCAGGCCGCCGAACGCAACGCTCGCGCCCGGGCAGATCGCCCGGCGTCGCGCCCATCGAACGAAAGGACAGGTCATGGACGACCTCGAAAAAGTTGAAACCATCCGCACCAAGTGCAGCGTGAGCTACACCGATGCCAAGGCCGCCCTCGACGCCGCCGACGGTAACGTTCTGGATGCCATCATTTGGCTCGAGTCGCAGGGCAAGACCCAGACCACGTCGGCGCACGCCGCCACCGAGTCCGCGCCAGTCGATGAGCCCTCTGCCGAGATGGTCGCCGCGCAGGCAGCCTACGAAAAGTCGAGCGAAAAGACCGACTTCTCCAAGAAGATGGACAGCGTGTGGGAGTACCTCAAAAAGCTCTTCCGCCTGAGCCTGGACGCCAAGTTTATTGCCACGCGCCGCGACGCGATCATCCTCAACATTCCCATCCTGATCCCCATCGTCGCGCTGTTTGCCTGGGGCGCCACGATATGGCTGATGCTGATTGGCCTGTTCTTTGGCATGCGCTACCGCATCGACAGCGACGGCGACGTGCCCGGCAGCATCAACAACCTTATGGATAGCGCTGCCAACGCCGCAGACGACATCAAGCAAAATCTTAACGACGACAAGTAATCGCAGACGGGGGCACGCATGGCACGGATCCTGATCGTAGAGGACGAGGAGAAAATCGCCCGCTTTGTGACGCTCGAGCTGGAGCACGAGGGCTACCAGGTGGAACACGCCGCCGATGGCCGCACTGCCGTGGACCTGGCGCTGGAGCGCGACTACGATCTGATTCTGCTCGACGTGCTGTTGCCGCAGCTCAACGGCATGGAGGTGCTGCGGCGCGTCCGCAAGCACAAGGATGTGCCGGTGATCATGGTCACCGCGCGCGATGCCGTGATGGACAAGGTGGCCGGGCTCGATGCCGGCGCCGATGATTACCTGACCAAGCCGTTTGCGATTGAGGAGCTGTTCGCACGGATCCGCGTGGCACTGAAGCGCTCGGAAGCCGTGCGAGCGGCTTCGGGCGTTGGCGGCGCCGGTACTGGGGCGGGCACGGCAGGCGGCGCGGGCGCCGGAGCCGCTGCGATGCCCCCGGTCGGCGACTCGACCCAGGCTTCCGCCGCGCCCTCCCCCGCTGCGCTCGCCGTGGGCTCGGTTGCGCTCGACCCCGACCGCCGCGAAGTCACGGTCGGCGGCTCGCCCATCGCGCTCACGGCCCGCGAGTTCGATGTCCTCGCCCTGCTTATGGCGCATGCCGAGACCGTGCTCACACGCGAGCGCATCGCGCACGAGGCGCTGGGCTACGAATACGTGGGCGACACCAACAACGTCGACGTGCACATCGCGCACCTGCGCGCCAAGATCGAGGACGCCGGCGGCGCCCGCATCATCCAGACCGTGCGCGGGGTGGGCTATGTCTGCCGTGCGTAACGCCGAGGCCAAGCGCGTCACCTCCATCGCCCGCGCCATCAACTGGGGCTATATGTGGCGCCGCCTGATGAGCTACGTCTGGCTCGATCTGTTGCTGTTGGTTATTGCGGTGGCGATCCTCGTCTATGGATACAACCAGACGCTGCCCAACGGCGCGTTTACCGCAGGATGGATCCCCAGCGCCACCGTTCGCGGCATGTCGCTGACGCCCGCGCGCGGCTGGGACCTGACAACGCTCACCTATACCGTCGAGCTTGCGCGTACCACCAAGACTTTCCCCCTCGCGCAGGACCTCGTCGCGCTATGGCCTCTCTACCTTGTCGTTGTGAGTTGGCAGGTCGTCAGCGTGCTCAACATGCTCGGCGGCGCTCGCCGCGTGCGCCGTACCATGGCACCGCTCAACGATCTGGCGCTGCGCGTGGACGAGCTCGGCCGCATGCAGCTCGCCGGCGGCAAGATGGAAACGCTGGAGCAGGCCATCGAGCGTGCAAGCGTCGATTCACCGAGCGTCACTACCGGCGATGCCGACCTGGCGAGTATCGAGGTCGCACTCAACCGCTTGCTGCGCCAAATGCAAGAGGCCAAGCTGCAGCAGATGCGCTTTGTCAACGACGCAAGCCACGAGCTGCGCACGCCCATCGCGGTGATTCAGGGCTACGTGAACATGCTCGACCGCTGGGGCAAAGACGACCCGGACGTGCTGGCAGAGTCCATTGCCTCGCTCAAGGCCGAAAGCGAGCATATGCAGGAGCTCGTGGAGCAGCTGCTGTTTTTGGCGCGCGGCGATGCCGGGCGCACGGTCCTGCGGCGTGCGAATACTAACCTGGCCGCACTGGTCGGCGAGGTATGCGAGGAATCGCAGATGATCGATGCCGCGCACACATATCGACTGGCGTACGATGCCGCACTTACTAGCGACCCGCGCTGCGACGCGCCCGTTGACGTGGCGCTCGTGAAGCAGGCTCTGCGCGTGATCGTGCAGAACGCCGCCAAGTATTCGGACGCGGGCACATCCATCTCGTTTGGCGTGACGCCGGATGCGGGCGCGGGCACGATCGACATAAGTGTTGAGGACGAGGGCATCGGCATGAACCAGGAATCCGCAGCTCACGCGTTCGAACGGTTCTACCGCGCCGACAACGCGCGCGATGCCGGCGCGCAGGGCTCGGGTCTGGGGCTCGCCATCGCCAAGTGGATCGTCGACAGCCACGGCGGCGTCATCGGTGTGACCTCAGTCGAGGGCGTCGGCAGCCGCTTTACGATTCGCCTGCCACGATAGAAACCCCTCGGCATAAAAAAGGGATAAGGCCATGCGGCCCTATCCCCTTTCGCTAGCTATAGCAGCCTGTGCGCTACTCGCGGCACAGGTGCACGGCGAAGCCGGCGAACTCGCGCTTAAAGTACACGAGCTTGGTGCCGCCGTCGGGCAGCAGCGCGCGCGACCCCTCGTTGACCTCGAGCCCGCGCTCGGCAAACCACTTCTCAGCCGCGTCGATGTCGTTGACGGCAAAGCCGATGTGGCCCTTGGTGCCGCGACCGTTCTGCTTCATGATCTCGACCAGCGAATCGTTGAAGTACGAAACCGGGGTCTCGATAACGGGCATGCCCATCATCGTCGAGAACAGCTCCGCGATCTCCAGGGCGTCGGCCGGGTCGGTGGCGTTGATGCCCACGTGGGCGACGCGCATACCAAAGAGCTCGACCGGGTTGGCGTTCTGCTCACTCATACAGGCAGCGCCTACTGAGCCATGACGTCGAGGACGGCCTTCTCGGCGGCGACGCGGTTCATGCCGGTCATGAAGGGCACGCCGCTCACGTACGGGCAGGTGAGGCCCTCGGGGGCAACGGTGGTGGCGATCAGCAGGTCGGCGCCCTCGTCGCAAGCGTCCTTGGCCTCGGAGATGGCGCACTGCACGATCTCGTACTTGTCGGCGTAACCGTTGGCGTCGAGCAGGGTAGCGACCTTCTGGGCAACGAGCGTGGAAGTAGCAGCGCCAGCACCGCAGGCCAAAACGATCTTCTTCATAGGTAATGTCTCCCTTCGAGGTTTACTTTAGTTAAGTGTACCGCAGCGAGCGATGGCGCTCGGCCTCGATGCACTTTTATGCCAGTTTGCTTGCGCGCTGCGTATAATACATCTAGTACATGTTGTCATACCGCTCGCCTTACGAGCGACTAAGGACTCTGAAATGCCCGATTCCCGCACCCTCTGGACCGCCGTCGTTATCATCTGCATCGGCGTGTCAGTGTTCTTTAGCATCAAAAAACGCACCACGTTCAAGCGCCTGCAGCAACTTATGGCCGCCAAGCAGTGGGATGAGTTCGACCGTTTGCTCGACGGCAAACTCACCAGCATGCTGTACCCGCGCTACAACCGCGACTACCTGCGTCTGAACTCCTATCTGCTGCGCGAGGACCACGAGCGCGCCGACGAGATGTTCGACCTGCTGCTGGGCCTCAACCTGCCCAAGATGCAGCGCGTTGACCTGGTGATCAAGGCGTTCAACTATTACGTTGGCCAGGAGGACCGCAAAAAGTCCAAGGCGCTGCTGCACGAGATCAAGGGCTTTGAGGGCGGTCAAGCCGAGGCGGTTGCACACGAGTGTCAGCTGATGTACGACACGATGATCCTCAAGCGCCACAACGACATCCCCGAGCTGGAGCGCATGCTCAAGGAGGCCGGTAACGACAAGGTCAAGAGCTGCCGTCTGGAATACCTGCTGGCCCTGCAGTACAAGAACAAGGGTGACGAGGACAAATTCCGCGAGTACGTGGAAAAGTCGGGCCAGCACTCGATGGCCGTCAACGCGTAACGGACGGCTTGTGCTAGACTTCTAGTCTTACGGGGGCGTGGCGGAATTGGCATACGCAGGGGACTTAAAATCCCTCGCCGCAAGGATTGTGGGTTCGAGTCCCACCGCCCCTACCATATAGCGCCTACGAGCCCGTATCCCCCAGGGATGCGGGCTCGTTTCTTTTAGATGCCGGTGGGGCTCGAACCCGCGAGGGGGTGAGCGTTAAGCGGACGCGCAGCGTCCGTAGCGAGCCGGCGAGGGCGCCGGCAGGCGACCGAAGCCGGTGCGTATTTGCGCAGCAAATACGCGGACGTCCCACCGCCCCTACCATGTGATTGTTTACGAGCCCGCGCCCCTTTGGGATGCGGGCTCGCTTCTTTTGGACGCCGGTACAGATGGTAAGTTGCGGTGGAATAGTTCTTATTTATGCTGTTTACCAGCCTATTTAGGAACTATTTCACCGCAGCTTAGGTTGATGCTCCCACATTTTTCGATGGAAAAACGTGGTTGTCTCGCACATTTTTCGATGGAAAAACGTGGCTGTCTCACACATTTTCCAAGGGAAATGCGCATAAGGCCTTATATCATCCTTTGCCTTGGCGAGCGCGCTCTGCGTTCGGCACGGCCCCTCCATGAGCGGTCGTTCGTGTTCTGCGGGGTCTGTGGCGTCGGCGAAGTCGAAATGAAACGCAATGCTTTCCTGCGTCGATGCCGCTTTCGGATTGTCGTTCATGTTCGCCCCCTTCGCCATCAGCCGACTTGTCTGGTTAGGGGCGGTTTTACACCATGCGACAGCCCCCATACATCTGCCTTATCCGAGAGTCCAGCAGTTAGAAGAGGAGCCTTTTGCGGCACGGGATCAACGCGGGCCATCGCAACGCCAAAGCCCGATGTCATTCTGAAAACTCGATGCGCTTGTCGCACACTTCAAGCGCTGCAGGACGATGGGTTACCGCGATAACGGTCTTGTCCGTCAAAGCGCTCAGGTTTTGCAGAACGCGCCGTTCCGTATCGGGATCTAGCGAACAGGTCGCCTCGTCCAATAGGAGCACTGGCCTATTGCTGAAAACCGCACGGGCTATGGCCAGGCGCTGAACCTGACCCTCCGATAAGCCGCCACCGCTTTCGCCCAACTGCGAATCAAGCCCCCTGGGCATCTCCCGCACAAAATCGGCGCATGCGATACGCAACGCATCCCACATGCGCAAATCGCAGGAAGCTCCTTCCGTATCGCCGAAGGCGACCGCTTCGCGCACCGTACCGCCCATAAGGTGGTTGCCCTGGGGCACATAGGAGAAAAGGGAACGCCAGCGCGCCGTCAGAGGCTGGCGGGACCCGTCCCCAAGCAGCACGCAGCACTCACCCGTTTCGCAAGGGCAAAACGCCATCATCGCCTTCAGCGTGGTTGACTTTCCGCAGCCGCTCGGACCGGTGAACGCAACGAACTCGCCTCGCCCGATGTTCATGTCGGGGCAACGAATCGCCCGCGGGCCGCAGGCGTCGGCGACATTGGACGTCTCGGAGCCGTATCGACATGACACCCCACGCAGCTCCAAGCCGGCAAAACCCGTCGTGTCCGCTGTGGGTCCCTCCTCCGAATCGGCAACGCCATCATAAGGCAGCGCTTCGGCATCCATCAGGCGCTCAGCACTGGCCGTCATAGCGAAATACCGCGGAATGCAACCCGAGATGTTAGCCAACGGGCCCTGCACCTGACCGACAAGCTGCAACGCCGCCACGAACGTACCGTAGCTCACCGAGCCTCCGAGGATCCCATATGCGCAATAGGCGGCAGCCACCAGATACGCGCCGTTCATGGCCAATCCAAATCCGATGTTGCACAAATTGGAGAATCGAATACGCCGCATGCATGCAGCCCGATAGTCTTCCAACAGCACAGCAGCGCCGCGTTCGGCGAAATCTTCCCTCTGGAAGCTCTTCACGACAAGCAGGCTGTTAAGGCACTCGACAAGATGGGAACGTGCGCATCCATCGGTTTCGCGGATGCGCTTGTGAAGGCGTTTGAGCACGCGACGAAAGCCCAACGTGAACCCAGCGAGCACGATTCCCGCGGGAATGAGCATCCAAGCGATTTGAGGAATCATGACGACAAGCAACGCAAGCGCTCCGACAAGCCGGGCAAGCATACCCGCCGCAGAAGGCACAACCGTGGTGGCATTGGATGCCACGATACGCGCATCATCGGTCAGGCGGCTCATCCATTCGCCGGTGTGGACAGCCTGCACGCTGGAAAGCTCGGCATGCAACACTTTGTCGAGGAATCTTAGCCTAAGGATATTCTGGAACATCGTGCGCGCACGTTCCTGCAGAAAGCGATACAGCGCCTGCAGCGCGATCAACGCAGCCGAAACGGCCGCGAACACGACAACGCTGAGGCGAAGCGCATCAGAAGCGCCGCCAACCGCGGCATTGACCAGATCGCGCATCACCCATGCGGTGTAAACACCGCCACCGGCGATGACCACTTCAAGTCCGACAAGGGCGACAACCATCCAGAGACGGCTCCCTAAAACGCGAATCATCCAGGGAACGGCATGCAGCTTGGAACCGGAATCCACGAGACTGGCCTCCTTGCGGGAAACACAATGTGAAGGGGCCCCGATCCCGCAGTCGAAGCGCCCTTCGCGATTAAGGACACAAGGTCGGGCGCCGCGCAGCAAGGGGCACTTTGCCGTTTGCCCCTCCGAATCGGCGCATCTCTACCGCCCGAGAGGCGTAGCCTACTCCGAGGCGATCCCCGCCTTCACAAGCGCCTGCAGGAAGGTGTCGACATCGGCAGCCGCGCGCGGCTCGTCCACATCGTACGACTCAACCACGCGCGCAACAATCTGGTCGCGCGACAAACCCTCCTCGATACCGCGCCATACGATCGCGGCGGTGTCGTTAAGCTTCACGATGCCGCTGAACTCCGCAGCCGCCGCCCCCGTTGCGACGGCAACCCATTGACCGCCTACTTCCTGGATAACAAAGCCTTTCTTGATGTTCATGGCTAACTCCCTTCATGCCGTTTCCCTATTGCTTGCGAACAACCTTTGCATATGACTGCCCGGTCATGGCCTCGAACGAGGTTTTGACAGCGGTTTCCGATATATCGCACCCCATTGCCCACACGGGCACTTCGGCGAGCACCCGATCGATGCATCTTAAGGCCGTCAATGCGCCAACAGGGCTTTTGCGCGGTATATAGCATTGCCTCACGATGGTTTCCGAGGCATCGGCTGGGGCCAAGCGCTCGATGGAGCAAGTTGGTGCCTGGCGAAGCACGCAGATGCCGGCAAGCGGAGCGTGCCCGTTATACCCCCAACCTTCCTTGCCCGTCCACGGGCATCCGTAGACCATGGGTTCCCCACGCTCGGGGACGTATAGGAACGGCTTGTCCCCGCAGAGGATCTTCACCCCCCCCCGGTCGCCAAGATATCGCATCCATAGCCGCGCGTGCGTTGACTTGCCGGTGCCGCTGCGTGCGGTGAAGGCGAATGCGCGTCCTTCGTACTCGACCACGCAAGAATGGAACACCACGCGGCGCAGCGGAGCAACCTTCTCGGCAATCAGCCGATGCACGGTGCAAAGCTCAACGCAGGGGTCGGGGTATTCTGGAGCCATCGCCCTATCGAATGCCAGATCGTCATCGCTAGCCCTTATGGTAAACAAGGGCTCATCGTCCGCGTGCTCATCCAGATACGGCTCGCCAACCCGTTCGAGCATGCCGAAACGAGAAGCCACCTGCACCGGAACGCCCGCGAGCCTAAACCTCAAAAGATGCTCGCTATCTTCGCTTTGCATCATGACCTTCCCCTTCCTCGCTTCCGCTGATTCCAACGTCTTGATAGGCCGGGAAACGCGCGCTTGAGCGTCCGTTTTGCCCGCATGGCCACCCGGCGCCTTGCGATACGGCAGCGTTCGCCCCGGCGCAGCTTGCTTACATAAGCAAGGTAATCGGGATCGTCGACCGAGTACATCTTGCCATCGCGCACGAACGAGACCAAGATGCCGAGCACGTCTTTGAACGGGACATCGCGTTCATAGGTGACGCAATTGTCGCCAAGGATAACGTAGCCCGCAGGGCCCACCCCCACGATGCGATGCAGCACGTACCTACCAGCCGCCCGGTAATACAGCACCACATCGTTCTCGTGGAAACGCTCGCCGGGCTTCGCCGCCCTGATGGTCACAAGGTCGCGACCCTGCCGCAGCATAGGCTCCATGGACACGCCGCGCGTGCGGTACACGAGCACGCCGTCGCGGGCGAGTACTTCCCTGAATGTGCTTTTGGTTACGGGAACCGCTTCGTTATCAGCGATCATACAGCCCCATCTCCGAACCGAGGTTGCGGCGCCGGGCGGTTTCCTCCATATCGAAACGCACGCTACCCGCAATGTCCTTGCGCGTCAAAATCACGCGAACGCACCGCCCCGCTTGGTACACCCAGGCGAAAGGACGCAGCAGCGCATGCTTGCGCGCGGCTTTCCAGTTGCATACGCCGCCTCTTTGGAGATACCTGAAAAAGCCGACGGGGCCTCGGATTCCCGATAGCGCTGTAGCACCGGTCTTGCCCTTGATCTTCTTACCGAAATTACCCAG
The DNA here is from genome assembly GCA_934654515.1 of uncultured Collinsella sp. Lineage (GTDB taxonomy): Bacteria > Actinomycetota > Coriobacteriia > Coriobacteriales > Coriobacteriaceae > Collinsella. The sequence goes on along the minus strand of CAKUGA010000013.1, from coordinate 3,414 downwards.
CAGCATCACATGCTCGAGCAGGTCGACACAAACGGCGGGCTCCACCTCGGCGCACCATTCGAAGCCCTCCTCGGGAAGGCCCAGGTATATCTGGCAGAAACGCGTGAGGCACGTTGCCGTGCGCTTGACGCGCTCATCGCCCAAAAGCTCGGAAAACTCCGTCCAGCCATCATGGGCGAGATATGCCTTCGCAAACAGCATCCAGTCAATCACCTGGCGGAAGCCCAAACCCCCGAGCGCCAGGTGCTTGCGCGCATGAAGCAGCAAAACGACGCCGTTGACCATAGGGGGGAACACGGGGAAGCTGTGCCCCTGCACGCAAGCTGCTTCCGTGTGTCCGAGCGCTTCCTGGAACAGGGTCTTCAAACCAGGTGTGCCCTGGGGAATGCCGTTTGGCTCCCAATGAAGCTCCAAGTGCACGCCGTCCTTGTCCAACCCTACGTGGTGATCGCAAACGCCGTCGTCGTCCTTGTCCTCAAAACCTGCGGCCACCAACGCAGCGCGGGCGCGCTTAAAATCGGCAGGAGACACCATAAAGTCGATGTCACCATAGGAACGCAAGCCCGGATCAGGATACAGCATGCCCGCCGCCGCGCCTTTTAGGATGACGGTCGGGATACCCTTTGCCTCCAAAACGGAGAGCACCTCATCCTGCACGTCAAGCAAATGCCCAAACAAGGCACGACGACCTAGATCGTGGTTGAGCCAGGCAGCGGCAAGCGCGTTGTCGGCACAGGCGTCAAGCAGCCCGCCCGGCAACAACGCAAACCCGGGGATAGCCTGGGCCTGCAGCTCGGCATACACAACCGAAGGCTCAAGGCCTTCCGGCAACTTCAACGACCCGTCTTCGGAGAACGCCGAACGGATGATTTGGCAAACGGTACTTTCAAGCAATGTCGTCGTCTTTCCAGTCTACTCAGATAGCCCGCAATGGCAGCGGGAATCCCTATGGTAACCGCCACGTCAGCATATCGGAACAACCTATAGCAGGCATATTACCCCCATCTGGTGGGGATGGTACTGGCAAGCACAACGGAATATGCCACATGACCCCAGGCGGAAAGCCATCATTCACGAATCCGATAAAAAGTTACCATAAGTACAGCATATGTGGGGATTTCCGCATGTCAGCCCCCTTGTTGACTGCCAGCCGTCATAGAATTAGACTAAAAATTACATTGCAAAATTACAGGAGGAAAGGAGGTCTGCAAATGTCTGAGAATCAGTACGATGCGCCTGCTATGGAGGTCGTGGAATTCGGTAATGAAGACATCATTACGGAGTCCGGTCAGATCGAGTGGGGTGACTAAAATTGTCCGTGTAAGTCTCGCGACCCGGGATTCCGATCCCGAGGAACGGAGCAACGCAAGTGTCTAAGAATCAGTACAATGCGCCTGCTATGGAAGTTGTCGAATTCGGTAAGGAAGATGCCGTCTGCACCGCATCCGGCCCCATTTCTTGGGTGGTTATCGATCCCGAGACCGGTGAGACCACCGATCGCGGCGACATTGGGACCGGGGTCGGTTCGCCGGAAGATTGGTAACCTTTTACAACACGGCAGTTATCGATTGTGCTAACTTCTCTTGCACGACTAAACGGGCGGACTCCAGGCGTACTTGGAGTCCGCCCGTTCTTTGAATATGGGTTTTACAGGTCTTTGTCCCATCGAGCGAAAAACACCAGTCAAGAAACCCCACTGTAGGGGTGCCATCGACAGCCAAGCCGAAAGTGAACTGCATCCCAAAACTTGGACGGTTTAAATAAAGACTGTGCCGCGAAGGACTGGCTCCGGAACTCAATCGCGGAAAGTCTCGAGTGGGCGATGCAGCTAAAAAGCACCGTCCCAAAAAGACTACTCTTGGAAGGTGCTGAGGCTGGGAGTCCAGGCGATGGTGGGGGTCGCGCCGTCGAGAACCTCGTTGATGGTGGCGGCCATGCCGGCAAGCAGGCTGTTCTCGCTTACGGTGAGCATGTCGTAGCCGCCGGCTCGCATGAGCTCGCGAATCACCACGGCGCCTGCCAAGATCACGCCCGCGCGCTTGGGTTGCACACCCGGCAACGCGGCAATGCCCGCAACATCCAGCGCGGACATGCGCTCGATAGCGGCCGAAACCTGCTCCAGCGAAAGCTCGCGCAGGTGCACAAAGCTCGAATCATACGGCTCCAGCTCGTGAACGAGTGCCACGAGCGTGGTGACGGTACCACCCACCGCGACCAGGCGCTCGGCGCGCTCAAAATTGCTCGGCAGGCCCTCAAAATAGGCAGCGAACTGCTCGTTTGCCCAGCCGGCAGCAGCCGCAAGCTCGTTCGTCGACGGCGGCAGCGCCGAGAAAAACCGCTCGGTCACGCGACGGCAACCGATGTCCAGCGAGCGCGTTCCCTCCAGAGCAAAGATACCGCGCTCTGGTGCATAGACGCCCGTCGCGAGCTCCGTGGATCCGCCGCCCGAATCGGCAACGATGATGCGCTCGCCGGCAAAGTCGTGCGCCACGCCAAAAAACGTCAGGCGTGCCTCGACCTCGCCCGGAATCACCTGCGGCTCGAGCCCCAGATCGCGCAGGCCGTCCAGCAGTAGCGCGGCATTGGACGCATCGCGCGCGGCGCTCGTGCACGTGGTGCAGATGCACGCGGCCCCAAAGGCACGGGCCTCGTCCACAAACATGCGACACGCGGCGAGCACGCGCTCAACGGCCGCCTCGCAAAAGCGCCCCGTCGCGTCCACGCCCTCGCCCAAGTCGGTAATCTCGGTATGCTTGGACGATTCCACGATCACCCCGCCCTCGACCTGGGCCAGCACCAGGCGCGACGACACCGTCCCCAGGTCAATCGCCGCCACCTTATATCGTTTGCAATTCGTCATTGAGAACTCCCCTCCGGGCGCTACTCGCCGTTGGACACGACCGTCTGGCCCTCGACGCCGTTAAACCCAAACAGCATATCGAGCGTCTGGATGTACCACGGCACGTCCTTGCCGACCTCTTCGATCTCTTTGGCAACTTTGCTGGCCTTCTTGGCGTTCGAGGACTTTTTGCTCGACGACGAGTCCGAATCGTCGTCCAGGCCCTGCACTTCAATCCTCTTCTCGCCGGGCATCACCAGGCCCAGGTCCTCGGATGCCGCGTCTTTAATGCCCTCCTCCGAGAGCAGTTTGTCGACGCTTTTCTGCAGCTCGTCGTTGTACTGCTGGCGAATCTCGACCTGCTTGGCCAAGATATCGCTCGAACGCTTTGCCACGTACAGATCGCGCACGGGAAAATACAGGCTCATGAGCACCAGCGCCACCACGATACCGATAAACAGCGGACGCAGAGAGCCATGCGTAAAGTCGTAGATCGCCTTGACCACCGCGTTATCGTTGGCGTAGTGCATAAAGTCCGAGCCCGAAAGGCGGTTTGAGGGCCTGCTCGACTTGTC